>JBJXGZ010000119.1:0-5343 GCA_046160625.1 Saprospiraceae bacterium
CCAAAATAATCTATCAAAAGGATGAATGGAGAGACTTCCAAAGTTACATAGAAGATAAGGTTGGAACTATTTCAAAAAATCTGGAATTGCCGTTTTTGGAGTGGTGTGATAAAATGCTTAAAAGGAATTATGCAAAGCATAAAGAAATATGCACCAAACCCGCCAATTGCCCCATGAATGAGGGTTACGACAAACGGATACAATACATAACAAGATTAATCGAAGATGCGACACCCATACAGCCCGAACAAACGCAGCAAATGCAAATGGAAGTTATCCGAATTGCTGGCAAAAAAATCCAATGGTTAGGCAATCAAAAAGAGTTGGCCGAACTGTTTGTCGAATTGAAAAAAAAGGGATGGATTGAAAAGTTTGAATATGATACGATACAAGACTGCTTTACAGAATCGCACAGCATCCCCCAATACTTGAGGCCAGCGACTGACCGCAAAACTAAAGCCGACACCTACGAAAAACTTTATTCAGGGTATTCACCCCAATTTTATGGCATTAGAGAAAACACAAAACGCCATAAGTAATTGATTTTCAAAGAAAAAAAGTAACGGTTACCTAAACGTTATTGCACACGGGAATAGCACACTTGCACCTTCGCAGCAACAAAACTCATGCGATATGCAAGACATAGTGCTTATTTCTATCCCTGAATCAACGATTCGGAACATCGTTGAACAAGCGTTGCGCAAGGTCATTTCTGAATGCCCACCCACCGCCGCAACTGCTGACAGTCAAAAACTACTCACCCGAAAAGAAGCCGCCGACCTTGCGGGCGTGTGCATTGCAACGGTTGACAACAAAGTAAAAAGCGGTGTTCTAAAAAAGTACCGCACGGGTGGCATTGTCCGCTTCCGCCATCAGGAAGTCGTTGAGGCTTTTACACAATCTCTTTTTGATAACAACAAACGGGCGGCTACCGCTCGCAACAAAAACGCTTAGGCTATGAAAAAGAACAACTCAATGCCTTCCGAAAAGGCAATCTATACGTTAGCAGATAGTGCGACATCCAAAACGGAGCGTACCACAGAAATGCAAGTACGAACGCTCTTAGGGAAGGGTACAGACTTGACCGATAAACAGGCTTTGAAAGGCCGCGCAAAACGAAAACTCACAGCCCAGGCATTGTGCGTATGGGTTGCTTCCGAGTTGGAAAAGAGAGGGGAACACGAACTTGCCCGCACTTTCTGG
The DNA here is from genome assembly GCA_046160625.1 of Saprospiraceae bacterium. Lineage (GTDB taxonomy): Bacteria > Bacteroidota > Bacteroidia > Chitinophagales > Saprospiraceae > M3007. The sequence continues at coordinate 1,204 of JBJXGZ010000119.1, forward strand.
AATACCTTTCATTGCCAGCGCGTGTTGGTCGGCCACAAAGGACGCATCCACGGGAAATACTGCAAAAACAAATTCTGCCCACTTTGTGCCAGCATCAGAAAGGCGGAAATCATCAATCGCTACTTACCCGTTATTCAAACTTGGGAAGACCCGCACTTTGTCACGCTCACCCAAAAGTCCGTCCCTGCCCAAAAATTGGAGCTGTGGTTTTCAGGGGTAAACAAGGCATTCCGACAAATCAAAAATAAGTATAGAAAGCAAAGTCAACGGGGTGGGGAAATCAAATTCATGGGTATAAAATGCTTGGAATGCAACTTCAATCCAAGCCGAAGAACATACAATCCGCACCTACATTTGATAGTGCCTAACAAAGCAATGGCTGAGCTCCTAATAAAGGAATGGCAAATGAAATGGACGGAAAAATATACTTCCCCTTTGGCCCAACACTACCGTCCCGTAGGAAACCTCGAAAGGGATTTAGTAGAGATCATCAAATACGGCAGCAAGATTTTTACCGACTTCGACAAAAGGGATAAAGGAAAAATGCCTCCAAAGATTTATGTCAAAGCACTTATTAACATTTACAAGGCAATGAAGTCTTACCGCCTCTTTGAACGCTTTGGATTTGACCTTCCGAAACAGGAAAAAAACGGTATAAAAACGGTGATACCAGCCAATCAATGTAAAGATTTTGTCTATGCCCCGGAGGTGTACGATTGGGTGGATACTAAGAACGGGGAAGGGTTAACGGGTTATGCCCCGTCTGCTCTTTTGGAGTGGCTGTTGACGGAAAATGTAGATACCGATTTGGAGTAAGCACGACAAGATTGCAGATTTCAGAATCGAATCTCAGCAGAGTCATATTTCTTTGCTTAACCAATAGTTTTAACAATTTTATACTTTACCAAATTATGGAGCTACTATTTTTGGGAATCACAATTGGAGTTGTCATTATGCTCTACATAATGGACAAAAACAAACATGAGGTTGAACGTCAGCACAGGAAAGAAATGAGAGCAAAGGATGAGTGGGCCACAAGCAAAAAAAACATAATTAAGGCAGAACTTGTGGAGCTATATAAGAGTAAGCTGATTATGAATGACACGAATTTTGGCGGACTGACGTTCTCCTATTCCGAAACACTGATAACTCTGTCTGACAAATACGGTTGGGATGCATACTCTATAGAAAGAGTAATAAACGAGATTTGGGAAGAGGATTGGCAGAATAATGATATTTTGGAACGCTATCAAAATTATTATTTTATCAAATGCTTGTATGAAGATATTAAGTGGCGAGACTATGTTGAACGGAAGTCTTTAAGGATGCCGGATACTGAAAGATTACTGTATCTTAGGATGGTAAAGAATGGTGAAAAGCCAAATTTTTGATTTTTTTTGAGAGTCTTCATCTCCCGCCCCGACCAAGATTTGGGTAAATTCAGAAACCTGAGAGCGACAGACCGCGTACAGACCTACCGCTCAATTACTGTGGCTTTTGGATGAAAACATAGACACTGATTCGCAATAGGATTGAGTTTCCAGCGGTGGCAAAGGACAGCGAAAAAGCAAATTCCAAGGAAAACACATTTCTTTGCCAGCGCAAGAATGCTCAAACCCTACCCTATGGCTAAGAAATCCAACGCTTCCGCTACGCCCATCCAAATCGAACAAAACGACCACCGTACCCAAACCCGCCTTAATAACCCGCCTATTGGATTGGTGGATGAAAACGAATCGGTGGGCAAGGCTAAAAGAACCTACGCCTACGATCCGCACATTGACCCCTCCCTGCAATGGGCGGGAAAAGCCGAGCGTACCGCTTTCGATATTCCCACAGTCAGCCTACACACACACGAACACATTGATGCCCGTCGGGTAATGCAAGCCGTCCGCAAACGCGGGATGGGGGTGCAGGGCGATTTATTTTCGCAGCCCGATTTGCCATTGGGCGAAGCACTCGAATTTTACAAACACGCTCAAAACTGGCAAAACCGACTCATTGCGGGCGACTCGCTTTTGGTAATGAATTCCCTGCTCGAAAAGGAAGCAATGGCGGGCGGGGTGCAGATGATTTATTTCGACCCACCCTATGGCATCAAATACAAGTCTAATTTTCAACCATTTACGGATAAGCGAGACGTGTCAGATAACGGCGACCAAGACCTAAGCACCGAGCCGGAAATGATAAAAGCCTTCCGCGATACTTGGCAACTGGGCATACACTCCTACCTCACCTACCTACGCGACCGCCTGTTACTCGCCAAAGATTTACTTACCGAAAGCGGAAGCATTTTCGTACAGATTTCAGACGAAAATGTGCATCGGGTACGCTGCATTTTAGATGAGGTGTTTGGAGGTGAGAATTTTGTAAGTTTGATAAGTTTCACCAAAACAGGTGGCACACCCACTACCCTTTTGCCATCATTAAATGACTTCATCCTTTGGTACGCAAAAGACAAAAGAGCAATACATTATAGAAAGCTGTTTATCTCAAAAGAATCCGGGAAAGAAGGAGCAACTGGCTACACCCTTTTAGAGGAAACAAAAACTGGCAACTGGAGGGGAATGACCAAAGATGAAAAAGAGAACCTAGAAAGCATTTCATCAGATTTTAAAATCTTTGACGGTACTCCATTAATGTCATCAGGAGAATCAGCAGAGGGGAGAGTTCCATTTGAATTTAATGGGAAAAAATTCCTACCCCCATCAGGCTCACACTGGAAAACACACCCAGAAGGGCTAAAGCGATTGGCGGAGCAAGGAAGAATTATTGAAATTGGGAATCGAATTGAATATAAAAGGTATTTAGATGATTTCCCTGTTTTCCCCATGAATAATATTTGGATGGGATTAGGCGAACGGGGATTTACGGGAGAGAAATTATATGTAGTACAAACAGCTGCCGAAGCAATCAAACGTTGTCTTCTAATGACAACTTCCCCCGGCGACCTAGTGCTGGACATTACTTGCGGAAGTGGAACGACAGCCTTTGTTGCAGAAAAATGGGGAAGACGGTGGATAACTTGCGATACCAGTCGAGTTGCAATAGCCCTCGCCAAACAGCGATTAATGAGTGCGGTTTTCTCATATTATCGCCTCCGAGCGGAAAGCGAGGGTGTGGTAGGTGATTTTATCTATCGGCAAGTGCCACACATTAAACTTGAGGATATTGCAAATAATAAACCCTCCCAACAAGAAAACCTATATGACTTCCCACTTGAGGACAAAAAGCGGATGCGCGTTTGTTCACCCTTCACCGTTGAGGCTGTGCCGAGTGCTGTAGCCGCTTCGCCCGACGAAACCAATCTTTACCTTTCCGATACCGCCCCTGAAACCGCCACGACTAAGCTCCAAACCATGCTCGACGAACTGATAAGCAAGGGAATACGGGGTAAGTCGGGACAGCGCATCCATTTCCAAAATCTCGAATTGTTAGCCACCGCCGCCGGGGATGCCGACCTGAATATTTCACACGTCCATGCCCGTGCCGAAGAACACACAGACAGTGGAGCGGCGGGTGCGTTGTATGCTGTTGTTATCGGTAACGAGTACACACCGATGGATAAATCATGGCTCGACCGTGCCATGACGCAAGCCTTCAACCTTCGCCCGAAGGTGCAAAAGGTGTTGTTCCTGGCTTATCAATTTGATGCCGGGGTACATGAATATGTGGAGAAAAGCACTTGGGGCGGATTGGGTATTTTGCTTGCACAGATTGACACCGACCTATTGGTGGAGGATTTGAAAAAGAAACAAAAAGGCGATTCCTTTTGGCTTATCGGTCAACCAGACGTGCGGCTTCGCCAAATTGCCGAAGGCGAAGACAAAGGCAAATACACGGTGGAGGTAAGGGGTTTTGACTATTACAACGTAGCCGAACAACGCATGGAAAGTGGCGGTAAAGGTGACATTGCCATGTGGCTGCTCGACAGCGATTACAACGACCGTTTTCTGCACCCGGCGCAAATCTTTTTCCCAATGGCAGACGGGAAAAGTGGTTGGGCTTCATTGGCAAAAACGCTTTCGGCTGAAATTGACCCGGAACTGATTGAAACATATCGAGGCACAACGTCGCTGCCCTTTGAATTGGGCGAACATAGGCAGGTGGCCGTCAAAGTGATTGACAAACGAGGCGTGG
>JBJXGZ010000120.1:0-67512 GCA_046160625.1 Saprospiraceae bacterium
CCGTTGCGTCGTTGCGTGAAATCAGCCCGTTCAAACGTTGCGCCGTTGCGTCGTTGCGTGAAATCAGCCCGTTCAAACGTTGCGCCGTTGCGTCGTTGCGTGAAATCACCCCGTTCAAACGTTGCGCCGTTGCGGCGTTGCGTGAAACCACCTCGTTCAAACGTTGCGGCGTTGCGCGAAACCACCTCGTTCAAACGTTGCGCCGTTGCGGCGTTGCGTGAAATAAAGTAATATGCTAGAACCGATCCGAACGCTCATTGTCGAAGACGACCCTTTTGCCGCCACGCAATTGCGCTTGCTCTTACAGGACCAGCACCCGCGTCTGCACGTGCTCGCTACCTGTCGCGACGGACTGGAAGGCCTGGAAGCCATACAGCGCCTGCAGCCCCAGCTCGTTTTCAGCGATGTTGAAATGCCGAATCTCGATGGCCTGGAGATGTTGCGCAGATTGGAAAAGCCTGAGTTTGAGGTCGTTTTTATCACCTCCTTTGACAAATACGCCATCGGCGCTCTGCGGCTAAGCGCTCTGGACTACCTGCTCAAACCCGTCAACCCGGCAGAACTGAACGCCACCATAGCCCACTTTTTTAAAAAAAGAGACGCAAAACTGCGCAGTGAAGGCATCATCCAAAATTTCCTCCACAATATGAACACGGGCGAGCATTCCCAGCAACGACTCGCAGTGGCCACCACCGAAGGCACACATTTTATACCCTTGGCCGATCTGTACCGTATAGAAGCCGAGTCCAATTATGCCCGGATATTCGCCCGCAACAGCAAACCGATTTTGGTATCAAAAACCCTCAAAGACCTGGAAGAATCGCTGCCCAGCAAAATTTTCCTGCGAGTACATAAATCGCACCTGGTCAATCGCTTGCACATTAAAAACCTCCTGCCGGAACAACGGATGACCCTGTCAAATGGTGACGTGCTGGAAGTGTCAAGGCGTAGGTGGGCGGAGGTGCAGGCGGCGGTGGGGTAGCCAGGTTTCTTTGGATCAAAAGTCCGCCGATACTAGGAAAGAGCCAGAAAAAGTTGGGTTAACACAAAATATCCGTTAGATGATTTGGTAAGTTGAGACTGAGATTTACTTTTACTCCATAAAAAGTGTTAAGTGAATCAAATAACCTCCTCCGTTCCCCTGGGCACTTCAATCCTTTTGTAATACTCAATATTTCAACATGATTACTTTACCAAAACCATTCGTTACAAGCATTTTCCTCCTGTTTTTGGCGGTGCTTGCATCTTGGCAGTGTAAAAAGCCAGACAAGGTGCTATTTTTTGATCCAGAGCAAAAGCAACTGGAGATTTTCGGAAACTCACCGCAATCGCAATCACTGCAGGCACATATGAGAGCTTTGAATGCATTTGGTGATTCCGCAGATTTGCATTATAAGGAATCCTTGTCACGCATAAGGGCTGATTCAACGATTCATATAGAAATTATAAGTACTTATCAACGAGTTCCCGAAAATCTATACTATGCAAGAGCGCAACTCATTCTAACGCTTTCGGATCTCGAGACGGATGCGTCTTTAGATGGGCTGTACTCCATCGCTTCGAGAGTGCCCGGGGCAGAAAAATCTAAGGATCCGGAATATTCAACCCGTGCGCAGGAGTCCATTATTAGCACTACTGCCACAGAAGGAATATCACAACTGGCAATGAAAGGCAACGAAACTGCATTCAGACATCTGAACACGCTTGTTAATAGTGAGGATATTACGGTAAGGCAGATGGCAATTCGAGGAATCCTAACTTCACAATTAGGAGGCGAAGAACAACTCAAAGCGGATCAGCTACGTGCAATCATACCAAAGGATCAACACTGGATGATTACCTCCAAGCAAACCGATATAAGGTCTGTTCCACATCCGGATATGCCCGCAGAATTTAAGTTCGATCTCAAGGCTCCAACTGATTCACCAAAACTAAATAAACAATAACCATGGCAAAGTACGCTCTCTATCTGGTGCTCTTCGCAGCCTACATCTCTATTTCTGGCGGATCCAACAATGTTTGCACGATACCGCCTCTGAATAATGATTTAAGCGGAGACAATTTTTATGCCTCTTCCATTTGCAATCAAGAGTTTGTAGATTTTGTCTGGGTTCAGTTCGAAATTCACATAGGTGATTGGGACGGTGGGCTTGGTGTTGAAGCTCCATGCAACGTGAATCTCCCCTTTGCAAGAGCGCTTAACACACTTTATTTAATGGCCTACTCATCTGATGATTACGCTAGAAATATGAGCGATTTTAGTGGAAATGCGTTACGTTGGGCTTTTCCCTATTGTGCTATACATGCCGAGGAACTTGATGCTGCTTGTGGAAACGGCACTGCTTTTGCAACTCGATTCTCGGATCACGGGATTTTCCAAAATGGCAGGATCGAACTTTATCTGCCATTCTTCTACCAAATGGATGTCCCCAGTCGTGCCGGTACTATCTTGCATGAAACGCACCATAAATTTAAAGATCACAACGGAGGCACCGCTTGTCCTTGGGGTAATACATGCGATTCAGACTGGAATTTCCAAGGCACGAATATGTACGAAACGTTGTACCTATGGTGGTTTGGTGTAGCCGGAACTCGGACTACTGAAGCCATCAGAAGACTAGCGCTCAATCAGGCCAGAGTCTGGCATAATAATCGTTTTGTCGTAAACCCTGGTTTCAGCATTTAAGCAGACCTGATGGAATACCAGACCGACAAAAAAACAAAGCCTGACCTCTCCTTCCACCGCGCCTGGGTCTTTTGACTGCGGCGGAAAATGTGGAAATAGGCAATAGCATCCACAAGATCATCTACTTCGTTTCCACTCACGTCCACCAAAAGAAAAAACGGAATTAAAAAACCCTCAATTATATTCAAGAAATTGTTTGAGTTATTCTAAGATAAGCAGGCCTCTTTATAAATGCAACAGAATAACCCAGACAACTTCTAAAAAAAACAAAACTATGAGCTTATCTAAAGACCTATTCGATTCAGGAAAAAACAATAATATTGCAATATTATCTTTCAAATATATTTTTTCTGCTCTTCTAACGATAGGAACAATCTTAGCAATCTTAGCAGAAACGTCAGGCAATAGTGTTTGGCCAAAATACTGTGCGCCTAAAATGATTGTATTCTATGTCATAATTATGCATCTAGTCTTTGCATGTCTTATTTTTATTATTGGTGAACCGACAAAATATGGATGGAAAAAAGTAGATTTAATTAAATCGTTAAAAGATAAGAAATACATACAAAGATTCAACTATAATGAAGCAATCTTAGAACATTCGATAGATAACTTAAAAAAGTATTTTTCAAAAAATTGGAGCTACCTTTGGGGAGCTTGGTCATTATTATACTTAGCCTTTTTTATCCGTTTCGGAATGAAGATTCATTTCCCTGAATTTATTCTAAAAAGTGTAAATTTTTCATATTTATCATTGACCTTAATTGAAAATGCTCTAAATTTCTTGAGCTCATATTTTTTATTTGCCCTATATCTAATTTTGGTTCATAAGTCTGAATTTAAATCTGAAATCATTGACGATAAAAATATCTCCTACCATCAAGATCGCAAGAAGTTTATTTTCATGTGTATCTTTCTAATAATAGCTGAATTAATATCGTATCTAACTTTATTTTCAATGTACCCTGATTTTGTGCTACCAGGAAAAGGCGATGAGCCATCAGAACATGTTGGTTACTTTTTAACCATTTCTAAATTTTTTAAAATTTGCAATGGGCTTATTGGAAGCATCTCATTAACATTATTTATTAGCAGATTAATTGGAAGTCATACCACTGTATTTCATTTGAAAGAAATAGTTGTATTGCCTATACTATTTCTTTATTGCGCAATTCAACCATTATATCTTTTTGTAGCAGGGAATGAGAACCCATTGATAAGTTTTGGTGTTTTATCAATTGCTTTATTATGTAAATTTTTACTTTATTATATTGTGGTTGATCTATTTGATTCTAAAAGAATTTTATTTCACTTTATTGAAACCATGAGTATAAAAGAAAATGTATTGGAAAAATTACCATGCTTTGAAAAAGTTTGGGAAGAAAAAGATGCCAGTTAGTGGATAACATGTAAATATCAATCTGATCTATGCACCCAAACCACATATAAGCAGGCCATTTAATCCGATTCCGCCACGCTTAGACTTAAGTATTTAAGTAAAACGCACGCGCCTTTCCTTATAAGTGAAAAACGCCCCCACCAAAAAAACCAAAGCCCGCCTCTCTTCCAAAAGGCGGGCCTCAGCACAAATTCTTTTGCAACCAATAATTACTTAGCCGAATCGAAAGCAGCCAGGAACTTGTCGTTCCCTTCATAGTGCCCCATGTGCCCGATGATTAGACGGATAAAGTCAATCAAAGGTATGAGGCCAAAAATGCCGCCAAACGTGATGATGTAAAACAAAATCAAAATCGGGCGACCACCCAGGTACACACGGTGGAGGCCCGTCCAGCCAATGAAAAAAGCAAGCAGGATCGCAACGACCAAATTGTGCTCACCACCCGCCAAAGCTTTGAAAAACGTTTTGGCCTTCTTGCCGAAGTTTTTGATCTTGGCAAAGAAGCCGCGTTTTTCAGATTTTTTCGTGATGACCTTACCGCTTTCTGTGGCAGTCGCGGTCGTGTATTGCGCAGTACCTGTATTGACGGCAGCCGTGGTAGCGAATGCCGGCATGCTGGATAGCATAAACACAGACAACAGCATGAAAGAGAGGGACTTGAGTGCAGTAATTTTCATAATATAGAAATGGTTCGTGAATAAAGAGTGAATTTCGAGCCAAATATAACAATCATACCTGAATCACCCCCACATTGAATTTCTCCACCGGCGCATTGTCCGCCGCTTCGATGCCCATACTGATCCATTGCCGCGTATCCCGAGGGTCAATGATGGCATCCACCCATAGCCGAGCGGCAGCGTAGTAGGCCGTGGTTTGGGCGAGATAGCTGGCCTTGGTTTTTTCCAATAGCTCCTTTTCAGCAGCCGGATCGGGCGCATGACCTTTGTCCTTTAAGGATTGTACTTGTATCTGCGTCAACACTTTAGCGGCTTGCTCACCGCCCATTACGGCGATTTTGGCCGTAGGCCAGGCAGCGATTAAGCGCGGGTCGTAGGCTTTTCCGCACATGGCATAATTGCCCGCGCCATAGGAGTTTCCGATAACGATCGTGAACTTCGGCACGGTAGAATTAGCCACGGCGTTTACCATTTTTGCCCCGTCTTTGATGATACCGCCATGCTCGGAGCGCGTACCAACCATAAAGCCCGTCACGTCGTGCAGGAACACTAGCGGAATTTTTTTCTGGTTGCAGTTCATAATAAACCGCGTGGCCTTGTCCGCTGAATCGGAATAGATGACCCCGCCAAACTGAATTTCGCCCTTGGCATTTTTCACAACCAGGCGATTGTTCACTACAATGCCCACTGCCCATCCATCTATACGCGCATAGGCGGTGATGATGGTTTTCCCGTAATGTTCCTTGTATTGGGTGAGTTTACCCTCGTCCACAATGCGCCGCAAAAGGTCAAGGGTATTATAGGGTTTTGCACCGTTTTCGGGATAGATTTCAAAAACATCCTCAGGCTTTCCTTCGGCCGGTTTGGGTTCCACGCGGTCAAAACCAGCGTTATCAAATCGGCCGAATTTGTCCACCAGGTCCTTGATGGTGTCCAGGCAAGTCCGATCGTCGGGCATTTTAAAGTCGGTCACGCCGCTAATTTCCGAGTGCGTTGCCGCACCACCGAGCACTTCCTTGTCCGCTTCTTCGCCAATGGCAGCCTTCACGAGGTATGGCCCTGCGAGGAACACACTTCCCGTGCCCTCCACGATCAAAGCCTCATCCGACATGATAGGCAAATACGCGCCACCCGCAACACAAGACCCCATGATGGCAGCAATTTGTGGAATTCCCGCCGAAGATAGCCGTGCGTTGTTGCGGAAAATCCGACCAAAATGTTCTTTATCCGGAAAAATCTCGTCCTGCAAAGGCAGGTAAACCCCGGCCGAATCCACCAGGTAAATGATGGGCAAGCGGTTCTCCATCGCGATTTCCTGCGCGCGGAGATTCTTTTTTCCCGTGATGGGAAACCAGGCCCCTGCCTTCACGGTTGCATCATTGGCAACCACGATACACTGACGACCGCGCACATACCCGATTACGACCACCACACCACCAGCAGGACAACCACCGTGCTCGGCATACATTTCATAGCCCGCAAAGGCACCTATTTCAATTCTGGGTTTGCCAGCGTCCAATAGGTAGTCAATGCGTTCGCGGGCAGTCATCTTGCCCTCTTTGTGGAGTTTTTCGATCCGCTTGGCGCCTCCGCCCTCGTGAATTTTTTCGAGGAGGCGGTTAAAGCTTGAGACGGAAAGTTTGAGCGCGTCGGCGTTTTTTGCAGATTCTAAGTCAGTCGTTGTGGTGGGCATTGGCCGGGAAAATTTGAGCGGCTAATGTACGGAGGAATAGCGCTACAGAAACCTATGTACTTTGCAACATGGAATACGACTCCGTCCAATACTTCTCCTCGCCCGAATTGTATCGAGAGAAAGAAGCCCTCTACCTCGAAGTCCGCCGCCGGGAGGGGCGTGTGCTGCCAGATGATGTGGTAAAAAATTTACCAAACATCTCGCCTTCAAGCCCTTATGCGCAGGAATGGAAATGGCGAGATCGGTCGTTGAAGCGTTTTGTACGGCAACTTCCCGAAAGTTCAAAACTTTCGAGAAGTTTAAAACTCAAAATCCTGGACCTCGGCTGTGGCAACGGCTGGATGGCAAACCGACTGGCAGAAAACGCAAACTGCGACGTTTGGGCGGTTGACCTTAACAAAGTAGAATTGGAGCAGGGCGCACGGTTATTCGAAAGAGAAAATCTAAAGTTTGCCTATGCAGATGTTTTGAAAGGCGATTTTCCTGAAAAACAATTCGATGTGGTTGTACTGGCCGCTTCCGCGCAGTATTTCCCGGTCCTTGAGGAGTTGTTGATTGCTTTGCGTAAATTGTTGAATGCCAAAGCTGAAATACATATCCTGGACACTCCATTTTACAAAAATAAGGCAGAACAAACGGCAGCAAGGCAAAGAACCCTGGGATATTACACAAAATTGGGTGTGCCAAAAATGGCTGATTTCTACCACCACCACATTTGGCCAGTTGCTGAAAAACTGGGTGCTGAAAACTTGAATGACACTGTGACAATCAAGGTTTTGCAGAAAATTAAATGGTTGGCGCCGTTTCCTTGGTTGAGGTTTATATAGTTTTTCTTTTCACTGCAGAGGCGCGGAGACGCAGAGATAAAAACTTCGCGCCTCCGCGCCTCTGCGGTGAAAAAACACCCACGCTCCCTTCTATCAAGAAACAGCCCAATCAATCTTCGCCTTCCCCTGTTTTTCCAAGATCTCATTTGTACGCACAAAATGCCCGCAACCCTGAAATGCATCGCCTGCAAGCGGCGAAGGGTGAGCGGACTCCAGCACATAGTGGCGGGTTTCGTCAATGAGGGCTTTTTTGCTGCGGGCAAAATTGCCCCAAAGCAAGAACACCACACCTTCGTTTTTTTCTGAAACAGTACGGATAACGGCATCCGTGAAGGTTTGCCAGCCAATTTTTTGATGACTTGCAGGTTTACGGGCTTCCACGGTGAGCATTGCATTTAGCAATAACACCCCTTGTTCGGCCCAATGTGTGAGATCTCCGTGCGCAGGTGGCGCAATACCAAGGCTGTTCTTTATTTCTTTGTAAATGTTGACAAGCGAGGGCGGGGTCTTCACGCCTTGCGGGACCGAGAAACAAAGTCCCATGGCCTCCCCGGGGTTGTGATAGGGGTCTTGACCAAGTATCACCACTTTAAGGGACTCAAAAGGCGTTTTATTGAACGCGTTGAAAATCAGCGGGCCTGGAGGGTAAATGGTTTTTCCAGCCTGTTTTTCGGCCAGCAAAAAGGCCTTGATCTCTGCGAAATAAGGCTTTTGAAATTCCTCGGCCAGCGCTTGTTTCCAGCCTTCTTCTATCTGGACGTTCGAGACGGTGGGTGTCATACTTGCGACTTGTTTTGTGCGAAAGATAGCGCGTCTGCGGAAAACCAGTTCGGCTGACAATTGGAGATTGGAACTTTTGAGGAGTAGATAGAAGTTTGGCTTGCTGAAAATTTTTACTTTTGCGCTGCCATTGGTCCCGTAGCACAATGGATAGTGCAACAGATTTCTAATCTGTAGGTTACAGGTTCGAGCCCTGTCGGGATCACAAAAAAGCCCGGTCGCATTCATTGTGATCGGGCTTATGCATTTTTATCCCAAAAGCTGTTCAACCAAATGCTCCCAGGAGAATCGCCTTTTTTCCGCTTTTACGCCTTCTCGCATTACGCTTTCTCTGTCGTTTTCAAAAAAATCCCGCATGGCTTCCGCAATCGCAAGTGATTCTGGTTCAACAACATACCCCGATACACCATCCGTCACAATTTCTGGAAGTCCGCCAACATTGGTCACCACCATCGGCTTTTCAAAATGGTAAGCGATCTGTGAAATGCCGCTCTGAGTAGCCGACTTATAGGGTTGCACAACAAGGTCTGCCGCTGAAAAAAACACCCGCACCTGCTCTGCCGGAATGAAGTCCGTGAACAGATGCACCCGTTCGGAAAGGCCGTGGGCTTGAATGATTTTTTGGTAAAAATCCCAGTCTTCGTAGCACTCTCCAGCAACAATCGCGTGAATTTCAGGCGTTTGGCGAAGTGCTTCCAACAACAAATCCAGTCCCTTGTATTTTCGGATAAAGCCAAAAAACAGGACCGTCGGAACGTTTTCCGGAAGTTTTAATAGATGTCTGGCATCCGTTTTAGCGAAGGACTCCCCGTAAGTATCATAAATAGGGTGCGGGGCAAAACGAACGACACCTTCGATATTTTTTGATGAAGGCAAAAAAGAGCGAATTTCTTCGCCAACCGATCTGGACATCACCACAAAATCATCACAAGCGCTCACAAACCAACGGGCAAATGGGCGGTCACCAAAACGTTTTTCGTGGGGAACAATGTTGTCCACTAGGCCAGTAACCCGGAGTTTATTTCTGCAAAAAAATCTTGCTGTCCGAAGCACTGAACCAAGGCTTGGCCCCATAAACGGCAACCAAAATCGGACAATAATCTGGCCTGGATTTTCCCGCACTATTTCACGTCCAACAAGCAACCAATTGAGCGGGTTGATGGAATTGAGCCGGGTTTTAATTATTGGGGCGGGAGTGCCTCCGTCGGCAAGCCTATGGCGGCCAAAGGGCGCAGGATCATCCGTTAATTGCGTTTTACCCGGAAAAAGAAAAGCCGGGTATTGCAATGAAAATGAATAGATTACAACCTCATGGCCCTCGTCTTGCAAGGCCTGCGCCAGCCGTTCGGAAGAAGCTGCGATACCGCCACGTAAGGGATGGGCCGGGCTTATTAGGACTATTTTTACCATAATGTCGTCGCTATGCGACTGCAAATAGCATTTTATGCATGAGACAACAAAACTTACGTTGTTAAAAAGACCTCATCTGCCATCGCAAGGCTCTGACCAAAAGCATGGCGGTCAAGACCTGATTCAACCTTTGCCTCGTCGAGGAAAAACACAAGATTTTCCATCGCCATATTTCCGGTGAGGTCATCTTTGGCCATGGGGCATCCGCCAAACCCGCGCAAAGCACCATCGAACCTACGGCAACCACTGGCCCATGCGGCCTCTATTTTTTCTCGCCAATTGTGCGGTAGTGTATGCAAATGCGCCCCAAACTCGATGTCCGGGTAGGCCGGGATGAGGTTGCTGAACAGGTATGAAATATTCTGCGGGTTGGAGCAACCAATTGTATCCGAGAGAGAGAATGTACGAATACCTAACGGCACCAGCGCGTCCACCCAACGATGCACGGTTTCTACGTTCCAGGGGTCGCCATAAGGATTTCCAAAGCCCATGGAGATGTAGAGCACGAGTTCTTTTTCGTATTGTACACACATTTCCTGAATGAATTTGGTGCGTTCCACACTCTCGGCAATGGTGGCGTTGGTGTTGCGCTTTTGAAACGTTTCACTGATGCTGAAGGGGTAGCCGAGATACTGTATTTGCGAAAATTGACAGGCGTCTTCTGCCCCGCGCTCGTTGGCTACAATGGCCAATAGTTTGGTTTTGGTCTTGCTCAGATCAAGTTTACCCAGCACTTCAGTCGTGTCACGCATTTGCGGTATGGCTTTGGAGCTGACAAATGAGCCAAAATCGAGGGTATCAAAGCCTACGCCTAGTAGTTGGTTGATGTAGGCCGCTTTGGTTTCCGTTGGAATAAAATCGTGCAAGCCCTGCATCGCGTCGCGCGGGCATTCGATGAGTTTGACAATAGGTTTGGTTGTGGAAGACAAGATAGGAATTGTTTGGCAGGGCGAAATTACGGGCAGTCGAAGGTTTCAGATCAAAAAGTTGAAAGTATTTACCTGCAAAGGGCTTTCACGCAACGAGATTTTCAAGCAACGAAATTTTCAAGCAACGAAATTTTCACGCAACGACGCAACGGCGCAACGTGAGGATGAGAAACGTTGCGCCGTTGCGCCGTTGCGTGAAACCCTCGTCGCTTCGTTGCGTGAAAATCTATTTTGACTTCTCCTTCAAAAACAACGCCGCCCCATCCAACTCATCATAAAAATCCTGGCCGTATTTTCGGATAATGGCCGCTTTTACAAATTGATAAACAGGCACTTGTTCTTTTTCCCCCAGGGTGCAGGCTGCCGAGCAGATGTTCCAACGGTCGTAATTCAGTCCTTCCGAATCAAAGTGCTCGTATTTCGATACCCGTATGGGGTAAAGGTGGCAGGAAATGGGTTTTTGAAAGTCAATTTCACCTGCCCGCCATGCCATTTCGATGCCGCACTGGGCAATGCCGAGCGCATCATAAGTCATGTATGCACATGGGCCGCCATCAATCAACGGAGTGCCGTGGTCACTCATGCCCTTGTACCAGGTGTGTGGCCCTTGTGCTTCGATGGCTGCTATACCCGCAGGGCTTAGAAATGGCCGCACTTTTTCTTGAATGGACTCCAGAATAGCCAGTTCTTCCCTTTCTAAAGGTGCACCATAGTCACCTTCCCAGCAGCACGCGCCTTTGCAAGCGGAGAGATTGCAGATGAACTGTTGCTCCACCACATCGTCACTCACCAATTTGTCCTGTACAATAATCATGTATGATGTATGATGTATGATGTATGATGTATGATGTATGATGTATGAACAGCTCAACACCTTATTGATCGCAAGGTTGGAGTTTTTTTAGAATTTGGTTGGAATGGTGTTCACGCATTCAAAGTTTTCGACATCCTTATGCAACCACTACCCCGAAAATGCTGCCTTTGAGAACAAAGAACACGCACTAATTCTTGTACGCTTTTTCTCCCGCCTCGTGCTTCCCTTAGCACGGGGCTTTTTTTGTGCAATATCATCCACTTTTCCTTTGGGCGAACTGCGACAGTTACCGACTCGGCACTGTAACTTTGCGCCTTCAAAAATCTCTCATTTCCCTGCCAAAGTTTAAACGAAGGCGGGCCTCTCACCTCTCTCGCTCCCTCTTCATGGACGTAACCGTCGAAACTGCAAAAAGCCTCGGCCTCACTGCCGATGAATTTGAAAAGATCAAGCAACTTCTGAGCCGCGTACCCAACTTCACTGAGCTCAGTATTTTCTCCGTGATGTGGAGCGAGCACTGCTCGTACAAGAATTCCATCCTCCAACTCAAAACCCTTCCGCGCGATGGGAAACGCCTGCTCGTGGCCGCAGGGGAGGAAAACGCGGGCCTTGTGGACATCGGCGGCGGACTAGGCTGCGTGTTCAAAATCGAAAGCCACAACCACCCTTCTGCCATCGAGCCATACCAAGGTGCAGCAACGGGCGTGGGTGGCATTCACCGCGACATTTTCACGATGGGCGCGAGGCCTATTGCCGCGCTCAATTCGCTGCGATTCGGCACACCCGACACGCCACGTATGAAAAACCTTATCCGGGGCGTGGTGAAGGGCATCGGGGATTATGGCAACTGTTTCGGAGTGCCAACAGTTGGTGGTGAGGTGTACTTCATGCCTTGCTACAATCACGATATTTTGGTGAACGCCATGTCAGCGGGCATTGTGAAAGCGGGTGAAACCGTGAGCGCAACAGCAGGTGGTCCCGGGAATCCGGTTTTCATCGTTGGTTCGGCAACTGGAAAAGACGGTATCCACGGCGCCACATTTGCTTCCGCCGATTTGGGCGAAGACTCGCACGAAGATTTGCCGGCAGTACAAGTGGGTGACCCGTTTCAGGAAAAATTGTTGTTGGAGGCTACATTAGAAGCCATAAAAACCGGGGCCATCGTCGGGATGCAAGATATGGGCGCTGCGGGCATCACCTGTTCCACCTCCGAAATGAGCGCCAAGGCCGGATGCGGGATGCGCATTGACCTGAGCAAAGTCCCAACCCGCCAGGCCAACATGAAAGATTGGGAAATCCTGCTTTCTGAAAGCCAGGAGCGGATGCTTATCGTGGTGAAACCCGGCAGAGAATCTGAAATTTTGACCGTTTTTGAAAAATGGGATTTAGACTGTGCCCAAATCGGCGTTACCATCGAAGGCGATATCCTGGAATATCATTACGAAGGGAAACTCGTGGCCAATGTCCCTGCTGACCCACTCGTACTAGGCGGTGGCGCACCTGTATATGTCCGCGAGCAAAAACGCCCGGATTATCTGGATGAAATTGAAAAATTCGATCTTTCACAAATCAAAATCCCCCCCTCCTTCGCCGAGGCTTCGGCGGGTAAAAAATCCCCAAATCCCCAAATCCCCAGCCTGAGAGATGCAGCGAGGAATCTTTGGAATTCACCCAATCTAGCCTCTAAAAACTGGATTACCCAGCAATACGACTCCATGGTGCAAACCGCTACCATGACTACCAATCGCGTATCTGATGCAGCGGTGGTGTATGTGAAAGGAACAAAAAAAGCCCTTGTGCTCACTACCGATTGCAACTCCGCATACGTCTACGCCGATCCCCACAAAGGTGGTATGATAGCGGTTGCAGAAGCAGCGCGAAACATTGTGTGCGCAGGCGGCGAGCCCGTTGCGATTACCAATTGCCTGAACTTTGGCAACCCTTACAACCCGGAGGTTTATTATCAATTTGCAGAAGCCATTCGCGGTATGGGCGATGCCTGCCGCAGGTTCGAGACCCCTGTGACGGGTGGTAACGTGAGTTTTTACAACCAATACACCAAGGGTGGCCAAACCGTACCGGTCTACCCCACCCCAACCATCGGAATGTTGGGAATGCTCGACGATTACAAACAAATGATGACGCTCGATTTCAAGCGGGAGGGCGACGTCATTTACCTCATCGGTACGAGCCGCGACGATCTTGGAAGCAGCGAATACCTGCGCGGAGTATTGGGTGTTGAGTACAGTCCTTGTCCGTATTTCGATCTCGAAGAGGAGTTTTCTATCCAACAAGTGGTCAAAAAAGCCATTGGTCGGAAACTCGTGGAATCTGCACACGACGTGAGCGATGGGGGCGTTTTTGCCAATCTTCTGGAAAGTGCAATGCCACGCGGACTGGGATTTGAGGTGGTTTCCAAAGCAGGAATTCGCAAAGATGCCTGGCTTTTTGGAGAGGCACAAAGTCGGGTAGTTGTCAGCGTCGCGACTGAACAAGTTGCAGCGTTTGAACGTTTTTTACAGTCTGAACAAACTGCATTTGAAAAGATGGGCGAAGTGAAGGGCAATTCCTTTGTGGTGGATGGGGAGGATTGGGGCGCGGTGACGGATTGGAAACGGACTTATGACACGCGTCTTTCGCAAATTATGAACGATTAGTGCGATCTTGTACTAAATAGACTCAGGTATTTAGCCACTAATTTCACCAATTTACACTAATTAATAGAACAAGAAATCTCATTCGTGCAAATTTGTGTAATTCGTGGCTAGTAAAAATAGCTTCGGTTTCTTTTCTTAAATTTTTGAACATGAACAAGTTAAAATCTCTTTTTCTTCTTTTGCTCCCGGTTTTCGCAGTAATGATGGCTTGCGACAGCCAAGCAAACAGTCATTCTATTAAAGGCTCTATTTCCGGTGCCTCCAATCTCCAGGTTTCGCTTGATTTGATGCACTTTGACCGCTCCAATGTGAGCCTTGGTAAAGCTACTTGCAATGCGAACGGAGCATTTGAAATCAAATCTGAAAAACCCTGGGAGGAGGGACTTTACCGCCTCAAAATAGGCGCGAAACAGATTTACTTTATCCTGGACGGCAAAGAATCTGTAGTTGAAATCAAAGGCGACCTTGCCACCATTGACCGAATGGAGATGCAGGTTAAAGGTTCCGAGACGATGACCTGTTATGTTGGCATTGTAAAAGAATTGATTGCCAACCAATTGAAAACCCCTGAGGAGGCCAAAGCATTTATCGAGCGCGGCTGCACTCCGCTGATGAAGGCATTCCTCACAACCCAAATGTTTGGTCAAAATCCCACGCCGTTTATTGAGGACTTTAAAGCGAAAAGCCAAAGCCTAAATGATGCCATGCCAGGCTCGAAATATGCCAGGGATTTTGCCAATATTGCCGTCGGGCTTGAGTCTCAACAAACGCAGCAACAACCAGGCGAAACCATCACTGTTGGTATGCCAGCACCCGATATCAGTCTGCCTGACCCTACGGGAAAAGTTCGCTCACTTTCCTCTCTTAAAGGCAAAGTGGTGCTCCTCGATTTCTGGGCTTCCTGGTGCGGCCCTTGCCGCAAAGCCAATCCTCATGTGGTGGAAGTGTACAACAAGTACAAAGACAAAGGTTTTGATGTATTCAGCGTCTCGCTCGATAGGCCGGACGGTAAACAAAAATGGGAAGACGCCATCAAACAGGACGGTCTTGTTTGGGGCAACCATGTCAGCGATCTCAAGTTTTGGGATTGCGCACCTGCGGGTGTTTACGGTGTGCGTTCTATTCCTAAAACTTTCCTCATTGGAAAAGACGGCAAAATTGTGGCCGTCAATCCGCGCGATAATCTAGAAGCGGAGCTGCTTAAGGTGCTGTAGTTGGGTGATTGGTGAATTTGTGTCGTTGACATAATCATGTGGGCCACGGATGGCACGGATAAGACACGGATTGCACGGATTTTTGTTCATAGAGGGAAAATCCGTGCAATCCGTGTCTTATCCGTGCCATCCGTGGCCTACACGATTAATTCAACCAAAGGGATATTTTCATCCTTACGCTGGTCGAGAAAAATGACGAAATGATCTAATGACATCCGCTCCAATCCTTTCCGAAATCTGGATTTACCCCATCAAATCACTGGGCGGCATCGCGTTAGAGGAAGCCGTGGCAGAAGTGCGCGGGCTACGCTATGACCGACGTTGGATGCTGGTAGACGACACGGGGCGTTTTGTCACACAAAGAGAAATCCCAAGTATGGCGTTGCTTGGAACAGCCATTGAGTCGCCATATCTGAACGTATTTTGGAAAAAAAAGCCTTCTGAATACGTACACATCCCCCTAGAAATCGAAGCGTCCGAATTCCCCAAACTTCGGGTACAAATATGGGGCGACCATTGCCACGCCCGGGTTTTATCCAATGAGATAAACCAATGGTTCTCAGAACATTTAGGACAAAACTTGCGCCTTGTATATATGCCTGATACCACGCGTCGACGTGCCGATGGCCGATACGCGCCTGCAGGACAACATGTCAGTTTCGCCGATGGCTTCCCCTACCTGATTATCGGACAATCCTCGCTCGACGATCTTAATACCCGCCTTGCCCAACCCCTGCCAATGAACCGCTTCCGGCCCAACTTCGTATTTACTGGTGGACAACCTTTCGAGGAAGATACTTGGGAACAATTTTCCATCGATCTTCAGCCGTTCCAGGGTGTGAAACCCTGCGCTCGATGTATAATCCCCACCACCAACCAAGATACCGCCACCCGAGCCGCTGAGCCATTAAAAACCCTGGCAACATTTCGGAAATTTGACAACAGAATCCTTTTTGGGCAAAATGTGGTGTGGTTGGGAAAGGACGAATCTCTGGTTCGGGTGGGGGATTTAATACGACTTTGAGTGTAAGAGTTGCAGAATTTTCTTGATTGAAGATTGACGAATACATGATTTAAGATTGTTGAAGTAGAGGTTTGATTTTCGATTGCCGATGTTCCGCACAATCATCTATCATAATTTCACCAATAGCCCATCACTTCAACAATCATCATTCATAAATCAAAAAAGCCGCTTGATTTTCCTAGTTTTTAATTTTAATTATTCATGCCTATGCCCAGGGCCCAAGCCCTCAATGATTGAATCAATTTGATATTCTTCGATTGGAATAAAACCAAGATCATACTTATCTATATTTTTCAATGAATCAATATAAATCGGATAAATACTGTATTTCCCAGTACCATGTGGCGACATGGGAAATGCAACCAGTGAGTCTTTAAACCTATTCAAAAAATATTCATTCGGGTGAATGTAAACTGGCAATTTCTTCACAGTTTGATTTGTTGAATCAATAAAATAAAACTGAATGTCATTTTCATTGGATTGGATTACTCCCCAATTTGTCTCAAATTTGGTGAATAGAATTCCATTTTTGGGGATTTCATATATTCGGTATCCATTATTTTGTTTTTTGGAGGCATGTTTTTGATTATAGATTACGAAAACCCATCCCACATATCCATCTGGGACATAAAACATTTCAGGATTATAATTTTGGCTACAGGAAACAGCAAATAACATAATAACCGATAAACTAATTACCCAGGTATTCGCCTTGGAAAGACTGTGAAGCGTAATAACCTGTAGCACTTTTTGATAAATTTTCATTATTCCAAGTTGTGATAATTGTGGCCCACTCAGCCAGCCAGATAAAAATCCCTCGTCAAATCCCGAAATTCAGAGGAATGACTGTTGACTGATATTCCATCGTACACACAAATTTCCGAACCCTGCAAGTCGTAGGGGCTTTTTTCAAACTGCAAGAGCAAACGCTCTACGGGTTTTCCAGGTCGGCTGCGCACTTCGGCTATCCGGGTCCAGTAAAGGCCTTGTGGGACAGCCAGTTCACAAAAAAGGCGGCCTTCTCGTTCGGGCAGGATGACACAAAATTTACCCTTGGCCGTGAGCAATTGGGAAGCACAGGCCAGCAAATCTCCCGGAGAAAGTGTAGCAGTGTGTCTGCCGAGACTCCGCGCTTGGTCGGGCGAAGTAGTGCGCTCAGAAAAAAAAGGGGGATTGCTTACGATCAAATCATAATGATCCGCAATGGTTTGGGCAAATTCTTGAATAGAACCAGCCCAAATTTCCAGACGCTCCACCCATGGGCTGGCGGCAAAATTATCGCGTGCAAGCTCCGCAGAAGGCGGGTGAATTTCGATCCCTAAACCATCCCAATTATGTGCGCCAGAAAGTCGCTGCGCAATCATCAGAGCCACCACTCCTGTGCCCGTACCAATATCTAAAAAACGCCTTGACCCCTGCACATCAGCCCAGGCGCCCAGCAGCACGGCATCGGTGCCAACGGGTTGCGCGGCGCCATCTTGCGCTACGCTAAATTTTTTGAAACGGAATACTGGCAATGGCATGATCACTGACGAAAGTGAGAAAATATTGGCCAGGTTTTAAGCCTGCTATTGCTATGTTAAGGCTTGACTGCGTTTCAGTGCCCCTATTTTCAGAAAGCAAGACTTGTCCAAGCGAGTTTTTTATCCAAAAAACACCCTCCTCATCGGGCAATCCACGCAATACGAGAAAGTCGGAAGCGGGGTTTGGAAAGATCGACAGTCCGCTGCCATGATGGCTAAAAACACTGGACGGGAATTCGCCCCAACGTTTTTCAAACTCTGCCTTGAACAAGGTAGCAATCACAGGATGGTGTAAAACAAGCGTATTCTCGTCATTAGTAGTCTCTGCAGCTGTAGACCAATTGTGTGATCCTGTAACAACCGTGGGATCAGAAGTCCACTCGTTTGCATCTACTACACTGTATTTATGGTGGAATTCGCCCGTCAGGTTATGGTGGCGAACATTCACGCCATTATTGAGCAGATGCGCATATTCTGCGCCACTGTCGTTTATATTTTCCATGATACCACGGACTGGGACGCCTGTGTCGTGGATGTCTACAAGCGCGTTGCCTAATTCATTTTTGGTAAAAGAAAACAAGGCAAAGAGTGCCTCACTTTGGGCGCTTCGGAGCACGGCTTCTATACGGCTGGTCGTTTGGTCGGAAGGAGAAAAATAAGATTCCACCGGATATCCTCCGATGATAAATCGGTGGGGCGTGTTGTCGAGTTTCACTGGTCCAAAACGGCTTTCAAGTAAATTTGGCTGGAGGCCGTCGCTGCCCCACATTTCTTCAAATTCAATTTCATAAGCCCGCGCAAGCGATTGATCCTGAATGAATAAGGTGTTGTTGAAGTCAGTAACAATATTCTGATTGGTCCAATTCAATGAGCCACTCATCACCCATGCTTTATCTGGAATGTCGGCGTCAATCACCATAAACTTGTTGTGCATAATGGCAAGATCATTACCATAAAGAAGCGGAAAAGGAGGTGCGGGATCAAGTGCGGGATTGCTGGCTGCGATAGCCGCAATGTAACGAACCTGCACTCCACGGGCGTGTGCTGCTTTGACAGCATTAGTGATGTCGCTTCGGTTGTTGTTGTAAATCGCCAAATCGAGCGTTTGCTGGGCGCCGTCAATTCGGGCAATGGTCTCTTCCAGCACTTCCCCATAGCTTGTTCCGTTTGGAATATAGCCGTTGGCGAAAGCAAGGTCAATGCTGTGGTTAAAGTAGGTTTTGATCTCTCCAGAGGAGAGCGACTGAGTAGCAAAAGGTATTGGTTCGGAAAGAATGGTCTGGCCATTGTGCCGGGCTTCAATTTGAACCCAGTAGATTGTTCCGGGTATGAGATTGGTTATAAGGTAACTGTGATCCGCGGTGTAGCCTGGTACTGGCAGATCATTGTTGGGCGTAGCGTTGGTACCGACTCGAAGTGTGCAATTGGAAGGCAAGCTGGTTTCCCAAGTGAGTTGAAAGCCAGTGGTGCCGATGTCGGATTGTTCCAGTTTTTGCGGAAAATAGAAGCATGTTTCGGACACAAAATCGTCTCCGTTTCTAGGCAATAGCTGGTAATCGTCGTACTCGGAAAGGATAGCCCTGAGCCTTATGGGGCCAGATGGAATGCCATTTCCAACGATCGGATGAGCGCTGTTCAGGTATATTTTAGCGGTTGCCCCTTCGGAATCCGAAATGCCAAAAGAGCCGCCATTGTTGAATGTTCCACCCGCGCTTCCAAATGAAATACATTCAAATTCAACGAGTTGGCTCTCAAGATTGTCAGAAATCTGCGAAAGCGTAATAGACTTTGGGCTTGGCAAAGTGTTGCCTGTTGAAATAATATTGAAGGATGTGATAGGGGTGATTTCTAACAAGCCATGATAAGATACCATCGTTCCTGTTACTTCAATGCTATCGCCCGGGAACACCGTTCCGTCAAACCCTGCTACAGAACCTGTTCCCGGAAACGCTGCAATCCCGCCTGTACCATCTTGCAGATAGCGAACTTTACCCAATTCGGAACCGTTGGTTACGATGCCACGCACCGTAACTGTGTTGCCCAAAGGTTGAGCGCGTGCGTCGGCTATGGTTTGGGCGAAAAACGTATGTTGTAAAAAGGCAAGTAGTAGGATTAAAATGAATAGCCTGTTGAAAATCATTGCTTTTGCATTGAGCCGGGCTGTTGGGGTTTCCATCATTTCTCACCACTGAGTGAAATGCAAGGGCGAAGTTCCTCATTTTTGCGCCATGGAAAAAATTAGCATGGAAAACCTGGGCAGGATGTCCGTAACTGACTTTAAAACCCGCGCAAAACTCCCGCTCGTGCTGGTGCTCGACAGCGTGCGCTCCGGCCTCAACGTCGGCTCCATATTTCGAACTGCCGATGCCTTTGCCTTAGAACGGATGCTGCTCTGTGGCATCACCGCCCAACCGCCCCATCGTGAGATATTGAAGACTGCCCTCGGCAGCACAGATTCGGTGAATTGGGAGTATTTCCCTCATGCGACCGATGCCGTTCGAGCCTTGAAAAATGAGGGCTACGAAGTTTTCGCCATTGAACAGACGAGTCAAAAAATATGGTTGCAGGATTTCTCCCCTCAAAAAGGGAAACAATATGCTTTCGTATTGGGAAACGAGGTTGAAGGTGTTGATAATGAAACGCTTGCCTTGTGCGACGGAGCATTGGAGATACCGCAATTTGGCACAAAGCATTCGCTGAATGTAGCCGTGGCGGCGGGTATTGTGGTGTGGGAGTTTGTGCGAGCGATGAGGGAATAAGGGCATCGTTAAAAGCTTGCATTACCTTTGTCTAATCTGTTTTTGGAAAATTTGGTAAAATTTTTTGTTTCCAGGCAACCCATTTCTCCCAATTGCCATCTAACACTTTGTACAAACCAACATGCAATCATACAGCGATCAGGAACTTGTAAGCGGCATACTGCAAGGCAGTTCTGTGCACCAAACGGCACTTTACCGCCAATTCAGCGTGCCAATGTTTCGAGTTTTGTTGCGCTACGCCAAAGACAAATCCGAGGCGGAGGATATGCTGCAGGATGGTTTTGTTCGGGTATATCGCGACATGGGGCAGTTTCGGGGAGACGGGGCACTGGGCGGTTGGATACGGCGGATCATGGTAAACACTGCCCTTAGCCATTTGCGCAAACAGCGTGATTTTGTACGCGATGTGCCGGATTTCAATATTTTTGAAAGCAAATTTCACACAGAAGAAGACTTTGCTTCCAACCTCGATGCCCAAACACTTCTATCATACCTGCAAAAACTACCGCCCGGCTATCGCACAGTATTCAATTTCTACGCCATAGAAGGGTTCAGCCACGAAGAAATAGCCGAACAGTTGGGAATCAGCATTGGTACCAGCAAAAGCCAACTGTTCAAAGCAAGAGAGTTTCTGAAAAAAATACTCAACAAATCATTTATTTCTTGACCATACCCCCCAAAACAACCCAGCATCCAACCCATGACTGAGCAACAAGCACAAAGTCCCATTGACGATCTTTTTAGAACGACTTTTGAAAATCTGCCGGACTCGCCAGCCGAATCGGGCTGGGACACTCCTTCCGACCGTGTATGGCAACACGTTCAGACAAATATATCAAAGCCCGGCAAAACCTGGGGAACGCAATCACTCGTTTTGATTGCTGCATTTGTCCTCATGCTGGCCGCCGGTTTGTATTGGCTGGTTTCTGGACCGACAGAAAAACCAGCCGCTTCGCCGGATATCGCTCCTGTTGAGCAGCCCGTGGTGTCGCCGCCTTCCAATTCGGGCTTGCCTGTTGAGAACCAACCTGTTACAGCACCGAAACCATACAAAGGCAATGGAACAGCAAAGGAGGATACTCAAAGCAAACCGGTTCCCCGCAACAGCACTGAGGAAAACAAAGTCAAATCAGGTAACAACGCTGCCCAGCCACTTCCAGGAAGCAAGACAACCCTGCCCCCAAACAGCACGGAAGCAGAGAAGAAGAAAGGCGAGGGCAATTGAACGACAACATTTTAGCAGTAATAATGAAGCCCGGCGGATGCAGTTCCGTCGGGCTGTTTTATTGTACACCGAAACGCTGTTCCGGTATGATCGGGAACTTCCCTAGAACGGCGTTCCGGGTTACATCTCCCGAATCCACGCTTTGATCAAATCTACACCCTCACGGTGGAGTATCTGTCGCCCCAACTCTGGCATCCGAATACCGGGGTCATCATTTTCCATGCGAAAAACCAGGATGCTCTCATTCGGTTTGCCCGGAACAATACCAAAACGGCGGTTGCCACTGCCGCGGCCTGCGGCTACCGGAGGCTTTCCGACGCCTAGTCGTTCGAGGTCGGTTTGCCCAATTTCAAGAAACATCCCACTTGTATTTGCCGGACCATGAGGATTGTGGCAATGGGCGCAATTGGCATCAAGATAACTCCGCGCAGCTGCAGATAAGTGATTGGTCAACTGGTGATTGGTTGATTGTTTACCCGCCCCCGCCTGCCAAGCCTTGGCGGGCAGGGAAGTTTTAACGTAGGAGGGGTGATTGGTTAATCGGTAGTCCGTGAGGCGTGGAGCAGTAGCAGCATTGAACTCTTCTGGAAGCGACATCTTCCCCGATTTCTGCCATAAAAGGAGTTGATTTTCGGTGTTTTCCTCCCGGTTAAGTTGTCTGGCAGTTATCCCTATCGGGACAAATTGTCCATCATAGGAATGGCAGCCCTTGCATTGGTTGAGGTTTGGTGCGATATATTCTATACTCTGTTTTTTGCCTTTTTCATCTATCCATGAGACGGGGAAAGCAGCCCCTGCAACTTCTAAAAATGCGTCGGTTTGTTCGGCATTCCAGAGGTATTCCAGGGCTTTCCAGCCTTTTACTTCCTTTACCAAAAGCCTGGTCTCCAGAATGCGGCGGCCTTTTTCGGGTGCCCTTGCATCATTCCAGTAAAAGAAGTTTTTGATGATAACTGCGCCATTAGGGAACTCAAACGCATGTTCGGCATTGTAAACCATTGTTTGGCCTTCGGGCAAAAAGATAAACCTCGCTTTCTCTGCGTAGTCGCTAAAAAGCGGAGCGTTTACTTCATATGGGAACACATTGGCTGCGGGTGCGAGCTCGGATATTTTGCCGAGAAAAAAGGCGTACTCAGAGAGTTTGGGTTTTGCTACCAGATAGGATGTTGCACAAGTATATTTTTGGACAGGATTTACAGGATGGACAGGATTCAGGTTTTTTCCTTCGAAAAAATCCTGTTGATCCTGTAAATCCTGTCTAAAAATATACTTGTGCAACATCCAGTTTTCTCCCGCTCCCAACATAGCCACCGAAATGGCTATCAATGCGCTGATTTTAAAATTCGCAGTCATATGGCTTGGCGTTTTTACTGATTTTCCCTTTAAATAGACCGAGTTTATCGGCGCGAATGTTGGCGAAAGTCCCGTTTTCGTTGTTGCGAATACAGATTTCATAGCCAGGCTTTAGTTTGCGATTCGCATCGAGCCAGTTGGGATTTTGAATACCGTCGTAGAGGATGTGTGGCACTTTTTTGCCAAATTTCCACCAAAAAATAAACCCGAGTTTACTTTCCCAGGTCGGCATTCGCTTGCCCATAGAATAAATATTGTCATGTATGAAAATGCGGGATGGATATGGGTTATAATCCTTGTCTTTAATGGGCGTTTCGGCAATAAAATAACTCACAATGGCTGTAGAGGCCGTTTTGTTGTCCCAAATTTTATTATTGAATACCTCCACGTCGTTGGTGGCGAGGATCATCACACCGGTGCCGGGCGGCACCTTGGCCACGATGTTTCCCTTGGGTGCGAAATTGCGGAAGTTGTTGCGTGTCACCAGGTTATCGTGGACTTTGACATGGCCGCCGCGTTTCTTGGGCAGATCGGGCAGATCGAAAACAAGGATGCCGCCCGTATTGTCGTAAGCCTTGTTTTTCCAGACCCATGCATTGGTGGTGTTCTCGATTTCTATGCCTGCCACGTTCCATTTTGCCACACAATTTGTAACCCAAACTGAATCCGACTGGCCGACGTAGATGCCCGCGTCGGAGGCCCCGATGGCCGTGCAGCGTTCGATGCGGACATTCTGACACTGAACCGGGTAGAGGGCGTAGGAGCCATTGGTAGCCTTCGGTTCGCCCGTCCATTGGGCGGTGATGTCTCGGAAAGTCAGCCCGCGCACCTGCTGGGTTTTGATAAGATCGCCCTTGGAATTCTCAATAGTAAAATGCTCCAACACAATGTTTTCAGCGTTGGTGATTTTGATACCTTCTGCGCCCTGTTTTTGGTTTTTGAAGGAGAGCACAGTTTTGCCTTGTCCGGCCCCGCGTATCGTGACGTTCTTTTTCGCGTCGAGCGAAAGCGTATTGGAAAGCGTAAATGTCCCGTCCGGGAATTCGACCGTGGAGCCATCTTCGGCCATTATGAGCAAGGTTTGCAAGTGTTTTTCGATTTCTGGCTGGGCGGAGATGGCATGGGCAAAAGCCAAAAAGAGTATGGTCAAAAACGGTTGTTGCATAGCGGTATTTCTTTGGCTCAAACATAAAAAAAACTCCGGCAGTTTCCCGCCGGAGTCTTTGAATCGTATCGTCAAAATGCTTAATCGCTTATGCGAGTTGTACATTGACAGCGTTCAAGCCTTTTTTGCCTTGTTGAGTGTCGAAAGAGACTGTGTCACCTTCGCGTACTTTGTCAACCAATCCGCTGACGTGAACAAAAATTTCTTCGCCCGAATTTGAATCGACTACGAAACCGAAACCTTTGGTTTCGTTGAAGAACTTGATAGTTCCTGATTGCATACTAAAAAAATTGAAAAAATGAAAAGTAATTGTTCCGAAGAACGGGGCAAAGGTAAAATAAATTATTGAAAACAAAAGGTTTTTCTTTTCCAAACCAAATAAAAAACTCCGAACGGTTGTCCGCCGGAGTTTCTGAATCGTATTGTCAAGATGCCTAAATCGCTTATGCGAGTTGGACATTGACTGCGTTCAAGCCTTTTTTGCCTTCTTTTGTCTCGAAAGTGACCGTGTCGCCCTCGCGGATTTTGTCAACCAATCCGCTGACGTGAACGAAAACTTCCTCGCCTGTGGCTGTATTGACAACGAAACCAAAGCCTTTGGTCTCGTTGAAGAACTTGACAGTTCCTGTTTGCATACTAAAAAAATTGAAAAAATGAAAAGTAATTGCCCAAAAGGACGGCACAAAGTTACGCAAGATTGTTGAATGTCAATGGGTTTGGGGTATTTTCTTCCATCCACCAGGCTTTGAAGCCCTTGTAGATCAATCCTTTTCTTGGGCCGAAACTGACAAATCGCTTTTTCGAGATGCCTTGATTTCGTTTTGACAAAAAAATAGCACCTACGCATTTTTTCGCGTAAGTGCTTGATTTACAGAGAGCGGAAAACGAGACTCGAACTCGCGACCCCCAGCTTGGGAAGCTAGTGCTCTACCAACTGAGCTATTTCCGCAATTGCCTGGACAAAAATACACAGATTCCGAAAATCAGCGCAGTGGATTTTTGCCTCCAGCATTAATAAAACGGCGAACCTGGGCAAAATCAGCCCAAGTTCGCCGCCGTTAATTTTAAATTTACCTTAGTTTAACGGGAACATCACGCCAAGGCTCAGGCCAATTCGGCGACTTTTGCCCGAAATTTTTTCATCGGAGTCTGCATCCTCGTAATCAGGAATGTTGTCGTTTAACCCTAAAATATAACGGGCATCCAGGAATATAGATGCTTTCCCAAGATCATAAGCAACCCCTCCACCAAAATGCAGGTTCAGGTTTGTTCTGCTCACCGGGAACTCATCATCGTCAAGATCATCTTCGTTATAACCATCCTTCAGAAATTTGCCCTTAATGGTTTCGCTGTCGCTGTCCTCATCAATCACGTTACCGTTCGCATCCTCTACACTATAGGAGTACTTCAATTTAACTTCCCCATTCATACCAAATCCAAAAGAAGGTCCTGCCAATATATTAAATTTGAGTTTGTTTGATCCAAATTTGACCTTCCCAAGCACAGGGATTTCCAAGGTGTTGATTTTAAAAGTGATCTTTTCGTCGTAGGTTTCAGTAATACCCATAAATGTTTCGGAGCCGCTATCTGTCAGCCTGTGGCCGTGTGATCCGTACATTATTTAAGGCTGAATAGCGAACATATCGCTGATTGCGATTTCGATGGGCACAGCAAATTGAGTACCAAGGACGTTTTCATCATCATAATCTTCATCCAAGTCAGAAATGTCCAGATCCATGTTGTTGATCAACATGCCGCCTCTTACACCGATACTGATCTGCGCATTTGTGGTTTGGTAAAACCCAAGTACCAGGAGTGTGAAAAAAAGTTGAAAAAAGGTTTGATTTTTCATGATTTAAATTAGTTTGAAAGTAAATGTTAGGTGAATAGATGGGGCAAGGTACAGAAGGATTCGTTTTCAAGCATATTACTTGTTTTTTTTGGTGAATTTGATGCGCCCAATGCAACTTGAAAATAGCCAAACTTGAATGCCGTACCTTGCGCCAAAATAACGTACAGTGCTGGAAAAATTTCCAAAATGACTTTTGATGTAACCATTCCTGTCCTCAACGAAGAAGCCACGCTCGACCGGCAAGTGCGCATACTGCACAGTTTCCTTTGTAAAAACTTCCCTGAACCCAACCAATGGCGCATTGTCATCGCCGACAACGGCAGTAACGACAATACACACCATCTTGCTGCTGCCTTATGCGACGAATTTGCTGAAATTCAGTTGCTTAGAGTACCCGAAAAGGGCGTGGGCCTCGCACTCAAAACTTCGTGGAGCCAAAGCAAGGCCGACATAGTAGGCTACATGGACCTGGATTTGGCGACTGATCTGAGGCATTTTCCACAAGCTTACAATGCCCTCGCTACAGAAGGTTTTGATCTTGTTTATGGCACTCGTTTGCACAAAAAATCGAGTGTAATTGGCCGCACCCTGAAGCGCGAAATCACCTCGCGCGTTTTCAATTTTGCGTTGAAAATCTATCTGGGCACCCATTTTTCTGACGGGATGTGCGGATTCAAATGGCTGCGGCGAGAACACGTTGCCTCACTGATAGATGCCGGGGCAAATTCCAACGGTTGGTTTTTTAGCACCGAACTCCTGGCTTTTGCCGAATGGAAGGGCTTGAAAATGTGTGAGTTGCCCGTCATTTGGACGGACGATACCACAAGCAGCAGGGTTAACATTTCCCGTTTGGCGCGTCAATACCTCGCTGCCATGCGCGTCTTGAAAACACGAAAGCCATGACAAAAACCCTAATGCTTGGTACCGCCCAATGGGGATGGACTGTTTCCAAAACCGAGGCTTTCCAGCTGCTTGACACCTGGCTAAACGCAGGTTTCCGGCATATTGATTGCGCCACCAATTATCCCATCAACCGCAACCCTGCCGACTTTCGCGCAGCCGAAAAAATATTGCAGGAATATATTCTTGCGCACGGCTTGCACGATCTCTGCCTGACCATAAAAATCGGCAGCCTCGACAATTTGCGTTCGCCAGAAATAAACCTTGCCCCCTCATTCATCCAAATGATCTCTGAGGAATATCTTCGGATTTTCGACGCTAGCCTCGCTTGTGTTATGTTCCATTGGGACAATCGAGACCAGGTTGAAGAGATTCGCAGTTCTCTGGAATCCTTGAGCAGTTTGCAAAAAGAACACGGCATTCGGCCCGGGCTTTCCGGTATTGCCCACCCCGAAGCATACGCTACGGCGAATGCCGACTTAGGCCTTTCGTTTGAAATTCAATTGAAACACAACGTTCTCCATTCAGATATTGAACGTTACGCATCTTTAACCGTCGTAGCCGCAGGCGAAGGCGGACATCACTCCATCACTCCATCACCTTTACCCGCATTAGCCGCAGGCGATGGCGGGCATCACTCCATATTTGCCTACGGCATCAACGCTGGCGGCGTGAAATTAGATGCTCCCTACCCTGCCGACAGCACTTTTTTAGCGAGAGGCGGCCAACCGGAAAAAGTTGCACCCTTACTCGAAAAAATCAGGACTTTGCTCCCTCAGTGGAATACGGCATTTGTGCGACCACCCGTAAAGACGATGAATCATCTTGGGTTGATTTTTGCCGGACTGCATCCTCAAATGAACGGAATTTTACTCGGGGTTTCATCAGAGGTACAATTGCGAGAGACGCTGGATTTTTGGCGGAATCTGGAGACATTTGATTACTCTGATGTTTTTTCAGCGTTGAAAAAAATACTTTTGCCCACTCAAATAACACGTTGAAGCATAAAAGGCATGTCAACAAAAAAAACAACTTCAAAAGCACCTGCATCACAGCGAACTGCAAAGCAGGCAATGCAGCTGTTTCCGACTGATTTTATTCAGCCCGGTTTTTGGAATCAACACCTGTTGCCAGCGCTTGTGCTGATGGCGATTTCTTTCATATTTTATGGAATAACGGTCAGTTATGGCTATTTGCAAGATGACCAGTTGTTTATCTGGGACAATTCCTTTGTGCAAAAAGGCTTTGCCAGCCTGGCTGACATTTTTGGGCACGACAGCCTTTTGGGTTATTACAAAGACCCCAAACTCATGCTCGAAGGTGGGCGATATCGTCCCCTGCCACTCGCCACTTTTGCTATAGAGATTGGTTTGTTCGGCAAGGACAATCCAGGTGTAGCGCACTTTTTCAACATACTATTGTACGGCCTGACAGGTATTTTGCTCTATCGTGTTTTACTTGGATTTTTTTCGAATAAGGAAGCTGAGGGCAAATTCAGCCTGTTTTTCAGTGTGCCGTTTTTAGCTGCGGCTATTTTTATGCTCCACCCGTTGCATTCGGAAGTGGTGGCAAACATCAAAAGCCGTGACGAAATTCTCGCCCTGCTGGGTAGCCTTGGTGCATTGTTTGCCATTCTAAAATATTTTGACACCCTAGAAAACCGTTGGCGATGGATTGCAGCAGGTAGTTTTCTGGCCGGCCTTCTTTCAAAAGAAAATACAGCCACTTTTTTGGCTGTAATACCACTCAGTTTGTGGGTATTCTCCAAACTTCCGCTCGGTCGCATAATATCAGCCTGTTTTCCCTTGTTGCTGGCTGTACTGCTGTTTCTCTTACTCCGCGCCTTAGCCTTGGAAACCCCGATCAAACACCCGGATGAATTGGTACTCAATCCGTTTTTTGACATGGCAGCCTCGGAGAAATTTGCCAGTATTTTCCTTTCATTAGGATGGTCTCTGAAACTTTTATTTGTACCGCATCCGCTCACAATTGACTATTATCCCTATCACGTCCCGAAAGTGAGTTGGACAGATTGGCGTGTACTACTCTCCGTTGCAGGCTATTTGGCAATGGGCATTTGGGCTTTGCAACAATTGAAAAAATCACGGAATAAAGAGACAACTGGTTTATTGGTTCCAGCCTTTTGCATATTGTACTTCCTTTTGACAATCAGTGTAGTATCGAACATTTTTGTACGCACCAGCACCTTCCTCAACGAGCGGTATCTCTTTATGCCCTCGGTAGGTTTTTGCCTGTTGATTGGCTGGTTTGCATCTCGAAAACTTCCTGAAATACTTCGAAAATCATCCAACAATCCAAATTTGTGGAGCGTAGTATTTATTGGTGCCATTGTCATTTTGTTTGGTCTGCGAACATGGACCCGCGTGCCAGACTGGGGTGGCGACGGCCGTGGTTTGGTGGAATCGGCGATACGGGTTTCTAGCGGAAGCTATCGCGCCAATTATTACTATGCAAACTACCTGTATCAGGAACGCTATTTAAAAATAGAAAAAGCTACTGATGCAGCCTCGGTTGCGGAGCGAAATACCCTGCTGGATACGATTGGTCATTATCTCAGCCGCTCCTTAGAAATCAACCCCGGCTACCGTTTGGCTGCTCCTTTAAAGGTGCAATTGGCAGTTGGACGATTCAATCAAGACAAGGATTTGGATAAATTTCTGAAAGATTTGGAAGGCCTGATTCAAGACCAGCCAGCCAATGGGCAGATGTTGACTTTGGTGCTTGAGGTTCTAAAATCGCTCAAAGGCGCTGATCCCAATATCTACAATTTCTTCTGTCACCGGGTAGGGTACAATTTCTATTTTGTGAAAAGGCACGACCCGGAAGGAGCTATTACATTCCTCAATCTCGCTCTCGCCAATTATCCTCCGGACAAAAACGCCATGCAGGATTTGGTGCAGATTTATACTTCCACAGGCAATCAAGGTAAACTGCGCGAGATCCAGCAGAGGATGGCACAGTAAGCTCAAAAAAAATTGCCCACTGCCCAAAAGGACAACAGGCAACCATAGAACCATGAAAATTCTTTATCAGAGGTGAAGGCGTTCTTTACGCGCTAGAAGCACCTCCTTTGACTCTACTCGATCAGGATCTGGTACACAACAATCCACGGGGCAAACGGCGGCGCATTGCGGCTCCTCGTGAAACCCAGTACATTCAGTACATTTATCCGGCACGATGTAATAATAGTCGTTCGAGACGGGTTTGAGTTTTTTTGCCGCATCTACTTTCATTCCATCCTCCAGCTCGTATTCTCCAATCACAGAATTTCCGTCTGAAATAGCCCATTCCACACCGCCTTCATAAATAGCGTTGTTGGGGCATTCCGGCTCACAAGCACCACAGTTGATGCATTCATCAGTTATCAGTATTGCCATTTCAAATTTTTCCTTTTTTGCTGTTTTTCAGAGAAACAACATCGTTTCCCGAAAGTTGGCGCAAAGGTAAAAAGTCATTGCGTCATTAGGTCATTGAACTAATTACACAATGACCTATTGACCAATTTTACTGTACCGCCCTTACGAAGGCATCAATTTTGTTTTGGTCTAATTGTCGTTTTAGCGTGGAAGCTTCGTCACGGGTACCAAATTTGCCTACACAAACTGAAAAGAAATTTGAGTTTGGAAAGCGCACTATTTCAGCGTCCTTGTGACCAAGTTGTTGCAAATGAGCCATCTGGTTGCTGGCTCGCGCCTCGGCCAGAAATGATCCTGCCACCACATAGAAGGAATCGCTGCTTGCATTTGTAATTTTCACCTTACCCGCCGATCCACTGGTAGTTGCCTGAGGTTTCACATTCACATTGGCTGGCTTGGGGTCGTCAGTAACCGGGTTGCTTATTTCCCCATCCACATACACCATGCTGGAGCCTGAGAGGCCTGCGAGCATACGGACTTCAGTTCGACGGTTGCGGGCGTGTTCTTGCTCGGTGCAATCCACACCATCCTTGCAAATATTGCGTGGTTCGCTTTCACCGAAACCTACTGGAACTAACCTGTTTCGTGAAATCCCTTCCATCACCAGGTATTCCACTACACCATCTGCGCGGCGTTGACTAAGTGATTGGTTGTACTCGTCGCCGCCCCGGCAATCAGTATGGCTGCGAAGTTCGACCTTTATGGTCGGTTGTTGTTTCATAAGTGCAATTACAAGGTCGAGGTCTTTGCGGGCGTCCGGACGAAGCGTTGCATCATTGAAGTTATAATAGATATTGGGAAGCTCAATGACGGAACCCGGCATAAGTGGCGCTACCGAGATGTTCTGATACATAGGCTTGTTGGTGTCTGGCCAACCATGGGTATTCACTTCCGTGCTACCTATCACGCGCCCCCCTAGCAAAATATCCACTTTGTATTTTGATTTCGTATTAATATAGTGCTCCAAGGTGCCGTTGACATCCGTGACAAGCGTATCTGATTTGCCTGTTTTCGGATCGGTCAAAACAAGCGTTGCGCCCGGTAACGGCGCATTCGTATGGTAGTTAAATACCGACGGAATCCACTGGATTTTACCAGGGCCTGCCATGCTCGATTTTTCGAGTTGAGCTGCCAGTTCATTGCCAGGTTTGGAGATAGGCAGGCGGAACTGTTTGGTCTGGTAACCTTTTTTTGTAATGATAATAACGTAATTTCCAGGCTTTACGTCAGTTCCAAAGCGACCTCTGCTATCTGTTTCGCCAGTGATTCCTTTGTCTGGAGGCACCGAGCCAATGACCTCTTTCCCATCTATCGTTTGCACGGTGATCAGGTTGCCCTGTTCGTCGCGCCCGATGACGTTGTTACCGTCGTAATTCAGCATTTGTATTTCTGCATCCTTGATCGGTGCTCCGGTGGACTTG
This sequence comes from Saprospiraceae bacterium, assembly GCA_046160625.1. Classification (GTDB taxonomy): domain Bacteria; phylum Bacteroidota; class Bacteroidia; order Chitinophagales; family Saprospiraceae; genus M3007. The sequence goes on from JBJXGZ010000120.1 coordinate 31,746, forward strand.
TCTGTCACCACAACTTTTAGATCAAGGTCACGATCAGGCACGCGCTTATTCTGAAGAAGGTAATCGTCCAGGTTTCCATTTTCTGTGTGCAAGCTGAAAATCTCGTCTCCGCCTTGTCCACCTGCACCGTTGGTGGAGTAATACCCGTTGATTTTGTTTAAGTCAACTATCAGGCCGATGTCGTCGTTCTCTGAATTGAACGGGTCTCCCATGTTAATAGGCTTAGTCCATTCTGTTCCTTCGGGTATGACATAGTAAAGGTCAAAACCGCCCTTGCGATCTGGTTGACCATCAGACGCAAAATAAAGGGTGTTGTCTGCGTGAATAAATGGGAAAGCATCGTTGCCAATGGTATTGACCCCTGGGCCGAGGTTCACTGGTTCGCTCCAGGATTCGCCGACTTTGTATGAAACATAAATATCCATCCCACCCAAGCTGCCAGGACGATTGGAGGCGAAGAACAACTTGTCACCATCAATACTTATGGCTGGGTGACAGTCGTCGAACTCGTTGGCATTAAACGGCAATGGCTCCGGCTCACTCCAGGTGCCGCCGGATTTTCTCGAGACATAAAGTCGCATTTTCTGCGCTTTGTCTTTTGCAATTTTTTCCTTGCCATCTATGATTGAGTTGCGGGAAAAATATACTGTTTCCGCTGTACGGTCAAAACAAACCGGCCCTTCATGGTAAAGCGAAGAAAGTTCGACGGCAAAAGGCTCTGGTGCTCCCAAAGCTCCTTCTGCATCCCGCCGCGACCTTAGGATGGACATGGCGGGCAGTTTCAAACTTTCGTCGGTCAACTTTTTTAAGCCAACAGTATTGGTGGAAATGAACACGATACCGTCTTCATAAAAAGTGGGGCTGAATTCCAGTCCAGTTGTATTTACGGCTGCTTCGTTTTTTACTTGTACGGTCACGGGGGTATTCGCCCCTGGCATAGTTTGCGCGGAGAGCGCAATTGCCAGACACGTGCAAAAAATAGCCAGTGAAATATGCTTATAGGATTTCATAATACTGAATTGATTATGTGATTATTACATAAAGAAGCGTGGGTTCGACAATTTTCGCTTGCCGTTTTTTAATTGCTTCAAATCGTATTGCAAAAGCACTTCGAAGGATCCTGCGTTATAATCCTTCAGATTGCTGAGCGTAAAATCGTAGGCGGCGCCGATACCAAACTGTGGAGCTGCTTGCCAAAACGCCAATAAGTCCACTGAATCGCCTGAACCGTCTCCGCCCAAACGGTATGAAATCCCTGCCGTAAATTTCCGGCGGAGCTCCAGGTTCAAATTGAGGTCTGCGTTGAAGGGCGCGTTTTTCACGTATTTCAACAATATGGCTGGCATAAGATTGATGTCCTCACTTAGTGGCAAAACTGCGCCAGCCATACCATAAAAGTGCTGTGATTCTTTTGCCAAAGTCAATGGATCCCCTGTCGGTGTAGTTGCATCACCATAACCGATGGTATTGGAATACAAGTGCGGCACAGATACGCCAAAATAGTACCGTTCCATAATGGTGCCATAAACGCCTGCGCCTACGTTTCCGTAAAAGTCGTTGGTGCGCTGATTTTCTATAGAGGGATCGCCAAATTCAGCAGGGTTGGCTTCATTGAAAGCAATCCCCAAGGAGCGCAACGAGCCTGACAGACCAATGCGCAGGGATACTTCATCCTGGGCTACCATGTCGTAAGAATAGGCAAGTGTGGCGCGAAAATCGCGTTGCAAACCGATTTTCAAATGGTTGATGGTTGCACCTACCCCTACACGCTTTGAAAGGAATGGCCCGTTGAAACTCGCTTGCATGGACTGCGGCGCGCCATCAAAACCGACCCATTGGCTGCGGTACATAGCCTGGATGCTTGGCACACCCCTTGCACCCGCATAAGCAGGGTTTACGTACAACTTGTTGTACATGAATTGCGTGAAATGAGCTTCTTGTTGCGCATTGAGCGACACACAAGCTGCTACCAACACGGCGATTGAGAATATTAGTTTTTTCATAATAATGTATGGTTTGGAGGTAAAGAGGGTGGTTGACTCAATAAGTTATTGGGATACTAAGCCCAATTGAGTGTTAAGATTAATCTCCCAATAACTTATTAAATCAAAAAACGCTCCGACTCTTGTTAACTATCTGAAAATTTGCACAAAACCCTTCATAGGCGCAACGTTTGGCCCTGGTTTGAAGATATAATAGTACACTCCATCAGGAAGGTCTTTACCATCTTCTCCATCCAGGGTTCCACGCCAGGCTTCGTCAGGATCGTTGCTGTAAGGGGATGCTTCGTACACTTTGTCGCCCCATTGACTGTACACCACCAGCGAGTTCTCTCTGAAAAGTCCGGTATCAATACATTGAATCGTGAACCAATCATTGATATCGTCGCCATTGGGTGTGATGATGTTTGGGATAAAGACACATTTGGTATCGTTTATCGTGATCGTTACCACTGCTTGATCCTCCAGTTCACAAGTTCTTGTACAAACTACATAAAAGAATGAAACCATGCCAGGTTCATCGCCCGCTGTATAGGAGAATGTTCCATCACTATTCATTATAAGGCCTTCCAATTGACTGTTTTCACAGACCTCAAAATCAAATGCCGGGGAAAGGTTATCATTTGTCAAAACACTTGTGAATATTATCGTCTCCCCGGGATTAATGTAATAGTTTAAATCATTTTCCGCTTCGGGAGGAAGGGTCAAAAACACCTCAGTCGTATCAGGCGCAGTATTGCAACCATTTACGTTGGCTGTTAGGATGTACTGCCCGTCGTTTTGTACGCTCAAATTATTGATCGTCACAATATTGGTCATCGAAGTAACTGGCCCAACCCAGGTGTATATTGCACCTGGAATATTCGATGCAGTGATGACCACACTATCGCCCGTACAAGCAGGGTTCGGGTTCGCCGTAAGATCAAGGGCAGGCAGCCCTGTCACTTCTATATTGACAGCACATTGAGATAGGTTGCCTGAGGAGTCTACTGCCCTGAAAACCAGGTTGTTGAAACCAAGCGGGAATAAGGATCCGGAGGGGAAACCCTGCAATTGTGTTACAGTTGGGGTTACGCAATTGTCGGTAGCGTTGGGAAGATCAAACGTAAGTTCCACTGCATCGCAGCCAGCCGTTGTGTCTGCGCTCAATAGGAAATCGCTTGGGTCTGAAACAATGCCCCCACCTATGTTCACCACAATTGGGCTGACGGGGCAATCAAACACAGGTTCCACATCTTCGGAGACAATCACCAAAAATGTTGCGGTCGCTGAGTTAAGTGAGTCTGAAGCCATGTACGTTACCGTCGTTGTACCGAATGGAAATACACCATGTGTATGCGTTGAATCAATGGTTATAGGCGGACAGAAGCCTACAGGAGTCAGTGGAGGCCAGCTTACCAGCGAACCGCACACCCCCACAAAAATTGTATCCGGCACATTCTCAATGTGCGGCACTACTCCCATAATCGTTATCGTAATGAAGCATTCGACAAAATTCCCACTCTTATCCGTAACCCGATACGGGAATGTGGTAGTTCCAACTGGGAAAAAGGTGGTAGTATCATAGGATCCGCTATACCGCAGTTCATCATCTGGTGTGCAGATGTCTTTGCCAATAGGCAGATCGAAATCTACCAGATTTCCACAAGGATTGCCATTGGGCACCAAAATGGGCATAGTGGGGCAGTCAATAAAGAAAGGCGGCACCACGTCTTTTACCGATACATTGAAGGAACAGCTAACTGAATTACCGGAAGCATCGGTGGCGGTGTACACTACCGTCGTATCGCCAGTAGGAAAGATTCCTGGGCTAAGGTTTGAAGTCAAAGTCACTGGCCCACAATTGTCTGTCATCGTTGGAGGCGTCCAGCCCAAAGTCACAGTACATGAGTCCACAGGCAGCACTCTCACGATTGGAGGTGGACAGGGCATCAGAATGGTGGGTTTGGTGCTATCTGCCACTGTGACCGTGAAGGTGCAAGTAGTTGCATTCCCCAAGTCATCGGTGGCTGTATAAGTTACCGTGTGGGGTGAACCCAGCACAGGGAAAAAAGAGCCGGACATTTGAGAGGGGACGAGGCTCACATTTTGGTCGCAACTGTCTATCACCATCGGTGCCTGCCAAACAGGGTTCGCACCACAGTTGCCTGAGGCTGAAACCACATTAACATTCGGAGGACATCCATTGGAGAATATTGGGCCCTGAGTGTCTAACACAGTTATTGTCCAGGAACAGAACGCGGTATTGTTGTAATTATCTGTTGCTGCACATGTAATCGTGGTAATTCCTGAAAACAAGGTCCCGGAAGTATCACTGCAAACAATTTCAACATCCGTATCGCAATGGTCCGTTGCCACGGGCATTACAAAATTCACAATTTCCGAGCAGCCGTTAAGGGGCGTTATCACCGTATCCGTTGGGCAAGTGAGGGTTGGCGTAGTGAGGTCGAACACAATTACTTCAAAGGAACAGGTGGCTGAATTTCCATAAATGTCTGTCGCTGTGTAATTGACCAATGTGGTACCAGGGACAAAAAGCACACAAGGATCATAGTCATTTACTACCACTAAACCAGCTAACCCGCATGCATCCTGAAAAACAGGTGGTGTCCAACAAACACTCGCCTGGCAAAGGGCAACGGCAGCTCCAAAGATTGGAAAGGTTGGACATCCAGAAACCAGAGGCGGGTTGGTATGCACCACCGTAACCGTAAAGGCACATGTTGCCGTGTTACCCGCATCGTCCGCAACGGTGTATGTAAGGATAGTTGGTGGCCCTGAGGAGAAAATCGTAGTATCCGGAAAGATCGTGGTGTTGGCTATGGCACCGCATGCGTCCATGGCCGTTGGTGCAACTGGAATATAACTTGCAACACAGGCTAATGCCGGGGCGGTCAAAACAGTATCTACTGGACAGGTCACAACAGGCGGTTCCATGTCCAATGTGAAAACGAAAGCACCATTAATAGTCTGTACAGGAACTGGTTGAAGACTACCGCTCAGCGCATCAAAAGGCCCGACAAAGAAAATATTTGTAGTCGCCAGTGCATTCGCATTCAATACGTCGAAGGTGAGGGTCAATATGGCCGAATCATTCGGGACGTCAGGCCAGGCAGGGTGTCCGCCAAAAAACGTCAATGTCCCATTGGGCACATTGATAAAGAGCGGCGAAGGCCCGGCTGTTAAGTATTGCAAGGAAACAGGTAACAGGAGATTCAACACCAATGGGTCCCAGTTTAAGCCAAACTGCAGCCCGATAATATCATTGAAATTTTCCACCGTAAGGTTTACCGTAATTTGTGTCGGCAGACCTGAACAACCCAGGTCTACGGTATCCAATTGCAATACAACTGGCGTGTCAGCATTTACCACTACCTGGAAAGAACAGGTGGCTGTGTTGCCATTTGCATCGGTAGCCGTGTACACTACTGTCGTAGTTCCTGCATTGTAGTTTCCGTCGGCATTGCCTGTACCGCTATTCGTGGTTGCGCCAGATTGGGTGTACGAAAGGCCGGGGGTGCCGCCACAATTGTCGGTCAAAGCAACCGGTTGAAGGCCGTTTACGGTGGCAAAAAGTTGCCCAGTAGGCGCATCAACGGGTGCGGGTGTCGGGCAGCTTATAACAGGCGGTACGTTGTCAGACACGGTAACTTGCCCGTCAAGGGTTAACATCGGGGTTTCTGCAAAAGTCCCTCCATCAAACGCAACCCTAATCGTAGGATCGTCGCCAAAAATGATGCCTGACGAAGTGTTGTTCAGCAGGTCGAAATTTAGCGTGAAAAGTACGTCTGCATTGTTCACTGTCGCACCATTCAGATCGGAACTCGTCCATGCAAAAGTGATGAAACCAACCCCAACACTGTCAATATTAAAATTGCCCGCTCCTATCCCAATGGGAAGGTTGAAATTGGAAATCGAAGTGTATTGGAACAGGGCAGGATCCCAATTGAGGGTAAACTGCACACCCGCAATGGTTTCAAAATTGAAAGCAGTGATATCAACACCAAAGCTGTCGCCGCATGCGGCATTCGCGCTGTTGGCGACGATGGTCAGCTCCGTCGTGTTGTTGGCAAATTCCACCGTCACATTGAAAGAACAAGTAGCGGTATTGCCACCCGCATCCGTAGCCTGGTACGTCACCGTGCTGGCGCCAATGTTGAAAAGCCCTCCGCTAGCGTCTGGGTCATTCGGGAAGTTACCCGTTGTTGCGCCTGCCACTGACCAGCCCACCAAAGGAGCAGCACAGTTGTCGTTTACGCTAACTGGGGCAATACCCTGAACAGGGGTTGTTCCAAGAGCTTGTACCATAACATCTGCCGGGCACGTAATTGTTGGCGTTATGGTATCGGTCACCGACACCGTAGCACCAAAGGTGATGAGCGGTATTTCTTCGGGGGGGAAAATCGTTCCGGTGAAAGCCAATGCTTGTGTCGGGTTGTTGCCAAAAGCAACCGTCCCGGAACCAAGCACGCTGTAAGTAAGCGTAAACAACACATCGCCAGGCGGCACAGAAGAACCATTCAATGAAGCGCTCGTCCATGCAAAAGAAAGCAATCCAACGCCGGTTGAATCTGTATTGAAATTGCCGAGAGCAATATTGAGCGCAGCATTTGTATTCGTGATCGAAACGAATCCGAGGACAGAGGGCAGCCATTCCATGGAAAACTGTAGTCCTGCAATACTATCATAATTGAAAGCCAGCACATCAACCGTGACCATGTCGCCGCAGGAGACAAGGTTGTTTGAATTGGCAATCAAAGTCAAGTCAGTGTTTGATATCGAAAATTCCACCAAAACATCGAAAGAGCAGGTGGCACTGTTGCCGCCTGCATCGGTTGCAGTGTAGGTCACCGTGCTTAAACCAATGTTAAACAATGCCCCACTTGCATCCGGATCGTTGGGGAAATTTGACACGGTTGTACCAGCCGATGTCCATCCAGCATCTGGTGTGCCGCAGTTGTCGGCCAGGGTGGGCGGGATGTTTGGAACGGCCGTTGGGCCAGCGCCACTTATTACCACGTTTGAGGGGCAAGTAATTGTTGGTCCGACATCGTCTATTGGTTTTACCAAGCCATTGTAGGCTTCGAATTGCAGTTCGTTGAACATGTTGTTAAAAACCGCAATGGCCGTAGGATCACTGATAAAAGAAATGGGTGCTGGAGCGCCTCCTATTCTTGTGAAGGCCACTTTGAACAACACTGTATTAGGTGGGAGGCTCAGCCCCGCCAGATTAGTCCAGGCGAAAGTAAGTTTGGTTGTTGAGCCAATGGCCGGCAAAGAATCGAAGCCTGCCCCGCCCAAAAACTGGGGATGCAGATCCGTAATATAAGCATAGTCGAGCCGAAACGTATCCCATTCTAAAGTGAATTGCAAGCCCGATACATTGGTGAAGTTGTCCAAATAGATCGGCACGAGAAATGTGTCGGTTGAAATGCAAGGCACTTCGATGGAATCGGCTTTTAGGATGACCGCTTGGGCCGAGGATTTGGCAGCAAAAACCCCGGCTGTTAGCAGGAATAGGATTAAGAAAATATTTCTCATGGTGTTCAATGTCAAACTATTTAAGATGGAGGGTAGCCTCATTGAATTTAATATGGTGGAGTGTCTCATAAGTTGCGCTTTTTTTACCGCCGAGGCGCCGAGGCGCGGAGTTGTTGACAATCAATTTGTTAAAACCCCGCGTCTCTGCGACTCTGCGGTAAAGCTCCTATGAGACACCCTCACCTAGACATCATATTCAATCAATTAAAATCATCTTCTTGCGATCGCTGTGCTTTGGTGTTTCCAACTCATAGTAGAATACTCCGTTTGAACCGATATCGCCTTTCTGGAACCTGATTGCATTGATGCCTTCGGCAAAATCGCCAATCACAGTTTTCACCAAGCGGCCTTCGGCGCTAAACACCCGCAAGGTAGCACGACCCGACTCAGGCAAGCGGAACGAAATGCTTGTTTCTGAGCTGAAGGGATTGGGCTGGTTTTGGTAAAGTGCAAATATCTTACTTTCTACCTCACCAGTCGCCACCGAAGTCACGAATTCTAAATCAACAGAGAGCGAATTGCCTGTCTGGTCAATCGCTAGCGCTTCGGCAATCGCAGAACTGCTGTGCAATACGCTGGACAAGGATGACACATCTTCCAAAGCCTTGAAGGTCAAGGAGAACAAGGTCTCATCATCGTTGAATGATGTTGGCTTATCTCCAACCCAAAGTGTGCTGAGCAAACCATCTAAAAGGAAATTCGTACCGAAGTTCCCCTCCGTCAGGCCCGGCAAAACACCAGCTTGGATGTCTTGCAATTCTAATACTTCAGGATCAAACCCAATGGTCATCTGATAAGCCTGGGTATTGGTAAAGTCTAGTGCTTTGAACGGAATAGTCACTGTTTCGCCTGCCTGAACTGAGCGCTCGTTTACACGGAATTTCAGCGCCTCTGCATTGTCAGCGCCGCCACCGCCATTTGTAAGCATTGGCATTACGGAGCCGTTTACGTCCCCAATAAGCACGCCCACAAAGTCGTCGTCCAAGAAATTGACCAGGATATTGTTGTGCGCGATGGAAAGTGGTGGCACTGGGTTGTTCAGCGGGTTGAGCATCGGTGGTTGCGGGTTGCCCATAGGCAATGGCATAAAGGCGTGCGTTTCCGCTACGAACTTCCAATCAGGGCCAACCTGGATACCCAGGTTGTCGGTAAAGTGCGGGAGGTTGCCAAGTACATATTTCTGCACAAGCGCATAGTCCAACAAATTGACCCTTAGGTCGCCATTTACATCGGCAGCCACCCACTGGTAGCCATCGCTGAAGGCTACTTGCAAGGCAGCGTGTGCCTGAATTCCAAGCATGTCGCCCACGTTGATTTGCTGGTTTTTAGTAGTCGAAACTTTGTTGGCTGTAACCAGGGTGTTCGAGCCGCTCGCTACCATGAAGCTGTAATCGGCATTTGGCAATGCAGTTACAACAAGACCGGGGACTGTGCCTCCCAGCGTTACATCCACACCCGGAACAGGTTTTACAGGTGCTTTCCAGGTAAACACATCGCCTGCAACTTGAAGGTTAGCGGTGATAACGCAGCTGATTGTTGCTGTTCCGGCATTAAAGACTACCATTGGCGCTTGAACCGTACCATCATGCAAGAATATCAGCGCAGGCAGTGCCGAGGCAACAATGGTGCTGGTAGTCCCCACAATTGCATTGCTCAGTTGAATATTCACATTAAACAATACGGTGCCATTCGGTAAGTTCGTAGGAGTCTGAAGCGGATGTGCCCAGAACACGGTGTTAACGCCCGCAATTAAGCCATTCAAGGCAAGGTTTACGTTGGAGATACCTGTAATTGTGCCCACCACCCCATTGCCAAGAGCCAGGCCAAAATTAAATCCAGTTACGTTAATAAAGTTGTCAACTGTGACAGGGATCGAAATGGATTGGCCCTGACAGGCGTTGCCTGCACCAACCGTAAGGGTGATTTTTGGGCCTGCGGCCACGACAACTGTACCAATAGAAATACAGCCACTATTTATGTCTGTTACTGACACAGTATAGGTGCCCGCAGCAAGACCAACTACTACAGCAGTAGTGTCGCCACTACTCCACAGATAGGAGAACACTCCTGTACCGCCCGTAGCGACTGCAGTTGCAGTACCGTTTTCGGCGCCGAAGTAAGATTCGGCCGTTCCGCTAGCTGTAAGATTAAAGCCTGAATTTACGCCAAGTGTGACTTCTACCTCCACAACACACGCATTGGTATTGCCGTAAATGTCCTCTGCGGTCAAGGTGACTGTTTGGCTACCAAGGTCTCCGCAGTCAAACATGTTTTGTGAAAGGTAGATGGTATCAATAGCACAGTTGTCGGTACTGCCGAGGTCAACATCATTCGCATTGATGGTAGCTTCGCCGTTTGTTCCAAGTGCGATGACAATGTTATTGTTGCACACCATTGTTGGTATGCTATTGTCAACCACTTCGATGAAAAGAGAATCAATCCCCAAGTTGCCACAAAGGTCAATTGCTGCGAAGTACACCCAGTAGGTGCCTATTGGATAATCACCAGAAATGCTAAATGATCCATCTCCAAAAGGAGCATCATTCGTCACCAGGAGAGAACTATCCGGTGTGCAATCCTCCAGGAACTGCGCCACGTTCAACACAAGTGGTACGGTACATGTCAAGTTCGGAGGGAACTGAGATGTATTGAGAAATAATGTATCGGGCATCCCGGCGAAAGCTGGCTCTGTGATATCCTCTACATTAATAAGTCGGGAGTGAATTTCAGTATTACCACAATCATCCACCGCTGTGCGCGTACGAACAATTGTATAATTGTACTGACCACAAGGACCTTGCGCGATGTTGATGGTGTCCTGGTCAAACTGAACTGTAACCAGAGAAGAACAGTTGTCTGTTGCCGTAATCGTAGCAGGTGCAGGAAGCGGAGTAGAACAGCTGATGGTTTCGTCCGGAGGATATGCACTCAAAACAGGCTTTATCGTATCAACAAGGCTTATGAGCTGATTGCAGGTAGTGATATTATTTGCCAAATCCACTGCTTCCCAGGTACGGGTGAGCACTTCACACACTGAACCAGTTCCACTTACCACAACATCCGTGAAATCAATAGACACGTTGTTCGGGCAATTGTCTGCCGCCGTAGCGAAACCCAATAATTGTGGTGCAGTATTAGCAGCACAATCAAGGGTATCATTTGCCGGGCAAGTGATACTTGGCGCCACGTTGTCTTGAATCACTATGTAAGTGAGGCACATGGACATATTGCCTGTGCTATCTGCCACAAATAACTTGACACCGTGCTGGGTTACGCCGTCTGCATCATCACAATTGTACTCCAATGAAGGCGTTGGCGCCACCAGTGGGTTTTGGTCCAAACGCTGAATGAGCAGGTCAAGCGAACTTGTACAGTTGTCGTAACTGTTGTTGTTGAACTGGTTGACGGTCACAACAACGATTCCTGATGGCTGAAGCGATGCGCTAACGCCATTGATACAAACCGCTGTAGGCGGGGTAGCATCGTTCACCTGAATGGTCACATCTTTGGTCGCGCTGTTGCCACATTTGTCGGTGGCCGTAAAGCGCACGACATAAGTACCAATCGGATAGTTAGGCGCACTGATATTCGAGCCAGCCGGAATAAACGAGCTACTAACCGGACCTGAAATCAAGGTATTTGTAATGGTCAAATCGGCAGCAACCTCACAATCAGAAACGAATGCAGCCATGTTGAAATTCACAGCAGCGTTGCATACAATTGCATTTGGCGTAGTATTGGCGGTTACAACAGCTGGCGTATTTACTGCAAAAACAGGCGCTTGCGTATCTGCCACAGTAATTTTTTGTGTACGTGTGGTCGTGTTGCCTGAGTCGTCGGTAGCCGTCCATGTGCGGCTGATGACGTAACTGTATTTGCTACAGCCCATCGTGCCCTGCGTGGAGGTTTCGGTCAATGCAATCTGTACCACCAAATCACATTGATCGATGGCAATTTGCGGGAAAGAAGCCGCCGGAGGGATAGGTGCACATGCCTGAATCGCAATGTCCATCTGTGCAGCCGTCCAGGCACCCGTAAATACAGGAGGAGTCACATCCTGCACGGTCACCGTAGTTTGGAACGTAGCAACGTTGCCATTGATATCTGTGGCGGCAAAAACGATGGTATTCACTCCCAAGTTAGCAAGATTAGCGCAATCTAAATCAAGTGTGTCAACATACACAAAGTTGGGGCTAATCCCCGTTCGAATGGACAAATCAAGTGGGCCACAATTGTCCGGGTCAAAACTGCCGTTATTCAATTGAAGTGCCGTTATAAAGGCATTGCCCATCGCATCCAGGTTAACACTCAAGGGTTGTGCAATGGCCACGGGAGGGGTAACGTCCACTGTAATGAACACCGATTGTGGCTGTGTCGTAGTGTTATTCTGCGGGTCGGTGTACGACCACGTTATAACATAATTACCAGGATTGAGGACATAACTAGGGGGGCCACCAGGATATGCAGGAGGCAGTACCATCATGACGTTTACGGATGGAGTGCCCCAAAGGGTATCGATGCTAACACCGTTGCAATCCGTGGCACCTGGTGCAATCACTGTATCCTTGGTACAATTACTAACCACATTGGGCAATGTTGTAATCAGAGGTACAGGCGATTGGCTATCCACCAACGTTACCTTGAAAGTGCAAGGCACCGACATGAGGTTGTTGGGGAAGTTATCGGTAGCTTTCAAACTCACGATGAAGAAATTGCCCGCAATTACCGGCACAAGGGTTGAAACCAGGGTGCCGGGTGCCGGGCTCTGTGTAATAGAAACGTTGTTCGGGCAGTTGTCCAGAATAGAAGCCGGTGGATATGTCGGCACTGTAGCCACCGCAGAACAAGCCGAAGAAATCGAGAGGTTTTGATCTGCAGGACATGTGATGGTAGGCGCCTGCGTATCCAGAATTTTTACAACAAAGGAACATGTGCTCACATTTGCGCCTTGCGTGGCGGTGTAAGTCACTGTCGTTTCCCCAACCGGGAATTGTGCGATTACCGCAGGTATAGCCGGAGGGAAAGCAAATGGGTTGATCAAATTCACGAAAGCCTGAACCGATGGGTTATTGATGGTCTCCGTCACGGTTTTTGTACCGCAATCAAAGATATCGCCTGCCAAAGGCCGAATCCAGGTGAAAAGTTGATCGCAGTTATTCGTCGTATTAGGCAAGGTGAATACTTTACCACAAATGCCTACAGGAGCCGCAGCGTAATTGTTCTGAAACACTGGCGCCTGATTGTCGGTCACTACGATGTTTACCACTTTCGTTGTGGTGTTGCCACAACCATCAGAGGCTGTCAGCGTCACCACGTTGGTGCCGATTGGGAAGGTAGAGACCGGGAGTGTGTACACACCAGCGGCTAAGGTCAAAACGCCAGAAGAAGGCGCGCCTGTTGCCGGAACAAGGTTGTAGCCAATCCCTGAGACACCATTGCAAGCGTCGGTAATATCTGTGATATTCACCACCGTAAGTGTGTAGTTGCCAGTGCAAATTAAGGCGCTGGTTACATTGATATTCACGGTGCCGGTTGGATGGTAACCAGCGTTAAATACCGGGCCTACAAGGTCTTGTACTGTAATGACCTGACTGACCGAAATCGTGTTGGACGGTACTGCATTGTCCGAGGCTACCCAGGTGCGGGTAATGGTAAAAGAGCAGGTGCCAGGGCTGAATATCTGTCCTGAATACGATACGTTGGCTGTGCCGCAGTTATCGGTAGCCGTAGGGTTTGTTACCGGGGGAATGGCATCGCAAGCAACAGTTACGTTGGCCGGCACACCTGCAAACACGGGGGGCGTTACGTCCTTCACCGTTACGATGAAACTACATGTGCTGCTATTGGCAGGCGACGCACTATCGGAAGCACGGAGCGTAACCGTGGTCGCACCCAAAGCCAGTGCGGGTATGTTCACCAAATTGCCCGTCGCGCCATTGTTCAAAAGCGTGAATGCCACGGCTGCTGGCGGATTGAGATCGTATTCGTAACTGACGATGGAACAGTTGTCGGTCGCGGTCGCGGTGCCGGTCAAGGAAGCCTGGCACACCGCATTTGCATTCAGCGTGACGTCTGGCGGGCATGTAAAAGTAGGAGCTGTCACATCGTTCACCGTAACTACCGCAACGCAGCTGGATGTGTTACCCGCAGCATCTTTAATTTGCAGGGTATAGTTGTTATTGCCAAGGTTGGCACAAGTATAGATTGCATTGCCACTGTCATATAAGTAGCCGCAATTGTCGGTGCTGGCGTTGTCCACCATGGCAGGCATCACCGTAACTGAACCCGCTCCGATGGTCGAAGAAAGGTTGACCGAGATGTTTTTGCACTTTGCAACAGGGTTTTGGTTGTCAACAACCACGACATTGAAGGTGCAGGTGCCGATATTTCCTGCCAAATCCAAAGCGGTATAAGTCACGACTGTCGTGCCCCCAGGGAAACTAAACCCTGATGGAAAGGTGGAAGAAAAGGTAATAGATCCTGGTAGTGTGCAATTGTCAGTGGCCGTAGGGTTGGGCCAAGTGGCTATTGCACTACAACTTCCGATCAAAAGCGGATTGACCGTAGGTGTAGGGCATGTGACCGTGGGTCCAGTTTGGTCTTGAACACTCACCGTGAAATTACAAACAGTGATGTTGCCCGAGCCATCTGTGGCGCGGAGCGTAACGGAGTTGTTGCCCGCAGGGAATACTACCGAGCTCAAATTCACAGGATTGCTAATAAACAAGCCAAGGGGTGTGAATCCTAACGGTAGCCCGTTTACTTGGTAATCAAAGTTCAATCCACATGGATCAAGTGCATTGTCAAAATATTCCAGAACAGCTGGGCTTGATGACCCTGCATTGAAAATCAACCCTGGAACCGTTGCCTGGCAGCTTGCATTAGCGGCCACCACAAAGGAGGATGGGCAACCTATAAGGGGCAGGGTATTGTCCAAAACAAAAACAGTCGTGGTGCAATCATCCGTGTTTCCAGCGTTGTCCGTCACCTCTAAGGTTACGTTCTGTGTGCCCAATTGGGAACAACTAAACGTAGATGGGGTGACTGTCATGCCCTGGATGCCACAGTTGTCGGTAGAGCCGTTGTTGATAAGTCCTGGGGTTACAACTGCTACACCCAGCAAGGGGTCGAGTGCTACTACCACAGGACCGGTTACACAGTTGGCGATTGGGTTTTCTGCCTCTGTAACATTCACCGTAACCGTTACCGAGGTAATGTTTCCAAAAAAATCTTCGTATTCATAGGTGATGATCGTAGTGCCAACCGCAAAATTCGCAGAAATCGGCGTCACCCAGTGCAATGGATTGTTCTCGTCATACGGGTATGGTGTTACCCCGTTAGTAACGAAGAAATTGGGGTCGTTCACGCAGGAAATGCCCGGACAGTTAATAGACACGGTCGCATTTTCCGTCAAAGTCACCGGCCCAAAACAATCCGAGGATGTATGTGTCAAAATGCTTGGACGATACCAGGTCACGTTCTGTGAGCAAGACCCTGGTGCGGTGTTTACATTAAATACCGATTGAAAAGTAACAATGCCGGGAGGAAGGGCAACCACGGTCGGAGGAGTGACATCATTTATGGTCACGCTAAAAACGCATGTTGACATATTACCCGAACCGTCGGTCACACTCCATGTCACACTGGTGGTACCTACATTGAAAACAGCAAGGTTCAAAGTCGTCATGCCATTGTAGCCAGGCGTGCCTATAATGACTGGCGTGCCAGGCAAGATGCTACAATTGTCAGATACCGATGGGTTGTAGGAATTATCTGGCACGGTGAAGTTGCATATTGGGGAACCCAATGCATCTTCAACTTTATTCGTTGGACAGGTTATCGTTGGATTAGTCTGGTCGGTCACATTTACTGTGAACATACAGTTTACAGAAGGATTGATACCGTCAGTGATGATATAGGTCACATTGGTAACGCCCAAACTGAAATTAAATCCGTTCAAGTTGCCCGAACCCGTAATGTTGTTTGTCAAGCTGGCCAATAAGACAGCGTCGGTTTCACAATTGTCAGCAACCATTGCATTGGTAACCTCTAGGCCGGCTCCAACCCATTGGCAAACACCGTTGGCTGGCGCGTTTGGTGCCACCACATTAGCGGGACAAGTGATGGTGGGAGAAGTTACGTCGTTCACCGTAACGGTGAAGGAGCAACTGGCCTGGTTAGCCACAGGCAGTGCATTGTCCATAACCGTCCAGGTAACGGTCGTAACGCCTTGTCCAAATACAATTCCATTGACCGAATTGATCCCAGACCCGGTGGTAGCACCTGAAAGGCTGTAGGTGATGTTCGTTGCACAGTTGTCGGCAACAGTTGCCCAGTCAAACTCAAAACCCCCTGCGGTATAGGTGCAGCTTGGGCCAGCGGGACGCACTTGGTTGCCCACACAAGTGATTGTTGGAGCTATGTTGTCAACCACATTTATGGTGATTGGGACAATAGTCGCACCTGGCCCCATATCGTCGGTGATTAATGGCAAACCACCAACCCGAACATGCCAGGTTTGGGGTGAAGTTGCGACATCGGCACAGCCAAAATTAATAGGTGTGTTGTTGTAGGATCCCAGAACGCCAGGGGTTTGGCTAAGCCAGTAATCACAAGCAGCATTTTTTGTAAAGCCATTTGCATTTAGTACGGCATTGGTAAGACTTGCGTTGCCGAAAGCATCCAGCGTCAAGTTAATGACGACCGGGCCAGGAGGGAAGGATATAAAATCCGAACACTGTGCCTTGGCCCCGACCATGGAGGCCAGCGTAAAACACAGCACGAGCAGCCCTTGCGCCACGCGGCGCGGAGTTGTTGAGATGTTCATGGTCAATAAATTAGTGGATGAGGAAAAAGGTGAGACGCAGTGCGTCTTTGAGAAGGAGTGTATCGGACTCTTCATCAATGAAAATCGGTTTGGAATTGACAGATGTTGTTTACAGTTCAAGTTTCGTGTATTTCAGTGAATTAAATGAAGTGATGAAGTGATAGAGCGATGAAGTGATTTTACGCTCGTAAGCGCAAACATTTTCAATTTTCTAACCCCGCTTTGGCCTTTGCTTGCCTGAAAATTCAGGCGGCTAAAAAGACTTAAATCAGGAATACTTCTCTCAACTTTTCAAAAAACTTAGGGAAACACAAGAAACCAACCATAAAGGCGGAGTGGATTAAAGATTAAAAAGAGTGTAGAATCCGGAAGTAAAAAATTTCCGTATTCCTTACTCGCCGATCTTCATTGGAGTTGCAAGATTACGGCTAAAACTGCCAAACGGAGAAACGCTTTTTTCGGGGTGTCTTGGTCGTTTCGTGCGCAAATCCTTGTTTATCAAAAATTTGCGTATCTTCCATGTCGTGATAAAATCGCGTTACTGTCGAAAATTGAATGGGGTTTTGTCGCCTGTCTTACAGAGTTGTTAGGGGTAAGCCAAAAACCGTACCAATTTTGGAGTAGTGCTTTTTTTGATTGGTCAAGCTTAAGGAAATCATGCCGGCACAACCCTTTACTACATTTTTTTTGATTCTTGGTGGGAAAATTCCTGCAGAAAACGCATTCGCAGAATCATGCTTTTTTCACATGCGTTGAGATAAGTCTAGTAGACAGTAAGCGGCTAAGGAGGTCACATTTTGATGGGTCATGGAGGTGCGTGCACCTCCCTCGCGTCGCTTATTTTCCCAATCCAGAATCCAATCCAACAGCAGGGCCATAACCAGATCACGTCGTTCCAGCACTTCCCAATTTGAAAAGCGCAGTACAGTGAATCCCACCGCTTCCAATTCACGTTGTCTACGGGCATCTTTTGCAGCTACCTCGTCGAATTCATGGATCATGCCGTCCACCTCGATAATCAACATCAGCTCGAAGCACATAAAATCAGCAATGTAAAACAGGACTGGCCGTTGACGCAGGAATTGATAGCCTCGCAGCTGGCTGTGCTTAAGCATCATGTCCCATAATATGATTTCAGCCTTGGTGGAACGGTTTCGCATCTCGCGTGCTCGAACTCGCAGCGATTTGTTGTAATGATGGTTGTTCGCCGGAGAGGCAAGTTCTGTTGTTTTCATATAGCGGTTTGGATTGCTTTTCAAAAATAACGGTTTTGGGTGATTGGGCAATAGTTGGCGGGGGGAATTTTTGATTTGTTAGGCGGTTTATCACCCCCCTGCCCCCCTCAAGGGGGGAATTGGTGCCTGCTGGGCTTGGGATCCCCGCATTTTTCAAACGAGCATATCCACCTGCGCCTGTGATTTCAGCACCTCTCAAACGGAAATATCAGTCATCTCCCCCGAGCAGCCATGCACGGAGCATCCCCCCTCGAGGGGGGCAGGGGGGTGATACCGCCACACAATAGCATAAAAAAGCCGTCCACCCTGAAACCAAGATGAACGGCTATCACTCATAGTATGTAATCAAAACAGTTTGCAGTAGCAGTTTGCAGTAAGCAGTAGCACCCCTGCCACTGCCTACTGCTACTGCCTACTGCTTCTTACTTCGCTGTTATCATCTTGATCGTCCGTTTGCCTTGTGGCGTAACGAGTTCGCAGAACAACACTCCGTACGACCAGGCATTTTCCATGCGGAATTCTAATTCATGGTAGCCCGCCGTATACTGGCGATCATAAGAAGTCAGTTCACGGCCACTGATGTCGAGGATACGGATGTGCGCATCACAAGCTTCCGGCAAAATGAAACCAATGGTAGTAGCATCCGCAAATGGGTTCGGACGGTTTTGCATTAGTTGCAATTGAAGTTTGCCTAAATCAAGCGGCGTACCTGTGCTGACCGATTCCGTGAAGAGGAGTTTCACGTCCGTTGGCACGAGTGCTTCCGAGTAGGCTTTGCATGGTAATTCCGAATCGTCCAATTTCAGCACCTGGCTAAGTTTTTGGCCGCTTGCCAGCACTTTGAACTTCGCGCGGAACACCGGAGTGCCGTCAGCCAAAGTAGTGCCGGTACCTAGGGCCCATGCGTTGCGGAGTTCTCCGAGGTTGGCGTTGTACGCACCAAAGTTGTCAAGCAAGTTCATCGGAATCGCACCAAGCGGTTGGAAACCAACAAACTGCAACTGTGTCGGGTCAAAATCCAAAGCCATTTGGTAAGAAGCCAAATCGTAAAAGTTGGAGGCAGCAAAAGTCACTTCCACTTCTGTACCAGCCACCAGTGTCTGGTCTTGCAATACCCACACAAGCGGCGGGATATTTGGTGTCATCTGTGGGTCAGCCCATACAGCGTCCACATCGCCGATTTTCATGCCGAAGAAATTAACCCCAGTCACATCCAAAGTAGTTACGGTCACATCCTTGAATTCAGGGAATGCCGGTACATTTTGGTGTGCCGTTCCAGGCATCACATAGTCGGTTGGCGTAAAGCGCCAGAACACATTGAATATCGCCAATGCCGTCGGGTTGCCCATGAGGCACTGCGTGATGAGGGTAGCATCCTGCGTGTTGATAATCCCGCTTCGGTTCACGTCGGCACATACTTTTTTGTATGGGTCAAGGATTGGATTGGAGAAATTCACGTGGTTGGTGATCCTCGTGGCATCCGCAGTGGTTACTCCGTTCAAACGGTTGATGTTTTTCACAGGAGTAACCCTGAAAAGTCCAGCTGCTGGCACCGTAAGTTCATAATCGCCGTTCGTGTCCGAGAGGTCGCTGCCCAATGAAACCATACCTTGTGAAAGTTTTACGGTTGCGTCTTTAACCCCAGACACATCGTCGTGCTCCCAAATGATACGGCCAGCAATGGTAAGGCAATTGACAGTCACCGTAAAGGAGCAGGTGATTGTGTTCCCCACAGCATCAGTCACAGTATAGGTTACTGTAGTCACTCCTTCGAGGAAGACCGTTGCGCCCGGGACAAAACCAGTTCCACTTCCACCGGTTGCGCCCGTAAGTTCATAAGATATAGCTACGTCAGGGCAATTGTCTCCAAAACTTGGGATTTCAAGCGCTGGAGAAGCGGTAGCACCGCAATCCTCTCCACTAAGGGTTCCAGCGAAGGATTTGTTCGTCGGACAACCTGTGAGGGTCGGAGGCGTTACATCCAGTACTGTAATGGTTTGAACCCTCGGAATAGCCGAGTTTCCGCAAGCATCTGTCAGATTCCAGGTACGAGTAATGATGTACCTCTCCTGGAAATTAACCCCTGAATTAACCACATCAGTGTAGTAAGCCTGAAGCATTGGCCCAGAAGCTGTGCAGTTGTCAGATTCGTCCAGAACATCACCCGTTATAGCAGTGGACGCGTTATAGACACAAGCAGCATTCACGTTGATGGTGATATTCGCCGGAGCAGTGAAATTTGGCGGCACGTTGTCCACTACAGTAATCATGTGATTGACCAATGCAGTGTTGCAGTAAGCATCTGTCACGATATACTGATGGATAATAATCCGCGGAGTACCCGGGCAACCTGAGGCCATATTGTCAGAAGTAGCAAATACGCCTACTGTTGGAGTATCGCCACAGTTGTCAGCCTCACCCGTTACAATAGCTACATTCGGCGCAGGAATAGCCGTGCTGCAGGTCAAATTTGTATTGGGGATCGAATTCGCAGTCGGTGGCACAAGGTCCGTTACCGAAAACGTTGCGGTAGTCTCGTCAAAATTTTCACAGTCGTTGGTTGCACGGAAAGTGACCACCACCGATTTGGTGTGTGTGGTACAATTCGGTGCGCTCATCTGAAGTACTGTTTGCGGGTCGAGCGGCAGATAGGTCCAAACAATTCCAGAGCCGGTAGCTTCTGCACCACCGTGATCTGCGAGCCATGCTGCCAAGTCGGCTTGCCAGGTATCGCAATCAACGTTCAGGTTGGATGCCTCAGGAGAGATTACTACCTCGCTGGATACACCGATGCAAATACCAGGATAAGACACTGATCTGCTGTTGCCACATTGATCTGTCGCAGTCACGGTTACGGTCGCAGGGCAAGTCCCCATTGTCGTAGCAGTGATGGTCAGATTTCCATAAGGGTCACAGTTGTCAGTAATGGTCGTACCTGCGATGGCTGCTGCTTGCGCGGCTGCTAATGAGGGATAACAGTTAGGAATGTCACTCACGGTCATTTCAGGTGCATCGCCGTCAATACGCGTATAGAACGTTACAGTAGATTCATTTCCAGCACAGTCAGCCACCGTCACCGTCACTTCTGCATTGCAAGTACCTATAGTAGACACACTGATATCCAAATCATCAAACTCAGTGCAATTGTCGCAAGGGTCAATGGCTTCCAAAGCAGCTGCTTGCGCTGCTGCCACATTAGGATAACAATCCTCCGGCAAACTCGGCCCACCACCATCAGGACAGAAAACAGACGGTGCGTTATCATCAATGATGTTGTAGATGCAAACAAACAGCGTTGGCTGCACATTGCCACAGGCATCGCTCAACTGGAACGATACAGTGATCTGGCGCACACATTCAGCCGTGTATTCAGGGGTAACTTCCACTGTCTGACCAGGAACGTCTGTGATTGAAACTACTTCAACAATGATAGATTCGATTGGGCTGCAATCGTCTCCAATGCAACCACCCAGGCCCGGAATCGGGAGGCCTGCCACCGTCCAGGAATCAAGATAATCGAGCAAGTCTCCTTCAGAAAGGGATATGCCTGTATGGCAATCAGCACCTTGGGAGGTAAACAAGTTCAATGGCATGAACTGGCAGCCAGGATCGAAAGTAGGTGGAGTGTTGTCCACCACCGTGATGGTTTGGGTAAATACCAGGCTGACATTGCCACAATTGTCTATAGCCGTCCAGGTATTGGTAAACGAACCTTCTCCGGGGCAGTCGCCGCCTGGCACGAATGGACCGGTGATTTTAACCAGATTGACCTCAGGATCGCAATTGTCAGATGCCTCAGGTTCAAGGCTGTTGGCAAAATCATACCCTGCAATATCGCTGCAAGAAATTGTAACGTTAATTCCAATTGGGAAGGGCGCAGCTTCTTCGGTTTCCCATTCTGGGGGGGTATTGTCGTAAATATTGACATACCTGAAGAAGGAAGTGCTGGTATTGCCACAATCATCCGTAGCCTTCCACTCTGTTACCCAGATGCCCAAGGAATTCTCAACACATTCCAAATTGGGTTCAAATTCATGATACACGATTTCATAGGAAACATCGCCACAGTTATCGTCGGCTAGCGGTTCTGTAGCGAGCGCGGCTTCCAAACCAGCAGGGTCGTCACACTCCACTTCTTCATCTAATGCTCCGGGTAGTGTTACCCACTCAGGTGCAACATTGTCAATAATAGTGATGACCTGGGTAAATGGAGCATCAACCTCATTACCACAGTCATCCACTGCTGTCCATGTGCGCACGTAACCGCCTGCACATGTGTTCAAGGGTTCAGAAGAAGCCAAAGTCACGGTCACTTCGCCGCAGTTGTCCTCCGCTTCAGGCTCCAGTAAAAGGGCCGCTGCTATTGAGCTTAGGTCATCGCAAGAGATCGTGCGATCCAATTCGTCACTTGGCGTAGTAATCCAGGTGGGTGCCACATCGTCGTTGACAATAATGTTCTGGGTAACATCCGTGAAGTTGCCTGCGCAGTCGTACACACGGTAAGTGCGTGTGCCGGTACCTGGGCAGGAAGTGGGCAACATGGTACCAAGGGGTACGATGTCTTCCACACCACAATTGTCCTCGGCCATCACTATTCCAATGTCCTCAGCTTCAACATCATCCAGACAAGTGTACTCCAGGTCTGCCAATGGCTCGACCGTTGGATCTTCATTGTCAATGATGATGAAATTGTAGGTATGGGCTACCGTATTTCCACAGTTGTCAATGAACGTGAACTCGATGTCATACTCCTGGCATTCATCCTCCAAATCACCTACTTCGATCACACTGGTCACAGTCACAGAGGCTAACATTTCCTCATCAGAAGTGCAATTGTCGTATGGATGGGTTGCTTTGGCCAGGCTGTCGTAAGCCTCTTCCAAAGTCTGGAAACAGGTTGCATAAATTGCATCCGGGTTCACCTGTGGATCCTCTGTGTCAATGTGAACGCCTGTGTACACTATGGCAGAGAAGTTGCCACAGAAATCAGTGACGTAAACCGTTATATCTGCAGGGCAGCCGAGACTTACATCTGCATCTAATTGCAGATCACCGGGAGAACCGCAATCGTCGCCAGCATGAGTTGAATCTATTGCTGCTGCAATTGCTTCTGCTTCTGTATCATAGCATTCTCCTTCCATCCCATTTGGATCAGATGTTATGATAGGTGCATCGTTTTCCACACGGGTTTCATAGGTTACCGAGCTGGATTTGCCACAATCGTCTGTTGCGGTTACCGTAATGGATAGTTCACAATCAGTTCCAGAAACCGTAGCTGTGATGTCCAGTGAAAGATCACAGTCGTCCGAAACCGTTGTAGCTGCGATTGCTGCCAGTACTGCGTATTCATTTTCAAAATAAGGCGGTGTGGGCGACTCATCTTCGTCATAACAGTCATCTATAGTTCCGGCTGTTACGGTAGGGGCTGCGCCATCTATTACAACAATGTAATTAACAATAGATAGGTTGCCACAAGCATCAACAAGTATGATTGGAATCGTGCGGTTGCACAAGGGGCCAGAGGGCGAACCTAGCGTTACCGAGATCCCCACGGGAGGGGTGCAATTGTCCCACTTGTTAAGATTGGCATGGGCAATGGCAGCCGCTATTGCATCGGCTTCGGTCTGATACCAGGTGCCAAGCACTGGCGGGTTCAGCAAATAGGGCGGAAGGTTGTCTTCAGCCGTAATGGTCTGGGTAACATAAGTGGTGTTGCCAGCCTCGTCTGTGACTGAGTACACCCGGGAGATAATCATCGGGTTGCCTGCGCAACCTGTCCCGGTGGTGTCGGTAAGTGTTGGCTCATATTCCACCGTAATTTCCCCAGGACAATTATCATCCTCATCATCCACCACATTGATATTAGGTGCCGGAATGCTCGAGATACAAGCCACATTCACCTGGTCAGGGTTACTGGCCGTCGGTGGGTCCTGATCTACTATGATGGAGAACAAGTACTCAATACTCTCACAACCATAGATGGTATTACTAACCACCAAAGTAGCCTGATAAGAACCGTTTTGAATTCCGGGAGGTGTTGGGATGATTATTTCTCCATCCATTACCACGAGTGTGCCCTGTTGAATGTCAGGGAAAGGAGGGGAGCTAAGGGGGTCAAAATCAATCACATAGTAATTCGGATTGCCTATTACATTCTCGAATTCCAGGTGGATGAAAGGATCGCTCGGGCAAATGACCGGGTTGCCCACCAGATTAAGCGACAGCAATTCAATTGGAATGCTTACGCCGTCCGTACTTAGTGGCACCGACGAAAAATTACTGTTGTATGCTTCAGCGCTTGGCGGTCCATTCGGAATATTATAAGCGCCCAAAGAGCCTACAGCGCGTAGTGTATAGGTAAACACTACTGTGCCGTCGGGGACATTCACGCCATAAGGCGGGAATCCATCGTCAGCAAACGATAGTTGTAATTCGTTGGGGCCATTCGGGAAAGCAAAGAAACTGCCGTCCGTGGGTACATAGGGCGTATTAAAACTCACCAGCTGGAAAGCCGAAATGTCCCAACTGAACAGATAGTCCAAGGTGTTGATGTCGCAGAAATTGGTAACATCAACGGAAACCGTGAACTCTTCTCCACAGGCAACAGGACCGCCAGTATAAATGTGCTCCAACAATAGTGGTTCCAGCACTTCCACCTCGTATTCTGCGGTGGAAACACAGCCTGCATTATCTGTTACGGTGTAATAGATGGTTGCTGTTCCGGTCACATAACCTGTAACTAAAACAGTATCAAGGTCAAAAGTATCCAGCAAGGTGACATTTGGCGTAGAACTCCAAACACCAGATACAAACGTAGCGGGAAGATCCACGTCATTGTCTGCAGTCAATTGAATTTGCGCGCCTACATGGACGCAGGTAGGTCCAGTGATGCTGGGTGTGGAAGGAGCGGCTACCGTGATCGTTACCATGATCGGATCGCCAAAACAATCATCCAGGTTAAAGCCATTTGTCGGGCCAGAGGCGCGGGGCGTAATGGTGTAAGTGACCGAGCCGCTCAAAAGCGGATTGTCCAAAGTCAGTACTTGCACAATGTCGTTGATCGCAACTTCCAGGCCCGCATTGTCATAAATATTGACCATTCCGTTGGATGCGCCCAATACGTTTGTAGCGGATGCTGTCCACTCGATGCGAACAGGGTAGCCAGCCGTAGTAGCGTTGGAGGAAGGCAAACCCAAAAGATCAAGATCCAAATCCGAACTTGCACCTGTACAGATAAGTTTGTCAGCTGGTTCGTTTAAACTTGGTTTAGGATAAATAAGGGTATTCGGGTTAGGATTATTTATCGTAGTACCACATGACACGTCGGTATCGGCGTACCGAACGTTGGAAACCGTCAGCATAACACGTCCACGGTCAAACGAACCCATTGCATTGTTGATAGCTTGGGTAAAGTTGTAAGGGGATGCGCTGGTGAGGCTCAATGCCACCAATTGGATCGGCAGTGGATTTTCAGGAAATAAGGCTTTTGGGCTTGTACCAGCAGGCCCGGTAGGGTTGTCCGAAAGTGTCAGATCGAACAGTACCGTCTGCGTCGAGCTGGTACTGATGGTATAGTCTACCATTTCTCCCGAACACAGGTTGTTGTCGTTGCGAACGACATCCACTACGATGGGCGCGTATATTTTATAAAGCAATTGAACAGGTTCCCCTTCACAATCGCCGGGAGTAAAGGTGCCGCTACCATCCCGGTCCAAGTAAGGCACAAATCGTTGGTCAATAACGCCATAAGTCCCGCTCGATAGCTCATAGCCGAGCGCGCCGCCGTACGTCGTTCCAAAAAAGCCCGGAGCAGCAGCTGGAGATACGTTGTCTGGCCCACCATTGAGCGGAAGTGCACCGCCATCATAAGTGATATTTCCAGTAGTGGTATAGACTACTGTATAGCCGATGTCGCCATTGTCGCTGTAACCGTTCAGGGTCAATAAATCGCCTTCGCAAAAATCAACACAAATGGAATTTGGGTCGAGCGTATTGGGATCGTTGTCTCCGGCTTCAGCAGGGTTACTGGTCGTGGAGGCAGAGAAACCAAACTTTGGTTGAGGCTCCACATTGACAAAGACATCAAAAAAACTGTCGCCGCAGTAAGTCGTGGGTGGGCCTTTGGGGAAAAGGGTATACTTGACCATAATTGGTGCGGCCGTGTTATTCACCAATATTTCGTTGATAGCATTGGGGCCAAATCCAACGCCCATGGCCATCCCTGCACCGCCTGTCACACCACCATAATCGGCAGTCCAGTCAAAAGTACTCCCAACTACACCGTTAGGATTGGTTACTTCCAGGCCTGTTGCAGCCCCCGAACAGATAGTTGTATTTGCGGCGGAGACATCTGGTATTGGATCCACCGTAACAAAAACATCAAAGAAACTGCCCTCGCAGAAAGTTGGTTCAGGGCCAATGGGCGTGAGGGTGTACTGCACCACAATCGGCGCGTTTGTAGGATTAGTCAGCGTTTCGTTGATCGCATCCACGCCGTATGCAACGCCAGTGCCACTTCCTGCCCCACCAGTAACCGCACCATACGAGGCCGTCCAATTGAAAGTGCCGCCAACCGCATTAGGATTGGTCACATCCAATTCGGTATCGGCACCGGAACAAATGGATTTGTTGGTAGCAGAAACATCGGGAAGTGGAATCACCGTCACTGTAGCACTCCCCATCAAACCTGCTGGAATTGCTGAACAACCATTGACATCGGTCAGCGAGACAATGGTATAAACGATGGAGGTACTTGGATAAAGCCCTCCCAGAATGGGTTCGGGTATCCCAATGCCACTGTACATCGTGCCTTCGGAAAGTTCAATATCCCAATCAGGTGCGCCAGTTAACGTAACATTGAGCGGAGCTTCATCCCCCGCACAGATTGTCTGGTCGCCGCTCAACACTGCTGTAGGCAATTCCCAGACTTCCACGGTGAAAGGAGTATTGGTATAGAAGCCACAATCATTGTAAATCCTAAGCGTGCCATTGTAAATCCCCGGCAACGCAGCTGCCGGAACGATCAACCCAATGGCAGCCGGGGCTGAAGCCAATGGTGTTGTCCCAACATCCGCAAATCCTTGGGCTTCTGCAATACCATCATAATCAATGGAGTAATCATCAGCATCAGTGGCAGAGTAGGCAAGCGAGGCCGAAGTCTCCCCACGACAAACTTGCAAATCGCTTGAAAGCAAGTCGATCGTAATACTTGGTGCATTTGCACAAACTTCTCCATACACCACCACATCGCGCAGGAACAAGTCGCCCGTAAAATTTCCACCGCTCGAAAGACCATAAATTCTAAAAATAATGGGGTTGCTGGTCAAGGTATCACTCCAGGCAGGCCATACCCGGTTTGCACCTAAGGTGTTGCAAAGGTTGCTTGACTGAGGATTACCCGGGTTCACAGTAGTCCAGGGGCCGCCTGGGCCGTTGGTACTGAAACCATACCGGATGGCAATGGGACCATCATCGGCAGTTCCTGAAAGGTTTTCGCGGCGCGAGCGCGCGGAGAAACCTGTTATTTTAAGACCATAACCAGGATTCGGATCGATGGTAACTGTGATGTATTCGCCATCCGAGTTGAATGTGTTGACGTTGAATACATTGGTGGTTGGCCAGTGTGTTGCGCCAAAACCCTGCATTGGGCCTCCGCATGCCAAATTTAGGCTTGAAACACCCGCGCCACGTCCGAGGACTGGCAGCACATCGTCCGCATTTGGGTCAATGTAATTGTGAGCACCGCCAGTATCGTTGGTATAGCGGAAAATCTCTTGGGCAAAGCCCCTCATTTGGCCGATTCCCAGAAGAAGCAGGGTAAAAAGCACCAAACGTGTCGTCATTTGTCTCGTAAGACAAGTGGGTAGGGTTGGTTTCATAAAAACTAATTGTTACGGTGAGAGAAAAAGGTGAAGGGATGATAATATTGAGCAATTGGAAATGATTATTCTCGCGGTGGACAGTTAAGTCCGCAGTACTTGGCAGATTGTTATAAATTCGCTTACAATAAATTTGATAACCAACGGAAAGGCGTTGGAACTCTCCAAATGAGACAGGAGGACAAAGAGCGTTCGTATAGGCGGGAAAAAGGCAATCGGATTAGGTGAGCAAGCAAATTAAGATGCAAACTTAGAGAAGCCTCCTGCGTTCGCGCCCATATTCGGCAAGCCTTAATTATAAATACCCTTATTGAGGTATCGCTTGACCACAACTATTGTGCCATAAATTGGGTAGATTGCCGAAGCCCAGATGCCTTTTCTGGAATCGGCACCAGCAACCAAGAGCGAAGCTTTTGCCTCGGAACCGGCTATACTAATGCTTTCCAATAAGTTAGCAAAAAAGGGCATCCCTCAATCGAGAGATCCCCTTTTTGGAGAATACGTTTACGAAACCTTGAAGGTTTCGTAAACGTATCGCAAATCCTTAGGCGGCCACTAGGGTCGCCCTTATCGAATCAAGGTCGTATTTCCTTTATAAACCTCGCGCACGCCGTCTACATATTCCACTTCAAGTATCCACACGTATATGCCAGGATCACAAGGCTGGTTTCGGAAGGTACCGTCCCAGCCCATGCTCTCGTCGTTGAAGGCAAAATCTTTCAACTGGAATACGACCTCGCCC
The DNA here is from genome assembly GCA_046160625.1 of Saprospiraceae bacterium. Classification (GTDB taxonomy): domain Bacteria; phylum Bacteroidota; class Bacteroidia; order Chitinophagales; family Saprospiraceae; genus M3007. The sequence continues at coordinate 59,969 of JBJXGZ010000120.1, forward strand.
CAACGGTCAAAGACCCTGAAATCCAAGGCTTTGGAATTACTCTGGCCATGAACGAGCAGCAAGTCGTTGGTGAAATCTCCGTTTGGCGTAAAGCCAGTTGGGACGAACACTTTGCGCTGTTTTTCCACGGAAACCAAAATCTGATCCTGTGCGCGACAGCCAAGTGAATCCGTCACTACAATTTCAAAATAAGTTGGGTGCTCGAGCGAATACACCGCAGGGTTTCGGCAGTCAAGGCAACTAAGCCAGATACTGTCAGCAGGAGTCCAGGTGTAATTGGTCAAACCTCTGGCATTTAGCACCGTGGCGAACAACTGCGTATCTTGTCCAAAAGGAATCCGGATATCCGGTCCCAAATCTACCAGAATTGGGTCAGGCTGGGTGACTGTGATAGGCGCGAGTGCAAAAGCACAACCATTTACATCTACAATTTTCGGGTTGTAAATTCCCGCCGTAATGCCAATTTGAATAGGCGAACCATTCACTGGCTTGTCGTCCAAAGCGTACCTGTATGGTGGGGTACCGCCTGTGCCAGTCATCAATATTCGTCCGTCATGACCGCCATTGCAGCGCGGCTCTTCCATAGTTGCCGTGCCGCCAACTGCTTCAGATGGTTGCTCCACCACTACAGAGGCTGGTGTGGTGCAACCGTTGGCATCTGTCACGCTCAAAGAATATGTGCCCACCGGAAGGTTCTGAATGGTAACCGAGCTGGTACCATTGGCCCAGACATATTGATACGGGCCGACACCCCCAGATGGGGAGGCTTTTGCACTGCCCGTGCTTTCTCCAAAACATTTCACATGGCTAGGCAAAATATTCACCTGCAAGGCGCTAGGCTCCCCAATGGTCACACTTGAGGTGCCCGGGCAACCGTTCGCATCGGTGATGGTGACACGATACGTGCCCGCGAAAAGTCCCTGCGCCAGCGAATCGTTGGGCGTAGTGCCGCCATTCCAAAACCAGGTATATGGAGCTGTGCCGCCATCGGCACGAGCAGAAGCCCAACCAGTGGCATCGCCCTTGCATTTCGTGTCTGAAGTACCCGTCACCGAAGTTTCTAAAGGCAGCGGATTGCCTACAAGTACTGTAGCAGTAGCTGTGCATCCCAACTTGTCAGTGGCAGTGACGATATATGTTTGGCCTCCTTGAAGACCCGTCACCGCTGAACCTGATTTGGGAGGCGAGGTATTCCACTGGTAGGTAAAGTCCGCTATGTTGGCGGGTGTTGCACCATAAAAGATGGAGATCACCGCGCCTGTCCCGTCAAATCCATTGTGGCAGCCAGAAGCCTGGGTTTCAGCATGGGTGTTTAGTTCTTCCTGTTGTTGAACAAAGGTTTCGCCAGAAGTAATACAACTATTTGCATCTGTAATGGTCACATGATATTTCTTGGACGTAAGCCCGGTTGCGGTTGGCGTAGTTTGGTTGTTCGCATCCCACTGATACGTATAGGGCGAAGTTCCACCGGAGCCTACCACCGTAGCAGTCCCATTGGAGCCAAAGAAGCAAATGGTGTCAGAAATCGCGGGCAATGCAAGCAATAGCTCCGTGGGTTGACTCACATTGGCAGTCGAAACACTGGTACACCCATGTGAATCAGTAACCGTGGCGATATACTGTCCGGCAAACAAGTTAGCAATATTTAGCCCATTACCAGAATACCCATTGGGACCTGACCAAACCGCATTGTATTGAGGCGTTCCGCCAGCAGCGTCCAGATGGAGCGCACCTGTGTTTTTACCAAAACATTTGACTGCTTCGGGCGTAGCAAAACTGGTCAAGAGCGCTGGCTGGGTTACCGTTTCGGTTTTTACCTGTGAACAACCGTTACCATCGGTGGCCGTCACAGTATAAGTACCTGCGGCGACATTGGTAATCCCTTGGTTGACCTGTCCCGTGTTCCACACAAATACAAAAGGTGTAGTACCGCCCACCGCATAGGTGGTAAGTTGTCCATCCGAGAGGCCAAAACACGAAGGGCTTCTGTTCAAGGCTGTCAGAATCTGGATCGCAGCAGGCTCAAAAACCTGCATGGAAGTCGTTTTTTGACAGCCATTTGCATCTGAAACGGTGACCGTGTAAGTTCCAGCCAACAAATTGGATATACTGTCCGTCAGGAGGCCGTTGTTCCAGACGTATGTGTAAGGCAGTGTACCGCCGATAGGATGCACCGCAGCCGTTCCTGTTACCAGCCCAAAGCAAGTGACATCGTGCGGCGACGCGGTGGCAAAAAGTTCAGTCGGTTCTGTCAGCGTTACAGCGCTGGTGGCTGTACAGGAGACCCCAATATTGGTGATGGTTACTGTATAAGTACCGGGGTTAAGGTTGGAAATAGTGGCTGTTGTTTGGCCTGTATTCCACACAAAAGTATTGTTGCCTGCTCCGGAAGCTTGCAGGCTCCCTTTTTGTCCATAACAATTAATAGGTTGCAAAACCGTAACAGATGAGGTAAGCGAGCCTACGCTAAGTTCAATGTCTTCTGTAACGGTACAGCCATACGAATCAGTGGCCGTAACGTTGTAAATGCCTGTCTGTGAAATAGTTGCTATCGGGTTTGGGCAATCCGTACAACTGAGTCCGGTACCAGGGGACCATGCGTAAGTTACATTGTAACTCGGCTCAAATGTAATAGACCAATCGCGCAATGTGCCGTTGATGTTCGGCTGGTCGTCTGTCAAGCGCAAGCGCCAGTTGCCATTGGAAGGTTCCCCCCAAAGGTCGGTCCAAGGGCCTTCCGGAAGCCAATCTGCAGTAAATGGCGCAGCGGAAGCAGGGGCAAATGGCCCTGGAAAACTGATAATAGTAGTAGCCGCAGGGGTGAAACAGGTGTTGGTATAATTGTCTCCATTAGCCCCATTGTCGGTCGTCAGTTCAAGTACAATTCCACTGGGTGAGATGAGATAGGCATCCACTTCGTCAATCCAGGTGTGATCTACATTCATACAAACCGAGCGGATCACTCCAGGCCCAACGGTAGTCGGTTGAACCCCAAACACACTGACACTGGAATTGACGGGGCCACCTCCATTGGGTATTGGAAAGTCAGTCTGATTGGTAAATGTTGGTGGCGGCGGCACCGGCGTAGACACAGTAGCATTGAGTGTTAAAGGCGTGTTGGGCAGACAAACCGAAGTATCGTTGAGCATCGGCGGTGCCAGAATTTTGTCGCGAATAAAAAGGTGTACTGTATCAAAATTGCAAGGGTCTACCTGCACAGAAATAATAATAGACTCAGCTGATTCAACGATGCCATCTTCAAAGCCAATGATGGGCACAGTGATGGTGGATTGTCCGGCAGGAATCACCAATGTGGATGGAATTGGCTGATAATCAACACCTGGAGTAGCAGTACCCACCACATTGAAAACGACCGGATAGTTTTGGGCACGGATTTCAGGCAAAGTAAACGTAACCGAACCCGGCACGCAGCCTTCGGCGATTGTACCATCCGCACTCACTGTAGCAGCACTCACTTGCAAGGAACCAGTACCAAAACTTTTTGCCTCTAAAAACACCCCGGAATCATATGCCGAGTCGCCCACATCGGTGATGGCAAGCTTGATGGTGTATGGTTGGCAGGGCGTTACAACCGCCATTGCGGTAAATACATCCGTGAAGCCGTCGTAAACGGGTTGATTGTTTGAATTGTTATTGTCGTTGTAATATTGAACATTAAATGGCGGGCATGGAGCGTAGTTAGGGTTGTTTGGGTGGATATTGTTGATGGACACCGGCAAGGCCGTGCCTGGAATAATCGCAATATTTGTAAAAGCCGGGTAGCCTGGCCCCTGAATGAAAAAGCCAAAAACATCATTGAAAGGGCTGCAAGCATATTCCGGATATTCCTCCGAAGCAAAACTGTAGCGGAAGCGCAGCGTATCTGCATTCGGGATAAAGGTTATGGTATAAACGGCCACATCGTTGAGCACATCCGTGGCTATCGGTTCGAGGCTGGCCTCTACGGAACCCCCAATATTGCCGTTGCTCGCCCAAAAGGTTCCGTCCTCTTCGGCCTCACTCGCATATCCGCTTGTGAGCAAAATACCCCGCTCGATACCGACAGCGCTTGTCCCACCAGAAAAATACCCCACAGCTCTGGGGTCGCCATTAAATTGAATGTTGGTGACCTCTACACCCGCTCCCAAAAATACATTGGAAATAAGGCTTTGAGGATTGTATGGGCCAGATACGACATCTGTGACCTGAAGAAATTGCGCTTTGGAAACAAAGGGCAGAGCAAGAAGACAAAATACTGAAATTAGCAGTGATTGTGTCGGGCGTAGTATGCAGTTCATCCGGTGCGTAAAATTGATTGGTTATTAGATCCTGAAACTTTTACAGGAGAATAAAGGCCGGGAACGGGAGAATTTTAGCGGATTAATGTTTGCCCGCCGAAAAGTAGCATCTTCTACCAATGCAAAGTACCAACAGCGACCATAAAAATTCATGTAAAGATACACAAGGCTCGAAAAACGATGCTAGTACAAAAGAAAAACGCAGGCTCCCGGTCAAGGGAAACCTGCGAAATGGCTTTTGTAGCGCGGGGGAGACTTGAACTCCCGACCTCGCGATTATGAATCGCGCGCTCTAACCAGCTGAGCTATCGCGCCATGCTTTTTCAAAAGCGGGTGCAAAGATAAATCGTTAAAACATTTTTGCAAAGGCCGCAGCAAAGTTTTCCAAGACTTTATCTGCAACCTATCACTCCTCACTTCATCTCAATCCCTAGCCACCTCCACTCGATACCCCTCCTTCCGCAATAAAGTCACCACTCCGTACTGTCCACCCAGGTGCCCGGCGCCTACTGCAAAAAGGGTCGGCTTTTCAAACATCATCTTTCCCATTACCGGTATCCAGTTTTGGTTGCGCTTTTTTAGAAGAAAGTCTTCATACGGCCCCATGCTACTGTCTTCCCCAATCATAGATTGCATCGCGGCAATGTCCTGCTCGCGGTAAAGGCGGAGCATCTCGTCGAGTTGGCTTTCATCTGTGCTGGTTGTATCCATACTTCGGAGACCATCCACCAGCATTTTGGCCTGCGCCTCATAAGGAATGCTGTCGAAAACCGACATCTGGTAAGCCGCCGTTTCCAAACCTGCCGATTCTAATTTGCGGTGCTTGCTCATACGGTAAAGCTCCATTTCTACCGAGGTAATGGCTCCTCCCGCCATCGGGTTTTCTTCATCGGTGCTGAATAAAGTGCTGAGAAACATGGGTTTCATACGCTCGAACATTCCGCTGGGCAAGCCTTTTTCTGCCATTTTAGCCTTTACCAGTGCATAATCATCGGCATTCAATAGGTCTTTGAGCGTTTTGCCACCCGCCATGAACGACTTCGTAATCAGGCTCATTTGGCTGACTATGTTGGTCATTTGTTTCATGTCTATTTCGAATGCGATGCGACGCACATTGTCCAAAGCTTCCCGCACAGTTCCCGGGAGTTCAAATTCACTTTTCGGGATCATGTGAATGGTGCCGTAGAGAAACGAGGGTTTTTTCAGGCCCTTGCCACTGATTTTCCACACGAGCGACTTTTCGGTCGGTACGATGTTCTCTGGTGTATAGCTAACCGCTTTTTCAGCGGGCTTGCAGCCAATTGCCCCAATGATAAAGGAGGCAAGAAATATTGCTAAGTTTTTCATAGTCAATGTGTAATGTACTCCGGAACGCTGTTCCGGAAAAAATCTAATGATCGCACCGGAACAGTGTTCCGGGGTACTTTCACCGCAGCCGATCCGAAGAACGCACCAATTCCTCGTCTTTTTTAATGGCGCGATAAGCCAAAATAAGCAATGGAATTGCCACAGGCAGAAACGCGCTGCCCAGTGCCAATTGCGCGTCAGTGCCTTCAGGTAAACGCTGCGCATAATAATAGCCGAGTGCCGCAAATAACCCCACTAAAAGAAGGACTCCGAAAGCAATTCCACCCGCCAATTGCATTTGCCGTGGCCGGTTTTTGTAAAGAAAAATGGCAATTACAGCCCCTGCAATAAAAAAAAACAGACCCATCCAGCCAGGAAATTCTTTTGCCCAATAAATTCCATCGGCAAAAAAATTGTCTCCTGTGGTGGCCAGTGCTGAAGCTTCGCCAGATGCTGTAGCCAAAGGAAAGAAAACCGAGCTGCCGAGGGCGGCTGCGGCCAGAAACAGGTAGATGGATTGAATGCGTTGGATCATCTTGTGTTAAAAATTTGGTCGGCAAAGGTAATCGGGGAATTTGGACAGCAGGGCATTAGACGTTAGACTTGATTTGTTTTGTATCTATTTACCACATAACTAAATGCGACTTAATTTGAACCACAAAAGACACAAAAGGTCACAAAAGTTGCTCGATTCAGCCTTTTGTGTCTTTTGCGGTTCAAATTTGGTAGCATAGTAAAAAGATGCTTTGTTTTTTAGGTATTATTCGTAAAGCCTCCCATTAAGCCTTTAAAAAAGGCTGATACATCATCAAGGCATGGTTTTCAGCCACCAATTCTTCCCGAAGCAATGCTTCTGAAGCAACAGAAAACACGCGGCGGGCAATTCGGTTGTGACGCGAATAGCCGCCATGTGATTCTTGTCTGATAAGGTGTTCTTTTTCAAGGATTTCGTAGCGTTCAGAAAGCTGGGAATCAGCACGAATTTCGCCGCACAAATGAGTTTCGGAAAGCCAAACGAGGAATTGGAATGGCTGAGAAGTGTCGTTTCTGAATTGCAGGTCAATATAATTGTAAGCCAACGTCGCGCCAGTGCCAAAAGGCAGGGTCCGGGCTTCATCAGGAAACACATCGTAGCTGTGGCGCCAGCGCTCGGTTACCGTGAGCGGGCTGTGCAGCGCCGTCCAATAGAGCAGGTTACCCATTTGACAAAGCCCTCCTCCGATGCCTTTGGTCACTTTTCCGCGCTCCAGTACCAGGCCTTCCAAATAACCTTTTCGAGCGCTCGGCGAGCCAACAATTTTCCAAAAAGAAAAGGTTTCGCCCGGCAGGAGCACGAGGCCATTTATCCTCGCCGCTGCCAGTTGGAGGTTGGTCACTTTGTTGTATTGGAGGTACATCTCCACATCTTTCAACTGGCGAATGAGCGGTGTTTTGTGTTGAAAAACAGGCACTTGCAAAGTGACTTCGCGCTGCTGTGCAAATTTCGTTTTCCCCAAAAACCAAATTGCCCGCCGTTTCCAAATGTAAAAAATGCGGCCTAAACGGCGATGGAGCTGAACCGTTGAAATCATAATCAGGCAGCAAATAGACTTAGTGGCATGGGCATGGCTATTGGGGCTTTGGCGGGAAAGGATGTATGATGTATGATGTATGATGTATGATGTATGAACTTTCATCGACAGCCCTACATCATACATCATACATCATACATCATACATCATACATCATACATCACTTCTTCAGACCTATCTCCCGCAGCCGCTCGTCCAGATATTCCCCTGCGGTGATCGGTTCGTAGTGCAATGGATTGTTTGCTGTAACGCAACTTTTTAGACAGCTCAAATCCATCGTGCTGACAGGGTGCAGGAAGAACGGGATGCTAAGCCGCGGCAAATGCCA
>JBJXGZ010000121.1:0-17234 GCA_046160625.1 Saprospiraceae bacterium
GAGGCACGGTTGAATCAAAACAGTGGCAATTCGAGCCGGCCTCCTATCAGTACCTGCCGTAAACACCAACTCAATGTTTTCAATGAACTTCGTGCTGTCTGCAGCACCGCTGATTTATATGTCGCACCCTTTGGGTGCTAAGTAGTTACCTAATTTTTTTATTTTTGAGGTCTCAACCATAATGTTTTCAATTTTGAGCATCTTTCCCATAAATCTCCCCTTTACAAGCCTTCAACGTATTCATCATCAAGGCCGCAACCGTCATCAAACCAACCCCTCCAGGTACCGGCGTGATAAAACTGCAATGAGGCGCAACGCTTTCAAAATCAACGTCTCCAGCGATTCGAGTGCCATTCTTTTTGCTTTCGTCCGGGATGCGGTTAATACCCACATCTATAACTACGGCGCCTTCTTTTACCCAGTCGCCTTTTACGAATTCCGGGATGCCAATGGCTGCTACGATGATGTCAGCACGGCGCACTTCAGCGGGTAAATCTTTTGTGCGGGAGTGTGTAAGTGTCACCGTGCAGTCGCCCGGATAACCCTTGCGCGAGAGCAGGATGCTGATGGGTGTGCCCACGATATTGCTCCGACCCAGTACCACGCAATGTTTTCCTGAAGTTTCAATGTTATAACGACGCAGGATTTCAAGAATGCCCATGGGTGTGGCGGGTAAAAAAGCCGGAAGCCCTTGCGCCATGCGGCCAAAATTGACTGGGTGAAAGCCATCTACGTCCTTCTTGGGATCGATGGCAAGTGTAACCGCTTCTTCATCAATGTGTTGGGGCAAGGGAAGTTGCACGATAAAACCATCTACATCGGAGTCATTGTTCAATTTTTGGACAATGGCGAGTAGTTCTGCCTGTGTCGTCGAAGCTTCACAACGAACAAGCGAACTCTTAAAACCGACTTGTTCACAGGACCTGATTTTTGAAGACACATACACCTGGCTGGCAGGGTTTTCACCGACTATGATCGCCGCTAAATGCGGGATTTTCCCACCTTGAAGTTTGATTTGCTCGACTTCAGCTGCGAGCTCCGCTTTTATTTGTTCCGAAAGGAGTTTTCCGTCGAGGAGTTGCATTTTTATGAAGTGATGAAGTGATAGAGTGATGTGGTTCCCGTCAAAACGAAAGATCAATTAAGTGGGCAAAGAAACGAGATTTTCAGAACTGGCACAGACCAAATCACTTCATCACTCTATCACTTCATCACCTAATATTTAGGCCATTTTCCTTGTAGTTTCATTACTTTTTCTATCACATCTCGAACGCAGCCTGCTCCTCCTTTGATTGGGGAAATATAATCACAGGCAGCCATGACTTCAGGTACAGCATCGGAAGGACAGCAGGCTAGCGCGCAATTTCTCATGGGCGAAATGTCTGGCAGGTCGTCGCCCATGTAACAAATTTCGGTGAACTGAATTCCTGTTCGCTGCATAAATGATTGAAAAGCAACGGCTTTGTCCTTTACCCCCGAATAATATTCAGTGATGCCTAACTTTTGGGTGAAACGTTTTTTCACCCCTTCGGAAGTGCCGCCGGTAATGATACCAACAGGGTAACCAGCCTCTCTGGCCCAAATTAACGCCTGGCCATCGCGGACATTCATGGTGCGTAGGAACTCGCCTACTTCAGTAACGAGCAAGTCATTGTTGGTCAAAACGCCGTCAACATCAAACACAAAAGCACGAACAGCCTTCATCTTGTCGTACACGTGCTCCAACTCAAATTTAACGGTCAACTCATTGCCGATGCCGATCTCCATTCCTCCTGTCACAGAAGGAATTCCGGCTGGTGGTAGTGCCTGTGGCTCGGCTGGGACAATATGCCCAAGGTCTTGATTTATTTGTTGTTGGCTCTCCATTCGTATACCCATTTGGCTTGTATCTGTTCCAGATGGCCTTCGCTGGAGTCCTCGCGTTTTCCTTCAAAATGAGGGATTTCCAACACCCATTGGAGCAGTTCTGTGAATCGGATGCGGTAGATTTTGCTCTCGTCAAAGTCGTCTCCAAAACGTTCGTAAAGTGCCATGGCTACATCCTCATGGTCGGCCCATTGAATGGGCATATTGTTGAATTCGTGAAAAGGCATTTTTTATAATGTGGTCAATGTGTTTAATGTTCGTGTCCAATGATTCGTTTCTGATCTGGAATAGTAACCGTGATGTTTGCCTCATTGTCGAGTATAACACATTGACAGCCAAGGCGACTTTCGATACGGGGGTTAATGGCGCGGTCAATAAAATCCTCTTCTTTGTCAGAGATTCCTTCCAAAAACGCCTCTCCTTTTTCGACATACACATGGCAGGTAGAACATGCACAAACCCCGCCGCAGTTGTGGTTGAGGTGTATATCGTATTCCTCCGTCAGTTCAAGGATGGACATATCTTCAAAGTTGCCCTCGACGGTTTTTGGAGCAATATTCGCGTCTTCAAACTGAAAGTGGATAACAGCCATAAATTGGTAGTGCGAAGTTCATTTCGCGGTTTTCCGTTGAAAAAAGGATTGCAAAGGTAAATTTTGGTAGTGGGAAAAACGATTCAGGGTTAAATCCTTTTTATTAGGATGGATTTACCAGGTATTATAAACCGCTTAAACAACGCCTGTGGCGATATGTTCCGGGAAACTGCCTTAGAAGTAAATTTACCACACGAAACAAAAATCTCAAAATCCCCCCAGCTCTCTCTAATTTTATCCCACAAAATCTTCTTCTCGAACAATCTTGCTTGAATATGGCTTCTATCGCCGATTTACTTGCCAAGGCTCGTCGCCGTTCTTTTGTCGGGCGCGAAAAAGAGATTCAGCTGTTTGAAAATCAACTGACTGCAACCGAGTTTGAATTCATCTTCCTATACATTTACGGAGCGGGGGGCGAGGGAAAAACAACCCTGCTGAAACACCTGACTGAGATTTGCAGCGAGCACAAAGTTCGACACCTTACACTCGATGCCCGGGAGGTAGATGCGCACCCTTCCGCTTTTTTGGAAGCAGTTCGTAACAGCCTTGGAAAGGCTATTAATGCAGGACAAGATGTTTTTGAGGCCCTTGGACAGTTGGAGGGTCGCACTGTGCTTTTCATTGATACCTACGAAAAAATTAGCCCGATTGACGACTGGGTACGCACTGATTTTTTGCCCAATCTCCCCTCCAATATGCTCACAGTAATATGTGGGCGCAATGCTCCTTCGGTTGCCTGGCTCAGTGACCCCGGCTGGAAAGTATTGATGCGCACAATGCAACTGCGCAGTTTCTCCGATGACGAAAGCGAAGAATACCTCCGCCGAAGGAGTATGCCGGAAGAAAAAATAAAACCCATCCTCGATTTTACACATGGGCACCCGCTCGCGCTTTCGGTGGTAGCGGACATTTACGAGCAATATCCCGACAAAAATTTCACCCCTGACGAATCGCCGGATGTAGTGCGCACTTTGCTGCAACTCTTTGTCCGCCAAGTGCCTAGTCCCATGCATCGGGCCGCGTTGGAGGTTTGCAGCATCGTCAATTTGCTCACGGAATCGCTTTTGGCCGAAGTGATGGGTGTGGAAGATGCCAGCGAACTTTTCAGTTGGATGTGCGGCTTGTCGTTTATAAGTATTGGCCGGGAAGGCATTTACCCGCACGACATTGCCCGGGAGGCGCTTTGTGCTGACCTTAAATGGCGACACCCGGATTGGAATGCCGAACTACATGCCCGAAGTCGTCATTATTACCATCGAAAACTAAAAGAAGTGAGTGGCGAACAACAGCGGAAGGTACTGTTCGACCTGATTTTCCTGCACCGCACCATTCCTGCCATCAAACCCTTTTTTGAATGGCAGGAGACAGGAAGTTTTTGGGTGGATGTGGCAAATCAGAACGATTTGCCAATATTACGCGATATGGTGCGACATTTAGAAGGTGAAGAAAGCCTTGCCGCATTTAATTTTTGGGCCAAACACCCTGCTGCCCAAATCTGGGTATGGCGCGACGGGCGCAAAGAGGCCAATGCTTTTGTACTAAAGATCAATGGTCATGAATTGGGAAGCGAAAAGAACTTGGCAGATGCTGTGATGCAAAAAGTCGTTGACTACCAGGCAAAAAACCTGCACCTGCGACAAGGCGAACAAACCGCCATTTTCCGAATGTGGATGGCAAAAGACACCCACCAGCAGGTGTCGGCGCTACAAAGCAGTATTTTCCTATCCATTGTACAATACTACTTCACACCGGGCTTAGCCGTGAGTTTCCTTGAAGTGGTGATGCCGGAATTTTGGAAGCCCGTGATGCTTTACGGCGACCTATCTCCAATACCTGATTTGGATTTTGTTGCAAATGGAACGCCTTACGGTTTTTATATGCACGATTGGCGCGTACGGGCTCCACTCCCCTGGCTTGATTTGCTTGGCAAACGCGAAACTGGGTCATTCGCCGATTTTGAGAACGAGGCGCCGCAGATGCAGGTAGTTGTGTTGAGCGAGACGGAATTCAGCGATAGCGTGGTGGAAGCCCTGAGACATTTTCACAACAACAATCAATTGATTCAGAACCCATTGGTTCGCGCCAGGCTTGTAGTTTCATCCGCCGGGGCAGACGCTTCTGACGCAGAGCGGGTGGCATTTTTAAAGGAAAAAATCTTGGCTGTTATCAAGGAAATCGAGGATTCTCCAATTGATGGAAAATACCATCGAGTGCTGTATCGCACTTTCGTGAACCCGGTGGGGAGCCAGGAAAAAACCGCCGATTTCCTGAATATGTCGTTCAGCACTTACCGACGTTATCTTTCGGCAGGCACCCAGCGGGTGGTGGAGATCTTGTGGGTCTGGGAATTGGCGTAAGTTTAGATTGTTTTAGACTTTAAGCGCCTTGGGTGACACAACGTCGCACCGCTCCGCTTGTTTTCAAAGTCTAATAACCATCAATTTTCATAAAATCCTCCGCCAACACCTGCGCCAACTTATCCACCAAAAAATTGGCGTCGCGCCGGCCAAACAGCATCGGCGGTTTAATTTTGAGCACATTATGTTGTGGCCCGTCGGTGCTCATCAAAATGCCGAGTGTACGCATACGGTTGGCCAGGTAATCAGCTTTGGCCGCTGCGGGGACCAGAATTTCGGGGTCGTCAATGAGCTCAAAACCGAGAAACAAGCCCGGGCCCCGCACATCGCCGATGACCGGAAAACGCTGGGCCATATCCCGCAATTGGCTACTGAGATAAGCCCCAGTCTCCCGGGCATTTTCCATCAAACCCTCATCGCGGATCACTTGCAACACCTCCAGTCCAATAGCACAAGACACCGGGTTGCCGCCAAAGGTGTTGAAATATTCCATGCCATTGGCAAAGGCTTCGGCTATTGCTTGAGTCGTGATCACTACTGCCAGCGGATGCCCATTGCCGATGGGCTTGCCAATGGTTACGATGTCTGGCACAACACCATGCTCTTCGAATGCCCAGAAATGTTGTCCGTGCCTGCCGCAGCCGGTTTGCACCTCATCGGCAATGCAAAGTCCACCAGCTGCCCGAACGAGTCGGTACACTTCAGCAAGGTATCCGGCTGGCAGCGGAATTTGCCCCCCGCAGCTGATCACCGACTCGCCAATAAACGCAGCCGGAGCCCTGCCCGCCACCCGTATATCCTCAAGGGCCGAGCCGATATGCGCGGCGTATTTAGTGCTGGCAGCCGGGTCATCGGCGCGGTAAAGGCCGCGAAAAGTATCGGGAATGGGCATAACATGCACCTGCGGGGGAGCACCAGAGCCGCCCGGGCCGTCGAACTTGTACGAGCTAATGTCCACGCAACCCTGGGTGTTGCCGTGATAGCCGGCTTCCAAGACGATCCGGTCATTTTGCCCGGTAAAATTTCGCGCCAGGCGCAAGGCCAGTTCATTGGCTTCGCTGCCCGAATTGACCAAAAATGCAACGTTCAGCTCCGGCGGAAAAGTAGCCAATAGCGCCTCCGTAAACTGCACGATATTTTTATGCAAATAGCGGGTATTGGTATTCAAAACAGCCATTTGCCGCTGCCCGGCGCGCACTACGCGCGGATGCTCGTGACCCACATGCGCGACGTTGTTCACCGTGTCCAAAAACCGGCGACCAGTATCGTCGTACAAGTACTGTCCTGCGCCACGCAAAATCGTCAGGGGCTTTTGATAGGAAACGCTGAGATTTTTGCCGAGGTGATTCCGGCGGTAGTTCAGTATTTCAGCAGGTTCTGCCGCCGCTGGTTTGGGCGATAGTTTACCGGTGAACAACAACCAAGGATCCGGGCAAATGCTTTTCCAAATCTCCCGGGTTTCCGGAAAAGCCACTCCAGGAAAATCGCCTTCCCGGCCCAACATATTGAGCATAATCTGAAAGTGCAGGTGTGGCGACCAGTTGCCGTTTTCGGGTATGGGGCCGATCTCGCAAAAGGATTCACCAGTGGCAATTATTTGCCCTTTTTCCAGGTCTTTCAGCGAACTTCGGCTGAGGTGTCCATAGAGGCTGTAAAACGTCAATTCATCCGAAATATAGTGTTCCAGTATGATCGTTGGGCCATAGTCGCGGTCCTGAGCATTGTCTTGAAAACTGTGTACCCGACCCTCCAGAGGCGCATACACAGGCGTACCTGGTGGCATAAACAGATCCAGCCCAAGATGCACACTGCGCCACTGCGGCCCCGCATTGCCTTCCACGGCATAGGCATCGGTGGTGTAAAACGGGCGGGCTTCGTCGTAATGGCCGAGGCCGAGGGTAGCACCGGCTTCCGCCATGGCTTCAGCAATGCGCTGGTGTAAGCGTTGGGCATCGGCGATGTCGGCTTGGTTGCCGAGTTGGGGGCTCGAAATGGAGAGGTCTAGCCAGGCTGCGGCCCCATCCCATCCGCCAACGGGAAGGGGGGCTTGCCCTCGACACTTTATTGCCTCCCTGGTTATAGGTAGCCCATTGCTGCCGTTATTGGCGTCCTCGCCAACGACCTGCGCAACGTATTTTGCTTTGGATTGTTCTGTTGCCGCTTCAATCCATTGCTCAAACGCCGCCCTTTTTGGCGAAGCCTCCCAGCCGCAGGCATGGCGAATTGTGGCCTGCGCGAGTTCGGGATGGATGGCGCGTAATTTTTCCAGAAGCGCCCAGGCGGAGCGATCGCTTATTTGCAGGTATTCGTTGCCGGGGTTTTCGGCAAGGTTTTGAGCAGAGCAGGTTACACTGATGAGCAGGCGCGCGCCGATGAGGGGGAACAGCGCCTGGGCTTCCGTTTCCGTAATCGGAAAAGCGCTGTGAAAACCTTTTGCGACGTGCGCTATCGCAGCCAAAGGATCGGGTTTGTGCATTGCGGCGTAGGCAGCGGCGATGGCGAGTTCATTGATCGTATGCGTGAAAACGGCATCGCCAAAATCAATGACGCCGGGTACTGTCGGATGCAGGGGATCGTGACTGATCAGCACGTTGTAGTCATTGGCATCGCTGTAACACACACTTTGACGCAATTTTGGAAATAGCGGCAGTGCTTCGTTTTCAAATAATTTAAAAAAATACTGCGCCAATACGCGCTGCTCCTCCGAGTCGAATTTTTGAAGAAAATCCTTGGTCCAGGCAGCCTGGGCTAAATCCCATTTGAGGAAACGGTGTGCGGCTGAGTGCTCAAAACTTTGCAAAGCAGCAGCGAGTTTGCCGCACATTTCACCGACAGCCTCCAGCAGTTCGGGCGTATGCGGATTTACGTCTGCAAAGCAACGCCCCTCCACCCAACTGAGCAAGCGGAGCCAACGCCGGGCCCCATCGGGAGCGGTAATTTCGGTGATCGTTGCCCCGGTTTTCGAGGGAATGACGCGTGAAATATCCAGCCCCAATTTTTGCCTGGCCAAATGCTGCATAAGTGCGTTTTGAAACTCCAGATTTTCGCGCGGTTCGGCAGCATTGGCAATTTTCAAAGTATAGGCCGCGCCAGTCGGCGTTTGAACATAAAAATTCAGATCAATCTCACCCGGTAGGGGCTTAACCGACACTTCCAGGCCGAAATGCTCGCGGGCGAGTTGTTGGATTTGGATTGTTGAAAACACCATTTGAAAAATATAAGGTCAAGTCGCTGCCAGGTAGTTGTAGTAAATCGACCATTCCAGCGAGCAAGCCGCCGCCTGTTCCAGAAAAGCATGGAGGTCCACACTTTTGCGGTTGATCGACCAACCGCCTTTAGGATTTTGGCGTAATTGGGCGCTGTCGAATCGTACCGCCTAGTCTATGCCGCTCTCCCATTTGGCGGCGACCATAACACACGAATGAAAGAAGTATGGTAGGGATTACCAATTTGGGGTATCCCGCTGACCAACCACCCGCACCTGAATGCCAGTGACGTTAATCGAGGTATTGCCTTTCCAGATCATCAAAAACCCTTTTTCCATCACCGCCCAGGAGTTGTTGATATAAGGGTCCTTGCAGGAGACCAGGATCTCATTTTTTACGCCGTCAAAATTCCAGCGCCCAGTGTCCACAATTTTGCCTTTGATGACAATATCGAATGTCTGATCTTCACGGAATTTCAACCATTTGGATTGATAATGTTGGTGAATGGTGGTATCGCTGGGTTGGTAGGCCATATTAAGATGCCACCAGCCTGTGGCGAGAAAGGCTTTTTTGCTTGCACTAGGAGGGGGAAATGCATCAACAGGAACCTGCACCATTCTAGGTGCTTTGTGGATTTGTAAAGTGCCCTGAATCGTATCAGCCCGTTCACCTTCAATTACATGGGAGGCATTGAAGCCATAATGTTTTTCTTCGGTTGGTGGTGTTGCGACAGTTGCTGGCGCCTTCGTTTTTTGAAAGTTTTTGCAGGTCAATATACCAACTGCGACAACGATAATTCCAAGTATAATGTTGACTTTCATGATATTGTAGAAAAAATCCCCCGCCAGCACGACGCTGATGAGGGATGGTTAAGTAGCTCCAAGTGGAATCGAACCACTATCAGAAGTTCCGGAAACTCCCATTCTATCCGTTGAACTATGGAGCCTTTACCCGCCATAGCCCGTTTAGGGCGAAGGCGGGTCTTGTGTTTAATGAGTGAATAAACCCTCCTTCGTCAAGACTACGGCGGGTAAATCGGGCTGCAAAGGTATATAAGCCCAGCGTTTTTCAAAACCAAGATTCAAAACTCTTTGCGAATTGCACTTGCTACTTTCAAACTTGCTACTTGTTACTTTCAAACTTAAAAACCATCCCTGATCTCAAGAAGTTCAGTGTCTATCCAAATTTTGGCATTTTCCAGCAAAACCTGTGGATCATCGCTCCAGATGGCCTCACCATAGCTAACATGTACCTGAATTTCCCGTTCACCAAAACGACGAATAAAATGAGGCAGGAAAGTGTCTTTACCAATCCAGTGGTCTGCAGTAGAAGCATATTCTATGGCCACAGGGACAATGGGAAACCCCTCGCTGGCAGCCAGTTTAAAACCACCCGGCTTGAACGACAAAGTGCTTGGTTCTGAATGGGTTGTACCCTCAGGGAATAACATAACCGGGAATCCTTCGTGCAGTTTTTCTGCAATTCCTTCCAGGGTTTTCTTACGACTGGTCACACTCTCGCGTTTTAAAAAGAGTACCCCCGAAACTTTTGCGCCGAAGCCGATGATGGGCCACTTAGCCACTTCTGCTTTAGAAACACCGTAAACATTGGTGTCTCGAACCAGTAAAACAGGGTCGAGGTAGGAACGGTGATTGCCCATCAGGATACATGGAAAATCAGGGGGAGTACCGCTTTTGTGAATCCGAACCCCAATTGCAGGCAAGAGATGCCGTGCCCAACGTTGTCGGATTTGCATGGACCGGCGGATATCATTGCCCATCAGGAGGCTGCTGAGAATGATTTGGCTGATTTTGAATGTAGTGTAAAAGGCAAAATAGAGTAGGCGCCAGAACGCGCGGAGTTTTTTCATGGAAGAGGACTGCTGCGAAAAGCGAGGGCAAAAGTGGGGAAACTTGCGGATTTTTCGCAAATATGGCATAAGTCCACTTCGTACCTTCGCGCTATGCGCCAAAATTTTCTATTCCTAATCCCCAGTCTTGTCTTTGCGGGACTGACGATTTTTTTAGGATATTTTGTGCAACGCAGTGATTTTCAGGTATTCATAACCGCATACGCTACTTTTTTTGGGTTGTATATATGGGTCGTTTTTTACGCTCAAAGACATTTCTCAACCATCCAAACACACAATCTGCTTTGGGTCGGTATAGGCCTTAGGGTGCTATTGCTTTTCAGCATCCCCAACCTTTCAGACGATTACGCCAGATTCCTTTGGGATGGGCATATGACGGTGGCTGGCATTCATCCTTTTGCACATACGCCCGCCTATTTTATTGAAAATCAAATCTTTTCACCTGGCATCACTTCTGATCTATTTGAAAAACTCAATTCTCCAGGGTATTTCACGATTTATCCGCCAGTGTGCCAAGCCGTGTTTGCATTGGCCGTCTGGTTTTTCCCTACGAGTGAACTGGGCGGCGTGTTTGTGATGAAATTATTTTTACTGGCTTGTGAGATTGGCACGATTAGGATTTTGGAACACCGAACTGCACCGATACTGCCCACACCACCGATAAATGATGTATTATTTGAAAAATTCGGTGGTATGGGCGGTATTGGTGCAGTTCGGTGTTCTTTATTATACGCCCTTAATCCACTCATCATTCTGGAAATCAGCGGCAACTGCCACTTTGAGGGTGCGATGATTTTTTTCCTTCTTGCAGGAATGGTGGCGCTTCAACATGGTAAAATTGCAAAAGGCGCCTTGTGGTGGGCACTCGCCACCGCAAGCAAGATGCTTCCCATTATGTTTTTGCCCATTGTGTGGCGTTGGCTGGGCTGGCGTAAAGGCTTGGTTTTCAATGCAATATTTGCCTTGTCGTGTCTGGTACTGTTTATGCCCATCCTGATATTATTACCAAATATGCTGGAGAGTCTTGATTTGTATTTTCGGAAATTCCAGTTCAACGCCAGCATTTATTACCTCGTTCGGGAGCTCGGTTTTTCAAAAATTGGCTGGGATATTGGGGCGTATTCCGGCCCGGTCTTGGCTGGATTGACTGTACTGGGGGTAATGATAATTGCTTGGCGCACAAGGAATTCATTGAGTAGCGAACTTTCCGAAAGTTATAAACTTTCAGAAAGTTTAAGCACCTCGCTCTTCTTTGCCCTTTTCGTATACCTATCCTTCTCTGCCACCGTCCAACCCTGGTATATCGCCGTGCCTTTGGCACTTTCCCTCCTTACGCATTGGCGGTTTGTTGTTGTTTGGTCGGGCTTGGCTGTTCTTTCGTATAGCCATTATCAAGGCGGCGGAATGCAAGAGAATTACACGTTGATCGGCCTGGAGTATGGACTGCTCTGGGGATTTTTTTTGTGGGAATTACGTAGGATAATTGTTCGGAAACCACCACAAATTTCTTCCTGAACATTTCTACCTTCGCGGCGATTTTTAGCACACTCAACACTTACACATCACACAATAATGAGTCTGTTTCCTCACCCTGACCGCTTCGAACGTCGGCATATCGGCCCCAGCGAAATCGAAACCCAAGAAATGCTCAAAGTCCTGAAAGTCAATTCTTTGGACGAACTAATTGAGCAAACCGTTCCCACCTCTATTCGCCTTAAGAAATCACTTAATCTTCCAGCTGCCCAGTCTGAATTTGAGTATCTGCAAGACCTGAAAAAGGCCGCCCTGAAGAATCAGGTATTGCGAAATTATATCGGCATGGGCTATTCTGGCACAATCACGCCGCCAGTTATCCTGCGAAATCTGTTTAGCAACCCAGGTTGGTACACCCAGTACACGCCTTATCAGGCAGAAATCGCGCAAGGGCGTCTGGAAAGCCTGCTTAATTACCAGACCATGATTTGTGACCTTACAGGATTGCCAATCGCCAATGCGAGTTTGTTGGACGAAGGCACTGCTGCTGCCGAGGCTATGAACATGTTTTACAATGAGAAAAACAAACGGGCCAATGCAGGAGAAGAGGCCAAGGAGTTTTTTGTGTCAGATACGGTGTTTCCTCAAACCATAGACATTCTTAAAACCCGCGCATTGCCACACGGGATCGAATTGAAAATCGGGAATTGGAAATCCTATGAGTTTTCTGAAAATACCTTTGGCGTGATGCTCCAATATCCTGACAGCCAAGGAAATGTGTTGGATTATCGCGCATTTGTAGAGAAAGCCAAAGCGAAGGGGGCCTTTGTTTGCGTAGGCGCTGATCTGCTCTCATTGGCCTTATTGACACCTCCAGGGGAATGGGGCGCCGATGTAGCTGTTGGAAATTCTCAGCGTTTTGGTGTGCCAATGGGTTATGGTGGCCCTCACGCTGCATTCTTTGCATGTGCCGAAGATTTCAAACGCCAGATTCCTGGACGTATCATAGGCGTTTCGGTGGACAAACACGGCAATCGTGCTCTGCGCATGGCACTTCAAACCCGTGAGCAGCATATCCGTCGCGAAAAAGCAACGTCCAATATTTGCACGGCACAGGCTTTGCTCGCCAACATGGCGGCTATGTACGCGGTATATCACGGACCAGACGGGATCCGGGGCATTGCTCAACGTGCCCACGATATGGCTGCTGCGCTTTCGAGTGCGCTCAGCGGAGCGGGATTCAAGCAAACAAACGCCCACTTTTTTGATACACTCCGGTTTGAATTTGCTGAAAGCAAACTTGCGGACATCAAATCAAAAGCAGAAGCCGCAGGCATCAATTTTTTCTACGAAAAAAATGCCCTGCAAATCGCCCTCGACGAAACAGTCACGGAGCAGGATTTGAATGACATTTTGAATGTATTTGGCGTCAAAGCCCAACTTTCAAAAGTCAGTACGCAAAAATCAGCGTTATCGCGCTCAAGCCAGTATCTGACCCACCCGGTGTTCAATTCCTACCATACGGAGAGCGATATGATGCGCTACCTCAAGCGTCTCGAAAACCGTGACCTTTCGCTTGTACACTCGATGATTTCCCTGGGTTCATGCACAATGAAATTGAATGCAGCGGCCCAAATGATCCCGGTAACCTGGGACAACTGGTCAAATATGCACCCATTCATGCCTGTGGGCCAAGCCCAAGGTTATGCGCACATTATCAGTGAATTAGAAAAATATCTTTGTGAAATAACAGGCTTCAGTGCTTGTTCTTTACAGCCTAACAGCGGGGCACAAGGCGAATATGCCGGCCTCATGGTTATTCGTGCTTACCACCAGGCAACAGGTGGCGCCCACCGAAATGTGTCGCTTATTCCTTCCTCCGCGCACGGTACCAACCCCGCGTCGGCAGTGATGGCCGGCATGGAAGTCGTTGTGGTTGCTTGCGACGAACGCGGCAACATTGACGTATCCGATTTGAAAGCAAAAGCCGAACAGCATTCCGCTAACCTCTCCTGCCTGATGGTCACCTACCCATCCACCCACGGGGTGTTTGAGACCAGTATTAAGGAAGTTTGCGACATCATTCACAAGCATGGCGGCAAGGTGTATATGGACGGCGCGAACATGAACGCGCAGGTTGGACTTACCAGCCCAGCCACCATTGGCGCAGATGTTTGTCACCTCAATTTACACAAAACCTTCGCCATTCCACACGGTGGCGGTGGTCCGGGCATGGGACCGATTTGCTGCAATGACAGCCTCGCGCCTTATTTATCCAACCACGTTTTTGCCGAAATTGGTGGCGCTCAAGGAACCAACGCTATTTCTGCAGCACCTTGGGGAAGCGCGAGTATTTTGCTCATTTCTTACGCTTACATCCGAATGCTGGGTGCAGAGGGTGTGACAAATGCCACAAAATACGCCATCCTTAACGCGAACTATATCAAAGCCCGTCTTCAGGGCGCGTATGAAATTCTATACACAGGGGAAAACGGTCGTTGTGCCCACGAAATGATTGTGGATATGCGGCCATTCAAAGCCCTTGCCGGTGCGGAGGATATCGCTAAACGCTTGATGGACTATGGTTTCCATGCGCCTACGTTGTCGTTTCCGGTAGCAGGTACTATCATGATCGAGCCAACAGAAAGCGAAAGCAAGGCCGAACTCGACCGTTTTTGCGACGCACTCCTGGCCATCCGCGAAGAATTGGATGCGATTGCTCGTGGCGATTACGACCATGAGGATAACCCGCTCCACAACGCGCCGCATACTTGCGAAGTGGTCACTGGCGATACTTGGAACCATCCTTATTCTCGTCAAAAAGCGGCTTACCCACTGCCATACCTGCGCCACGGCTTCAAATTCTGGCCAACAGTGGGTCGTATTGACCAGGCTTTCGGGGACCGAAATTTGGTGTGTACTTGTCCGCCTATGGAAGCGTACGCCGAGGCGTGATTGGTTTAATGGTGATTGGTTCATTGGTGACTAGTAAACCAATCACTAATGAACCAATCACTAATGGATCAATCACCATTAAACCAATCACCAAACATGACCTTCCTAACAGCAGAGTGGCGCAAACTCCTCATGGCCAATTACATCGTGCCGCCGGAGCTGCTTAAACCTTTCGTCCCTTGGGGCACAGAATTGGATTTTTGGCAGGGCCGATGCTATATAAGCCTGGTGGGATTCATGTTTTTGAAGACTAAGTTGTTAGGTGTTCCAATTCCTTTTCACCGCGATTTTGAAGAAGCAAACCTTCGCTTTTATGTGCGCCGGAAAGTGGGTGATTCATGGCGCCGAGGTGCCGTCTTTATTAAGGAAATTGTTCCAAAACCCGCTATCTCCCTGGTTGCCAATGTTGTATATCGGGAAAGTTATACAACACATTGGATGCGCCACAATTGGGATTTAGACGATGCGAAGCATTTAATTTCATACGAATGGAAGCCATTTTTCAAGGGTGACTGGTATAAAATGGCGGCGGAAACAGACCCTAATGCGCAACCAATAGGTGTTGGCAGCGAGGAAGAGTTTATCACCGAACATTACTGGGGCTACGCCCGGGCGGGCAAAAGCAACACCAATGAATATCAGGTGCAACACCCGCGCTGGGATGTGTATAAAGTTCGCTCCCACGAAATTTCTGGCGACTTTGGTAGCTTGTATGGGAAGGAATTTAGAGAGATTTTGGCAGCTCCGCCAGTTTCTGTTTTTGTGGCAGAAGGTTCAGAAATCTCGATCATGGAAAAGACAACTTTGAAACTGTAAGGATTTTTGAACAAAACCCTACTTTGCCGTCCAAATCGGCAGAACCTAAACCAATCCTTATGGCTTTTCTTGACAATCTTTTCCGTAAAAAATCCATTGACGACGCAATTACTTCGGCGCAAAACGAAGAAATCCACGGTGCAGGTGGCTTGGACAAAAACCTGAGCGTACGAGACCTGACAGCATTTGGCATCGCTGCGATTATCGGTGCAGGCATTTTTAGCACCATCGGATCAGCGAGTTTCAACGGCGGGCCTGCGGTCGTTTTTCTTTTTATTTTCACTGCGGTGGCTTGTGGCTTTGCGGCATTCGCTTACGCTGAGTTTGCCTCCATGGTGCCTGTTTCGGGTAGCGCGTACACCTATTCTTATGTGGCTTTTGGAGAACTAATGGCCTGGATTATTGGCTGGGCATTGGTGATGGAATATGCGGTGGGCAACATCACTGTGGCAGTGTCGTGGTCAGGCTATTTCACTGGCCTGTGCGAGAGCGCAGGATGGCATATACCCGCTTGGGCCACAACTGATTATGTTTCTGCTCATACAGGATTTGAAGAAGCTTCGGCCATGCTCAAAGGCGGCAAAACGGCCGCTGATTTTTCTCAAGCACAACAAGAATCATTTGAGGCCTGGCAGTCGGCGCCACGGATAGGCAGCTTGCGTACCATTCTGGATATTCCAGCCATCGTGATGTCCATTTTGTTAACGGCACTTGTCTACATCGGCATGAAAGAATCAAAAACCGCGGGCAATTTGATGGTGGTGCTGAAATTGATCGTTGTGCTGCTCGTCATTATTGTTGGCGCGGGTTACGTGAACGTGGACAACTGGCATCCATTTGTGCCCAATGGTTTTGGTGGAGTCATGGCGGGGGTATCTTCGGTCTTCTTTGCCTACATCGGCTTTGATGCGCTTTCTACCACCGCAGAGGAATGTAAAAACCCGCAACGTGATTTGCCCCGGGCAATGCTGTATTCCATCATCATTTGTACGGTGCTGTACATCATCATTGCATTGGTACTCACAGGCATGGTAAGTTATAAAGAACTGGACGTCAACGATCCACTGGCGTATGTCTTTCAAAAACTCAACCTAAAGTGGTTTTCTGGCATCATCGCAGTGAGTGCTGTAGTGGCAATGGCGGGTGTGTTTCTGGTGTTCCAACTCGGTCAACCGCGTATTTGGATGACCATGAGCCGCGATGGTTTGTTGCCTAAACGTTTTTCATACATCCACCCAAAATTCCGCACGCCAACATTTGCAACCGTGGTAACGGGGTTCTTCGTGGTGGTGCCTATGTTGTTCATTCCTAGTGACACGGTGCTTGATCTGTGCAGTATGGGTACGCTGTTTGCATTTGTCCTGGTGTGTGGTGGTGTTTTGAAATTGCAGGTGCAGCCCAATGCGCCACGCGGAAAATTCCGCACACCATACATGAATGCCAAATGGATTTATCCGCTTGGGTTGATAGCCGGTGTTGCCTTCCTTTTTACCCGTTATGAGGCGGATACAAAAGCATGGCTTAGCAATGAAAAGCAGATGTTTGGGGTAGAAAACTTGCTGCATAACATCCCAGAGTCCGAAATGACCGCAGTTCAAAGATTTCTCACCGTTCGAGATAGTGCAGGTTTTGCTGCGGCAAATGGGGTAGTGGCCGATTATCTGGATGGCTTGGAAAGTGATAGTTACAACCAAACGGTGGCTGCATTGCCAATGCCCGAGGAAGCAAAATATGAATCGGGCTGGCATTTGTTCAAGCACAAAATCCCGATGTGGTTATTCATATTTACTTGTCTCATAATGGCTTGGCTCGCATTCAAACACAACCTTTCGTTGATTCCGATTTTAGGTCTTGTGTCTTGTCTATACATGATGGCTCAAATACCCGCGAAGAGTTGGTTTGGCTTTTTTATTTGGCTGGCGGCGGGCTTGGTGATTTATTTTGGATATGGGTATTCTAATAGTAAGTTGTCCAAAAAAGGCCGTTAGGGGTGTTTCACGCAACGACGCAACGTTTGAACGAGGAAAGTTTCACGCAACGACGCAACGTTTGAACGGGAAAGTTTCACGCAACGACGCAACGACGCAACGATTTCACGC
>JBJXGZ010000122.1:0-15934 GCA_046160625.1 Saprospiraceae bacterium
TTGGGAGTGGAGACTTCGGAGGTTTTCGAAAACCTCCGAGGTCTCCACTCCCAATCCGCGCTCCATTTATGCCCAATCCTGATCCTCAATCTCTTTTCATCTTCATAGCTTTTTCTACCAACTCCCGCCAGGAAGGTCGAATCACCGGCGGCGCAGATTGGCCGTTTTGCTGCTCCCAGGCACTTTTATCAATCACTACCAGCGGTTTAAGTTTCGCTTTGGCCAATGCCGCATTGATCGCCACAATGTCTTTTTTGAAGATCCCGTCTGCCTTCGATTGGGCTTGTTGGAGTTCTTCGCGCACCACCTTCGCGCCATCCGTGATGGATTGGGTAGGCATATTGTCAGAAAACTCGGTGTACACATAAAGCCTGCCAACCCGTGCTCGTAGTTGCTGTTCCCCCGTGATGCCCTTTGATTCGATGGTCTCGGTTAAAGTTTTTCGGAAACCATCAAGATTTTCACTGAGTTTGCTCAAGTCGGCCTTCAATTTTTTGTCCTTGACCAGTGCAATCCGTTGGTCTGTGCTGTCCTTGAGGTTACGTATCTGTGCCTCAAGCAGGCCGAGATTTTCCACCATTTCAAAAAAACCATCTGAGATTGCTCGTTTTTTTGCGTAATCAAGTTCGGGTTGCAAGGGGTCTGGCACAAGTTTCAGAATCCCTTCATCGCTAAAACCTCCTGCCGTGAGCCGCACTTTGTAATCGCCGGGCATCGCCAAACGGCCAACAAAACCTGCGTACACGCCAAATTCTCCCTGAACCAAAACACCTTTAGCTGCTTTGGGCGGCGCCAGGCGCATATCCCAGCGCACGAAATTGATGCCCTTGCGTTTGGTGCCTGGCATGGAGGCAATTACTTTGCCGGAAGGGTCTATGATTTCTACAGTTACGTCGCCCGTATTGAGGCGCTCCTTCAAATAGTATTGTACGGTGGCTATTTCAGGGGCATTGGGGCCACCATAAGAATCGGTACTAGGGAAGGAGGAGCCGTAGTGCCCACTTGATACAGCGGCGGGACGGGTAGGCAACAACGCCGCGTCCTTTTGCAATACATCTGTAGTAAGGCGGCGCAGCGGCGAAATATCATCTATAATAAAAATACCGCGCCCGTGTGTGCCCAGCACCAAATCATTGGATTTGGGCTGAACCACAATATCGCGCACGGCTACATATTCGGGCAACCTGGATTTGTAAAGCACCCAACTTTGTCCGCCATCTGTGCTGATGTAAAGCCCGAATTCAGTTCCGAGGAAAAGCAACTCGGGGTTTTCCAAATCCTCTACAATGACGTGGGCATAACCTTGCAACACATTGTCCTTGTTGATATTAACCCAGGTTTTGCCACCGTCGGAGGATTTCGTCACATATGTTTTCATGTCTCCGTAAGCGTGATTGTCGAAAGTTGCGTACACCACATTTCGGTTGAAACGGCTTGGAGTTACGCGACTCACCCAGGTTCCGGCAGGCACATCGGGAATGTTTTTAGAAACAAGTTCCCAGTTTTTTCCACCGTCGCGAGTCACTTGAATGTTGCCGTCGTCAGTGCCTACAAAAATCAAATTTTCGTCAAGGGCAGATGGGCCGATGGAGAAGATGGTGCAGTGATTTTCGGCGGAAGTATTGTCCACCGTTACACCGCCGCTTTCGGCCTGACGTTGTTTTTCCTTGTCATTGGTGGTCAGGTCTGGCGATATGCGCTGCCAACTGTAGCCGCGGTCGTTGGTTTTGAACAAATACTGTGCGCCGATATAGAGTGTATTAGGGTTAACCGAGCCTTTTACCAGCGGGGTGTTCCAATTCCAGCGGTGCTTATCTTCGTCCTTATTCGGCTGAGGCTTAATGAATTGCGATTGGTTTGTGTGAAGATTCGTAATTGCAACCTCGCCACCCTGACTTTCGCTAAAAATGATATTGGGGTCCAAAGCATCTGGCTGCACCCAAAAACCGTCCCCACCCCCAACATTTTCCCAATCACGGTTTTCAATTCCCCCTTTGCTTTGCGAAGGGCCGCGCCAGGAGCCGTTGTCCTGCAATCCGCCATAGACGTTGTAAGGCGATTGATCGTCTACTTGAACATGGTAGAACTGCGATACTGGCAAAGTATTGAGGTGCGTCCAGGTTACCCCTTGATCAAGGCTCATATACACGCCACCATCGGTACCAAGGTACATATGATGTGTATTCTTTGGATTGATCCACAGGGCGTGATGATCCGAATGAACCCAGCCGCCAGCATTGGAAGCCTCACTGAAGGAATAGCCACCATCCACACTGGTAGAAAAAGAAAATGCCGGGCGATATACGCGTTTGGGATCTTCTGGATCCACCACCAGAGTGCTGAAATAGAAAGGACGGGCGGTCACATTGGAGTTCGCACTTTGGTATTTCCAGGATTCGCCGCCATCCGCAGAAATGAGCAGGCTTGTTTTTTCGCTTTCCACAATAGCCAGCATATTGTCGGGGGCACTGGGTGCGAGTGCAATGGCGATACGACCAAACTCGCCTGTTGGGAGTCCATTGGTGATTTTACGCCAATTTTTGCCGCCATCCGTGCTTTTGTACAATGCGCTCCCCGGGCCACCCGAAGTAAAAGAATATGGGGTTCGGCGGAATTGCCACATGGAAGCAAGCAGCACATCCGGGTTGCGAGGGTCCATGATGATATCGGCACAGCCGGTTTTTTCGTCGGTATAGAGAATTTTTTCCCAGGTTTTTCCGCCGTCGGTGGTTTTGTAAAGGCCGCGATCAGGGCTATCGCTCCAAAGTTTGCCGGGCACGGCTACATAAACCGTATTGGCATCGCTGGGGTGGAGGATGATTTTGGAAATGTGTTCCGAGTTTTCGAGGCCCACGCGGGTCCAGTTTCGGCCAGCATCGGTGGTTTTGTAGAGGCCGAGGCCCACGGCTACGCTGTTGCGCATATTGCTCTCGCCTGTGCCCACCCAAATAGTTTCTGGTTTGTTTTGGTCAATGGCCAAGCAACCAATACTCTGAGGGTATTTTTCAAAAACAGGTTCGAAAGTGAACCCTGCTGTGGTAGATTTCCAAACGCCACCGCCTGCCGTGCCGACGTAAATCGTTTTTGGGCTGCTGTTTACGCCCTCTATCGCAGTAATACGCCCACCCATGACGGCAGGCCCAATGCTCCGCGCTTCTACCGCGCCAAAGGTGGAAGACGTTAGTTTGGTCTGCGCGTTTGCCTTTGTTGGAAGAAAACCCGCCGTCGCTGAAGCTATGGCGAGTAAAAAGGAAAGTAGTTGTTTCATTTTCAAAGACTTGGATTTGCATTAAAAAACCGCAGAAAAGCGAGACACAAACGATTCATTCCTTTTCTGTGTCTCCGCTTTTTTGCGGTTCAAATTGTTTGCCTGGCAAATTACTTACTTGGTTGGAGCCTGAAAAACCTTCATGTCTATCAGCGGATTCACTGCAACAGAAGTAATAGTGACAGTTGAGCCACCCATATTTGGGTCAGCTTGTTGGATGGTGAAAGGAAACACCAAGCCATCCTGCGTTTTAAAATTAGAATAGAGCGTAGCCGATTCGGTTTCTTTTCCGTCTACTTCTTCTATGCGAATGTTCTTGATTTCGTAGTAGGTTGTGGGATCAAAGAAAGAATATTCTGAACGCTTTTCTCCTTTGTTGATTTTGATTTTGATGGCTTCAATGCCGTCCACATCCTCTGTGCCTACATATTCGATGGTATAGCCTTTGGTTTTATACCCGACGAGTGAACCGTCCACATCTGTCATGTCTTTCATAGACTTTACTTGATCTGCTGTGATTGGTTCCGGGTCCATTTGATTCGCGAAAGGGTTAGTCGCCCAGCCTCCGTCACCATGGAGAACCGTTGTTTGGGTCATACCCATTACTGAAACGTCCATACGAAGCGATTTGTCACGTACAGCAAGCATGGTCATCATGATAGACATCCCAGGAGCGCCGTCAGCGGCGATTTTAGCTTCAGATTTCACTGCTTCTACGCTAGTCCATTTGTCACCTCCGATGGCTGCAATGTGTTTGGCTACGATTTCTTCGGCATTTTGCGCAGTTGCGTAACCTGTGAAGAAAAAGAGGAATACTGCAAAAAAGAGCGTTTTTTTCATTGTTATAAAATTGATTTGGAAATGTTTTATGCCAGCTGAATGGCGTGTTAGAGGGTGCAAAGGAACGAATAGAACCACGCAGCCAAGATAAAATTAGATAAGTATTCGTAGGTGGCGGACAAATGAGCGTGTTTTTAAGTACCTACAACACTCAATGGCCTGAACTTTTTCTTTTTTTAAGGGATAAAGCTCCTATTGTCGTTTTCAAAACCACCCTTTTCCCCAACTTTACACGCAAACAAGTGTTCCAATCTCGATTTTTCTCTCCTTGCCCTTGAGGTTTCTTAGGTTTGCCCCTCACCATGTCTTTAGACAGAATCAAACATCCTATCGCCGCCGAACTCGACACCTTCGAGATACGCTTCCGCGATGCAATGCGTAGCAAGGTCCCTTTGCTGGATAAAATCACCTGGTATATTGTGCAGCGAAAGGGCAAACAAGTCCGACCCATGCTCGTGCTTCTCAGCGCACGGCTCTTCGGGCCGATCATCGAACCGAGCTACACAGCCGCTTCGATGGTGGAGCTGCTGCATACCGCTACACTTGTGCACGACGATGTGGTAGATGATGCGAACGAACGCCGGGGCTTTTTTTCCATTAACGCACTTTGGAAAAACAAAATAGCCGTGCTGGTGGGCGATTTTCTCTTGTCGCAAGGCTTGATGTTATCTGTTAAAAACCAACAGTTTGTAATGCTGGAACTGGTGAGCAGAGCGGTAAAAGAAATGGCCGAAGGCGAGCTCATGCAAATGGAAAAAGCCCGGCGATTAGATATCAAGGAGGAAGTTTACTTCGAAATCATCCGGCAAAAAACGGCCTCGCTTATCGCAGCGGCCTGTTGTGCAGGCGCAGTGAGTACCGCCCCAGGCAACGACGATATCCGCCAGCGGATGTGGCTATTCGGCGAAAAAACGGGCATGGCCTTCCAAATTCGCGACGACCTTTTTGACTTTGGCGACGACGATGTAGGCAAACCACTCGGCATTGACATCAAAGAAAAAAAGATGACCCTGCCGCTCATTTATGCCCTGAATCAAGCCGAACGCAGCGTACGCCGGCGCATCATCAACATCGTAAAAAACGAGAGCCATAAACCTGAAAAAGTAGAGGAGGTGATCCAGTTCGTGCGCCAAAGTGGCGGTCTGGATTATGCCCGGGAGGCGATGTACCGCTACCGTCAGGAGGCGTTTGATCTACTGGATGCTGCGCCTGAAAGTCCGGCAAGACAATCTTTGAGGGATTTATTGGTGTTTGTAACGGAGAGGAAGCGGTAGGGGAACTCCTCAGTTTCACGCAACGACGCAACGGCGCAACGTTTTGGCAGTCACGAAAACAAAACGTTGCGTCGTTGCGTGAAATATTTTACCCGGGTGACAATAACTTTAGACCGCGTTACTCAAGGCTTTCGCTTTTTCATCGCTTCCACCATCCCCATAGAAAGCAGCGGCAATCCAATTTTAGCCCGATATTCATTGACCGTATTTTCGTCGCCTTCCCATGGTTTTAACCCCCCATCAACCGTAGGTCTTAGGTCAGTAAGATAGCGTTGTGGTTGGCCCAAGGAGAGCCTGACTCTATCATATAATACCGCGTAGTTGATCCAGGGCGTTTCTCCAGCCTCACAGGATTTTTCGACTATAGGTAGCCAGTTCATATACTCAACGATTGCTCCAGAGTTTAGTAGAATGCTAAAGGCGGCGTTACAAGCGGTTTCCCCGAACTCAGATTTTTTGGGCCAACCGGTTTTGGCAAGTATTGGACGTAGCGCCGCAAAATGCTCCTCGCACTTTTTTTGGATGACTAAATCTGATAATGGTGTCATTTCATAAAGATCATGGTCTAATTCCGGGATGTAGCCGGACAATGCGTTTAGGCCTCCTTGATAACCCACCATCGTAAGCGCAGCGGTAGCGCTGAGTTCATCCAGGCGCAGAGAATCCAGTAGAAAGGAGTATCCCGGATATTTGAGTTTACTGTACTTATCTCGAATTTTTTGCTTCAGCATGCTCCATCGTTTGTCTTTGTGCAGCACTTCAAAACGTGGATCATATTGCAGGATTATTCCACTTCCATACCCTTGATTAAGTTTTATCAACCACTTGTTCAAAAATGAAAAAGCCTCAGGATAGTGCTTCTCTCCTACCGCTTTTAAAGCATTTCGGTAAAAGATATTAGGCAAGTCCAGGTGTGATTGCCTGATTTCTGCCCGCCGGTTTAAAACCCTGCCTTCCTCTGTACTGTTGGGTCGATAGGGTTCTTTACTGCTCATAGCCAGTGGGACAAACCGGAATGAGGGAAGTTTATGTGTTTCTGTCAAATATTCCAGAACGGATTGAACCCGATTTTCCGACAATCGCTGATTTTGTTTTCCAATGCTATCGGTATGACCTGATATTTCAAATACCAGGTCTGGATACTTTCTGGCGAATACGGCAAAAGAGTCCAAAACTGTTTTGTGTGCCTCGGTCAAGGCAAAAGCATCGTTTTGAAACAACAAAATCTGGTTGTCCATTTTGGGCGAGGCACCCAACTTTACGGGGTCATATCTGCTGCAATAATAGATGGAGCTGTCGGCAACAGCAGATTGGGAAGGGATTTCGGTCAGCGTCACCTTATCCACAAAATAGATTAGATCATCAAAACTCCGGGATTTGGGCCATTGATCGTCTGCGAACAGTCCAATCGTAAGATAATTGCTTGTACACAAGGGCCTTACACGCCATTTAACTTGATACCAGGCATCATAAATTACGGTATCTACAGGCAGGAAAGGAATGATGAGCCTTTTTCCCCCACCAGCAACTCGGTACTCGATATTTTGAGGCAATAGGGCGATCCCAATATGTTTGCCTCTTTCTGGGTCTGCTCTTTTGGAACTTTCAATGTAAAGCCAAAAAATGGCTTCATATAATTTCCCAACCTGCAGGGATTCGGTGGTTCGGGCCGATAAATAGGATGCACACATATACTCTTTGCCTCCACAACCCGGTAGGTACCACATTTCAATCATCGCCTTGCCATCCTTTGGCGACATCTTATCAAATGGATTGCCCTTCCATTTATTGTCATCTGAAAACCGTTTATAATCTTTATCCAAAAGCCGACATCCCCAGCCTGCATTGTCCCAGTGATATACCAGCGCAGGATATTGACCGTATAAGGTATTGCATTCCAGGCATTTCTGCTCGCCGTGTGCTTCAAAACTACCATTTCGGATCAGGGTTTGAGTCTTTACGGAGATAGGACCATAAATAAAAAGGAGACCAAGACAGTAAGGGTAGATGCTCATGCGAAAGGATTGTTTGGAATTCAAAACGCATGAATTAGGAAAGACGTATGGAAATTGACCTAATAGGGGTGGCACACGGATGAAACGGATCACCCCTCCCGATACTCCAATCTCATCTTTCCCTTCCATTTTTTATCTGGTGCAAGGCTCACCAAACCCTGTTTATTGTTGAATGCGTCCACATTGCAGCTCATCGGCTCCAGTGCAATGCTCTCGCGGTGGGCTGGGGTGAAGACCTGAAAGAATGGAAATTGAGCGGCAGGCGCCTTCATCAAAAGGTATCGGCCATTGCCTTCAAGCATCAACTGGTAGTTCCCCGAGGTTTTGGAGTATTGGAAACAATTGTCCAAAATGCTGTCTTCGAGAAAAGTGAGTTTATGAAAATCCTTGAATTGCGCCCTCCCGCCCGTGGGGATCATCCGTTTATCAATGCCTATTTTTTCGCATGGCGGGATTTGAAGCCCGTGGCCATTCGCCCCTTCAATGAGTCGAAAATAGGGGTGCCAGCCAAAGCCAATTGGAATCGGGGCGTGGTGCAAATTTTCGACTTCCACCGCCATTTCAAATTTGCCAGTATCGTGTATGGAAAATTCAATTTCCAAGGAAAACGGGAATGGATAATAGGGCCGATCGCCCAAATAATCGAAGAAACAGCGTATGCTCGCAAAGCTTTTAGCCAGAAAAACATATTCCACTTCAAAAGCCTCTTCCCGCACGAACCCATGAATGGCATTTCCCGTGGCCGCGTTGTTGATTGGAAACTGATATTCTTTACCCAACCACTTGTATTTGCCCCCTTCCAAACGATTGGGAAAAGGGAAGAGAACCGTGCTTTTACCCCATTTACCCGCTTCTAATTCTTTCGGAGTGGCATATCCATCTAAAATACTTTGGTTGGCAAACTGAATATCCAGCACATTTGCCCCCACGGCGGGTACCATACTGAAACCGTGGCCAGTCAAAGGATTGCGCAATTCAAAACGCGTATGTTTGCCGAATGGGGTTTTGGTTAGTTCGTACATAGGGAGTTGGCGTTAAGTTGGATGTAAATGTAGTGCTTAACGGATTATGTAAAATATAAGCTTGCTGAAATATTTGATTTGGTTGTCAACGGTTTAGACCTGTAAGGTTTGAAAAACCTTGCAGGTCTCGAAGCACATGAACACATTAATAAAAATCCATTTTTGCACAAAACATTTACTCAAAAGAAACCCTCTGCGACTTCCTGTGTTTACCCATTTTGATCGCTAACGACATGAAAATGAAAGGAATAATTGCACTCAGCCTGCTCGTACTTGGTCTTTTTGCTTGCCAATCAGAAACGCCTAAAAAGGCTGAAAATGCGGCCACTAAAAGCCCAAGCCAGCCAGTCCAGGTTCAAAAGAAGAACATTGTTTTTTTCGGCAACAGCCTTACCGCTGCCTACCAACTATCGCCGGAACAAGGTTTTACGGAAATACTTCAACGCAGAATTGACTCTCTTGGACTGCCCTATACCTGTGTAAACGCGGGCCTCAGTGGCGAGACGACCGCCGATGGTGTCAATCGTATTGATTGGGTGCTTCAACAACCAGTTGATATTTTTGTATTGGAATTAGGTGCCAACGATATGCTGCGCGGTCTGCCAATCGCAGAGTCAAAAAAGAATCTGCAAGCCATGCTCGACAGGGTGAAGGTGAAAAACCCGGCTTGTAAAATCGTGGTTGCAGGGATGCTCGCACCACCCAACCTCGGGGCAAGCTACACCAATGCATTTCGCGAAATGTATCCTGATTTGGCGAAAAAAAACAGTGCCGTGCTCATTCCGTTCCTGCTTGAAAATGTAGGCGGTATACCTTCGCTCAACTTACCGGATGGAATTCACCCCAATGCAGAAGGGCAAAAAATTGTGGCAGAGAATGTCTGGAAAGTGTTGAAGCCCTTGTTGTAATGTGGCAAATGTGAATAATGTGGCCAATTTAACCCACTCGAGTGCAAAAACACATTGACCACATTATTCACATTTGCCACATTTATTTATTCACCACTCATCCAGTCGGATCGCAATTTTGCCCCCCGATCCTTTCATCTCAAAAACGGCTTCTGCCCATTTCGGCGCCCGAAACTTAGGCCGGGCATTATTGGAAAAACCATACGGTTCGTTAGGGATTCCCGCCCAATTGGTGTCCAGCTTGCCATTTCCGTTCAAGTCATGAAAACTGCTTATTGCGTACTTCCCGGGGGGCAAATTGCCCAGTGATAGCTGCATCGAGCCAATTTGAGCAATCGGCACGATTTTTTTACTGTAAACCTTGTCAACCTTTAAAAAATCTTCTGAACGGTCATAAACGGCCACATACAAACTGCCCTTTGCCTCGCGGATATTGCTAAATTCGATCTGGAGTTCTGGTTCAAAAATTGAGGATAAAAACATAAAAAAGAGGAGCATAAACCTTTGAATTTGAGGCTTAAAACACGATTTGCAACTTATGGTTGCCAAATCTGGTTATTATGAACCAATGTGGATATGACGGTTTTAGAATTTCAGGTTTCGAAGAATCAAGCCCCTTGTATCCTCAAAAATTTAATTCTGTAAAAGGCGTTAACCTGTCGAATTTTCCAAACATTGACCGCGCTTCGCCTATTATTAACAAATACTTGTTCGCAAGTGCTTTTTTTTGTGCGAGATAAAAGCCTACTTTTGCGACCCGTTTGGGGAAATGTCATTTTTTATTGAAAATTTGGACAATTGAGGCTTTATTCAACAAAAATTTTTTGTTTGAGCCAAAATGTAGCCAATCTCCAAACATCATTTTTTAAAACCTCGATTTTCAAATCGCAATCGCTCACCAATTAGTTTTCCATGAAGCACATTCGCAACGTCGCAATTATCGCCCACGTAGACCACGGCAAAACCACCCTTGTGGACAAAATGATCCTCGCTTCCCAAATATTCAAGGAACACGAGGTGACCGGCGATCTTATGCTCGACAACAACGATTTGGAGCGGGAGCGTGGCATCACCATCCTTTCTAAAAACGTTTCGATCAACTTTAGAGGGACAAAAATCAATGTAATTGATACGCCTGGTCACGCTGACTTCGGTGGTGAAGTAGAACGCGTACTCAACATGGCCGATGGCGTGCTCCTTCTGGTCGACGCTTTCGAAGGCCCTATGCCCCAAACACGGTTCGTGTTACAGAAGGCTTTGGAGATGGGCAAAAAACCCATCGTAGTTATTAATAAGGTTGACAAGCCAAATTGCAACCCTGACTGGGCGCATGAACAGGTGTTCGATCTTATGCACTCCCTCGGCGCTACCGAGGAGCAGCTTGATTTTCCGGTTGTATTCGGCTCCGCCAAACAAGGCTGGATGGCCCACGATTGGAAAAACCCCTCTTCTGACATCATTGTCTTACTCGAAGACATCGTAAAATACATTCCTGAACCACAGGTTGCAGAAGGAAACACCCAAATGTTGGTGACATCTCTGGACTTTTCAACCTTTATCGGACGTATTGCGGTGGGCCGCCTCTTGCGCGGAAAACTCGTGGCAAACCAGCCGGTTACACTGTGCAAAAAAGATGGTAAGATGTTGAAGCACCGCATCAAACAATTGTTTGTGTTTGATGGTCTTGCCAAGAAAGAGGTAACAGAAGTAGAGCCAGGTGATATCTGTGCCATTGTTGGTGTAGACGGTTTTGAAATTGGCGATACCATTGCCGACTACGACAATCCTGAAGCGCTCGCGCCCATCTCGATTGATGAGCCGACGATGTCCATGATCTTCACCATCAACGATTCTCCGTTTTTTGGACAGGAGGGGAAATATGTAACGAGCCGTCACGTCCGCGAACGTTTGGAAAAAGAACTTGAAAAGAATTTGGCAATGCGCATGGAAGACACCAATTCTGCCGACTCCTTTATGGTATTTGGCCGTGGTGTATTGCACCTTTCCATCCTGATCGAAACCATGCGTCGTGAAGGCTACGAACTTCAAATTGGCCAGCCGCGTGTAATCGTAAAAACGATCAACGGCCAAAAGTGTGAACCAATTGAAGAACTCACCATTGACGTACCAGAATCAACCAGTGGCAAGTGCATCGAATTCGTCACACGCCGTAAGGGTGTAATGACAAGCATGGAGCCGAAAGGCGACCGCTTCTTGTTGCGCTTCGAGATTCCAGCACGTGGTATCATCGGCCTGCGCTCCAACATCCTCACGGCCACACAGGGTGAGGCCATCATGACCCACCGTTTTAAGGGCTATGAGCCTTGGCGCGGGGATATCGGTGGCCGTCAGAACGGCTCGCTGATCTCCATGGAAACTGGCAATGCGTTTGCTTATTCTCTCGACAACCTGCAAGACCGTGGCACCTTCTTTATCGAACCAGGTGAGGAGGTGTATGAAGGTCAGGTTATTGGTGAAAACAACCGCCCGATGGATTTGGTCATAAACGTGACCAAGGCCAAAAAACTTACCAACCACCGCGCTTCAGGCGCTGACGATAAAACATCTTTGCCACCTGCTCAACGTTTTACGCTCGAAGAGGCGCTTGAGTACATTCAGGAAGACGAATACGTGGAACTGACACCTAAAAGCATTCGCTTGCGTAAAGTCTATCTGAAAGACTTCGAGCGTAAGAAATCAGAAAAGGGTTTATTTGTAGCCTAAATGGTGTGCAGGAGTGTTGAACTGCCCATTTTGGGTGTTCTATCCTCCGCTGCTTTTTCTGTTGCGTTCGGAAATTTTTTGTAAAACCCTCTTGTTTGTCTGGAAATTTTACTTTTGCAGCCGTTTTTGGCTGAAGAACATTTTTTCAAACACAGGGTTTCTCTTCACAAGCCTATTCTTTTTCTGAAAAAACCAATTTTTTCAAAATCAAACAGCGCAAATAGCGTTGGCAAAGGGTTTTTGAGAAAACTGAAATTGCCCAAAGTGCCTGACAAATAAACTATGCGTACCAAACTATCCCAGTTCAATTTTGATCTTCCCACCGAATTGGTGGCCCAATACCCTGCAGAAGAGCGCGATCACAGCCGCCTTATGGTGCTGCATCGCAAAACGGGAAAAATCGAACACAAGATTTTCAAAGATATCCTCGGCTATTTTGGTGATGGGGATACTATGATTTTCAACAACACGAAGGTTTTCCCGGCAAGGCTTTTTGGACAAAAAGAAAAAACCGGCGCGAAAATCGAAGTGTTTCTGCTTCGCGAACTAAACCACGATGCACGTCTTTGGGATGTGCTGGTGGATCCAGCCCGCAAAATCCGCGTGGGCAACAAACTATATTTTGAGGACGAACACGGCAATGATGCGCTTGTGGCGGAGGTTGTTGACAATACCACCTCGCGCGGACGTACCATCCGTTTCCTTTTTGATGGCTCCGAACAGGATTTCATTGACGAACTTGTGAAACTTGGCAATACTCCCCTTCCAAAATACATTGAGCGGGAGCCAGAAGCCATTGACCGCGAGCGATACCAGACCATCTACGCCAAAGAGATGGGTGCTGTGGCTGCCCCAACAGCGGGTCTACACTTCAGCCGCGAACTGATGAAACGCCTCGAACTCAAAGGGGTGAATTTTGCTGAACTCACCTTGCATATTGGCTTGGGCACTTTCCGCACCATTGATGTGGAAGATTTGTCAAAGCACAAGATGGAGGCGGAGTACTTCAAAATTACCCAGGCAGCAGCCGAAACCGTCAACAAAAGCCTTTTGGCTGAGAAGAAAGTGTGCGCCGTGGGTACCACCACAATGCGTTCTATCGAAACCTCTGTGAGCGCTGAGCGTCTGCTTAAACAAGTGGAAGGATGGACCAACAAGTTCATTTACCCACCCTACGAATTCAGCATCGCCAACTGCATGGTCACCAATTTCCACCTCCCAAAATCCAGCCTGCTTATCATGGTTTCGGCTTTTGGCGGTTTTGATCTTGTCATGGAAGCCTACCATCAGGCGGTAAAAGAAAAATACCGCTTTTTCAGCTACGGCGATGCCATGCTAATATTGTGATATTCAGAAATTGAGAAATTGAGATATTATCAAGCATTTCACTGAGCATTTAATATCCCAATATCCAAATATCCAAATTTTTTAAACAAAAGAACCACCTATGTATTGGACACTTGAACTGGCCTCCTATCTAGAAGAGGCTCCGTGGCCAGCCTCGAAAGACGAACTGATTGATTACGCCATACGCTCCGGCTCCCCCACCGAAGTCATTGAAAACCTGGAAGAACTCGAGGAAGACGGCGAGCTGTACGAGGGCATAGAAGATATTTGGCCGGATTATCCCCGTCACGACGACTTCTTTTTCAACGAGGACGAGTATTGACGGCCTAGCCTTCAGATACTTAAGTTTTTAATCAAAATAAGAGGCCGATTCTGCGTTTGCGGAATCGGCCTCTTTGCATCCCGCCGTGCTTGGTGTTATCACCAAGCACACAGCGGAGTGGGTGTTTCAAATATAGTTCCCTTCCTTACTGTGCTTGGTGACAACTCCAACACGCGGGAGGCTTAAAAGCAAAGCGGCCGATCCCACAATTGTGAAATCGGCCGCTTTTTCTATGACTTAGATGCTCGAACCTCAGTTCTTATTCGCTACCTTCAAGTAATTCTCCAAAGCCACCGCAATAGAAGGCGCTTCGGGCGTACCGGCTTGAATGTTCACTTTCATACCGCGGTCTGTTACAGCTTTCAAAGCCGCTGTGCCAAAGACGCAGATTCGGCGGTCTTCCTGTTTGAAATCAGGGAATTGCTCGAACATGGATTTGATCTCGTTGGCCGAAAAGAACGCGATAATGTCGTACTTGATGTCCTTCAAGGCAGTAAGATCGTTGTTCACGGTGCGGTACATTACGGCCTCCTGAAGGGGCACCTTCATATCCCTGAAAAAGCGCGTCACATCAGGATTGCCCTGGTCGCCACAAGGGAGGTAAAACTTTTCTTCCTTGTTGCGAAGGATGTACGATTTCAGGTCAAGTACAGACTTCGTACCGTTGAAAACCTTGCGCTTGCGGAAGTTGATAAATTTCTGGAGGTAATTGGCGATAGCCTCAGTTGCGCAGAAGTACTTGGTTTCGTCCGACATTTTGATGCGCATTTCGGCGCAAAGTCGGAAGAAGTGATCTACGGCATTTTTACTGGTGAAAAGTATTGCTGTGTAATCATTGGGGTACACGCGGTTCTTGCGATACTCCTTTTCTGTAAGGCCTTCCACCGTTACAAAAGGTACAAAGTCAATGTGTACACCAAAACGCTTTTCGATTTCGTCGTAAGCAGTTCGCACGGCTGGTTGGCCTTGTGACACGAGGATGTTTTGGACTTTGTGGGGGGTGGATTCCTGAACAGGTGCAGCACTTGCAGCAGTTGCAGACATTCGGGAGTGCGTTTTGTGTGAAATTTGTGTGAATTTGAGTGGTTTGCTATGGTGAAATGCCCCGCCTCAATGCATTCTGCAAAGAAAAAGTTCAGTAAAAAACCAGAACTTTTAGGCTGTCTGCATCAGCGCGAGTTTTACCAAAAGCAATACCGGGGCAATTTCGACGGTGCAAAAGTACAACAAAAAGTGAAATGGGCTTTGCGATAAAAATTTAAGGCCGATTGCACCTGCGCGAATGCTGCGATAGGCGTAAAAAATGGCCACCAAACCCAGCATCCAGGATACCAGCAGCAATTGTTGAACGCCTGTTTCGGCTGAAAAAGCAATTAACAGATTGAACGGCACGAGGAACAATCCCAACACGCAGTTGAATATGATAATCAGGAAATTATACTTGCGAAGCTCGACCTCAAACGGATATAGTGCGCGTACGATACGAAGCATCACATGTTTGGAAAGAAAAACAACCGCAGCACCACCCAAGCAAATGAGCAAAAACCAAATGTTGTTAAGGTCTTTCTGAAAAACACGTGTAACGAGAAACACAAAAATGCCAGCGTTGAACAGGAAATTGACATAAAGAAGATAGTATGGGGTAGCGCCCACAAAACCAGAAGCCTCGCGTTGCGCTACCGAAAAGCCATTGTCGTGCAGAAAACCTGCCCATGCCTTACCGACCGCATTTCGGTTGGAAGCCACCGAAAATGTGAGAAAGGCAAAGGCTGCCAACAATAGGGCTGCCATTACACCCCCTGAAAGACCATCTCCCCGAGGCAGTATAGCAAAGGGTTTGAACGCTTCTGTTTTGTTTTCGGCCAATGATTCTGTCGCGATGGGTGCACGGTGGGGTACTACATCAAAGGGGTTGGCAGGCGGAAGGGAAATTCCATCAGCGGCAAGCACCTCTTTTGACAGACGGTGCAGGAGTTCAAAAGGGTTAGAAGCGTTTTGCCCTTGCGCTTCCGCACAAAAGCTAAATAATATAAGCACTAAAAACATCTGCCGAAACATGGCGCAAAGTTACACGAATGATTTTTGAAAAAAATTCAAACCTGATTTCACCGTTTGGTAAATGCGCGCGTATCTTTGCGTCCGCTTTTCAGCAGGCTAGGTACCTTAGCTCAGATGGTAGAGCAATGGACTGAAAATCCATGTGTCCCCAGTTCG
>JBJXGZ010000123.1:0-24828 GCA_046160625.1 Saprospiraceae bacterium
TTTATAAGAACATGACAAGATTCGACAGTGTTTGGCAGTTCCAACTCGTTTGTTTTTGATGCGCTAAGTTATGTTTTAATCCGGTCCCCTCAATACCCGCCTCCGGCGGGTGCTAAACAGTTACGAATTTTTTACAAAAAGACCTTCGAGTAGCATCCTGTCACTGTTTTTTGATAGCAATAAAAGGCTCTGGGTTGGGACGCTTTCAGAAGGGTTGTTTGTATATTCCTTTGATAACCAGGGGCAAATCACTGGGGTTGAACAGTTCCGCTACAATCCGAAAGATTTGAGATCTATTAGCAACGACATCATTTTGACCATCTGGGAAGACCGTAGGGGCGAGCTTTGGTTCGGGACGGATGGCGGCTTAAATCGCTTGCCGGCTGGTTGGCAACCTGGTTTACCTGCCCGATTTCGCCGATACCTGCGCAGCGACGGTTTGGCCGACGACAAAATCATGAGCATCCGCGACGATGCGCGGGGCAATCTTTGGGTCGGTCACCTAAGCCACGGCCTTACGATGCTTTCTCCTGCCACGAATTCAGTGCGCACATTTGGCCTCGCCGATGGTCTGCCCAGTACCCTGTTCTACTGGACATCTGCCTGGCAGCGGCCAGACGGGGCACTGTTATTCGGCACGACGGAGGGTTTAGTAGCATTTCATCCCGACCGTTTGATCGTAAAAAACACCCAAGCCCCCCCTGTCTATTTTACCGAAATCTTGCTTTTTAACAAGAAATTTGATATTGAGAAGGGAGAATTGTCTTTGCCAGCATCGCCTATTTTCGCCCCCAATCTTGTCTTTTCGCATGAGCAAAACAGCTTGACTTTTTGCTTTGCCGCACTCAATTACATCCATCCAGAACGGAACCGTTATGCCTACCGCCTTGAACCGCTTGACGCTGACTGGAGCGAATTGGGCACGAGGCATGAAGTGTCGTTTTCACACTTGCCTCCAGGCCGATATACAATGCGGGTGAAGGCGTGTAACAACGAAGGGATTTGGAATGAGACGGGAGCCAGTATACAATTCCGCATCACACCACCGTGGTGGCAAACAGGCTGGGCTTATGTGTTGTACACTTGCCTGTTAGGGGGTGGCCTGTGGCTGGTTTTTAAAACTCAGGTGAGGGCAGCCAAGCAAAAACTATGGCTGCATTTTGGCCAAACTTTAGCCTCTGTCGAACTGACTAAATTACCCAATAATTCTGCTTCAGAAATTGAGTTTTTACAACGATTGTACAAGTTGTTGGAACAGCACATCGCTGATGAATATTTTTCTGTGGAACAATTGACAAAATTGCTCGCAATGAGCCGTACCCAACTCCACCGAAAAACGATAGAAGTAACGGGATTCTCTGCCGGACAATTATTGCAAAATCTGCGGCTCGAACATGCCAGACTTTTGTTAGCGGAATCGAAGCTGACGGTGGCTGAAGTGGCTTTCCGATGCGGGTTCTCAGACCCGAATTATTTCTCCCGCCTTTTTTCCAAAACGCAAGGAATGACTCCTACTGAGTTTGTGCAGAGGCTTCGGGCGTAATAACCCTTGATTTTCACACCTCTGCAACAAATGTGCTACCATTTGGAACATTTGTCCTGAACGCATGGCGTATGTCAACCCGCATTTTTGTGGAAACTTTTTTTCACCAAAAATGCGATTTCATTCATGAGAAACAAGCATTCTCCTACCCTGTTTGCCAGCGCTTTTCTGCTGCTGGGCTCCTGCTTTCAACTT
This sequence comes from Saprospiraceae bacterium, assembly GCA_046160625.1. Lineage (GTDB taxonomy): Bacteria > Bacteroidota > Bacteroidia > Chitinophagales > Saprospiraceae > M3007. The sequence continues at coordinate 1,739 of JBJXGZ010000123.1, forward strand.
ATTGGCCAGAGCATTTTCCCTGAAGTCACTGCTGCTGCTGGCGACTCCTACACGGCCCCAAACCAAACGCGCCTGAGCTGGACGATGGGCGAAACAGCCGTGGAAACATACACCATTGGCAATACCCGACTCGGCCAGGGTTTTCACCAAATGTACGTCCATCCTTTGTCTGTACCTACAACCGAGGTTTCGCCTTTAGCGGGCTTGATACGAATATCGCCCAACCCAACAAGCGGATTATTGGGCGTCGAAAACCTTTCTGGCCTGACGTTTTCTGTTGTGGCCTCTGATGCATCTGGGCGACAAGTTTTTACCGCACAAAACATTGGTTATCACCAGCAATTAAATTTTATCAATTACCCGGTAGGAACATATCTCCTCCAGTTTTTTTACCAAAGTGAATCCATCACCACTTTCAAAATCGTAAAACAATGACAACGCAATCCTTCAATCGATTCTTCCAAACCCTGATAATCTTAAGCGTATTGATACTGAATTTTAGCCTTCTTTACGCACAATCACCGCAGGGCTTCAAGTACCAGGGCGTGGCCCGAAACGCCGCCAACCAGCCGATCTCCAGCCAAAACATTGCCCTTCGTCTCAGCATCGTGCTCGATCCTGATGGCGATGGAGACGGCCCTCTGGTCTACCGGGAACGACACCAAACTACCACTTCTGATCTCGGCGTATTTTCCCTCAATATCGGTCAGGGAACGGTTTTAAGCGGCACATTTGCAAACATTATTTGGGGTGGAAATCTGCATGCGCTGCGCACCGAACTCGATCCTATGGGCGGCAACACCTTTACTTTTATGGGCAGCAGTCCCATCCTTTCCGTGCCTTACGCGCTTCATGCAGAAACGGCATCCAGCGCAAATTCTGAATCTCAAACACTCGCACTCAATGGCACGCAACTATCTATTTCTCAGGGTAATACCGTGGATTTAAACGGCATCGGCGGAGGCGGCAGCAGCCCCTGGCTGACCAACGGCACAAACGTTTTTTACAACAACGGCAGTGTAGGCATTGGGACAAACGCCCCAACGCGGCATTTAGAAATCAGGGGTGCAGACGACCGTTTTATTCGCATACACGCCACCAACGGGGGAAGCAGCGAGACGGGCATCGAACTCCTACGTGGCAACACAGCTGGCACCGACTGGCGTATCAGCAATGACGGCGGCGAACTTGGCTTCACGCAGGGCAGCGACAATTTTCTGACGGAAGCCAATCGGCACATGACGCTCACCGCGGTGGGCAACCTCGGTCTCGGCACCGATGCCCCGGCCCGGAAAATGGAAATCCGCGAAAACATCGCGCCGACTCTGCGCTTGCATGCCTTCAATACAAGCGGTTCAACAGAAGCGGGTATTGAAATGGTGCGAGGCAACGCCTCCTCCGGTACCGACTGGAAAATGGTAAACGATGGCGGCGTCTTGCGCATAAAAACCGGGGCTGACAATTTCGCCACCGATGGCCAGACCGTGGCTGAATTTTCATCGACTGGCAATTTGAACTTGCAGGGCAACGAATTGAAAAACATTGCAGCCCCTGTGGCAGGCACCGATGCAGTGAACAGGGACTGGGTAACCGGGCAGTTGAATACCACCCTTGCTTCAGCGAATACTTATGCTCAAAATCAAGCGAATATGGCTGAAGCGGATGCGAATTCTTACACGCAAACCTATGTCCAACAATACTTTGAGGACAATTTTACCAATTCACCTCAAAATATAAGCCCAATGACCCCAGATGTGATGACCCTCCCGGAGGCAGCTACCTATTGCAGGAATCTGGTGTACGGCGGATACACTGACTGGCGTCTACCTCCAGCAGAAGACCTGGTACATTATTGGGGATACCCCGGTATGGCAGATGTTTTTTTATGGACCAGTACACCATTTTCCTATGTGGATGTTGAAGACGGATACAGTGTCAACTTTGTTTATTATGTGACGATCAACCCAAACGCCACATCGGGTGGGTCATCAAAATCTCATTTTAATTCCCAATTTAACTGCCGCTGTGTGCGGTAAAATCAGGTACAATCCCGTTTATCTTTTTTTATCCTTTTTAAAACCCTGTTTACCCTCGTCCTTTTCATTGGCCTTGACCTTTGTGACATCAATTTCAACTGGTTTCACAAACAAAAATTCTTGTCTAATGAAAAATCTTTCCCTGTTTCTGACCTTCTTTTTTGCCTCGCTCAGCGCATGGGGAGGAAACCCCGAGAACAAGCCAAATAACCAAGCTCTGACAATGGATGCACCGCTGATGTGGGCCTTGCCTCCTTCCAGCGCTACGGTGGATATGTGTTCTGGGGATCCTCAAAAAATCTATGAACATTGGCTCTTCACTCACGGGTATTCCAGCCTGTTCGGGGAGGGTTGCGGGGGCCTGGAGTGGTCGCACCAAATCCAGGAAAACGGTGTCGGGGGTTGCCCTGGGGCAAAAGTTTACACGGTCAAATTTACCGTCACAGATGATTGCAACCACCAACTCGAAAAGACGGCTATCTTCGTTATCATAGACAACAAGCAGCCTTTGTTCGATGACTTTCCGCAAAATATTTTCGTGGAAGCAGGTTGCGATGCAGATGCTGCTATAGATGCTTGGCTTCAAAATATGGGGGGCGCTACCGCTACCGATGATTGTGACCAAGACTTGGAAAAGGAATTTGAACTGGTGTCAACAGTGGTTGGATGCCCGACCGTTTACACTTACCGCTTTGCTTTTGGAGATGATTGCCACAATTGGTCAAGTTGGAAAGAAGCTACTTTTACGGTGGATGACACCAAAGCGCCGGCGTTTATCAAAAACCCCTCAGACAAAATTGGAGGCTGCTCCGCCGACCCGCAAATCGGGCTACAAGCTTGGCTCGACGATATGGCCGGGGCCGAGGGCTATGACGGCGACTGTTCAAATTCGTCTGGGGAATTTGAATTGGTCAATACGGAGACTGGCTGTCCTACTATCTACACTTACCGATTTCGCTTCCGCGATAATTGCTCCAACACGACTGCTTGGAAAAACGCGAAATACACTGTAGTGGACAACACCGCGCCCAGTTTTACCCACCTGCCACAAAACAAAACGGTCGAATGCGGGCCTAACAACGATGCGCAATTTGAGGCTTGGTTCAATAGTCGTGCCGGCGCACAAGCGACCGATCTCTGTGGCGACGTGACATGGGAAATCTATGTCGCACCGCTGCCCGGCAATTGTCCTGGAAATTACACCTACACAGTAAGCTTCACCCCTAAAGACGAATGTGGGAACATGGGGCAGACCAAAGAAGCAACTTTCAAGGTGGCGGACACGCAAGCTCCACATTGGGCCTTCCTTCCCCATAACAAAACCGTCGAGTGCGGTCCTGACAGTGATGAACAAATGCAAACCTGGCTCAACAACCAGGGTGGCGGGCACGCTCTGGATGAATGTAGCAGTAAAGTCACGTGGCAGACCAACCTCGTGGCTCTGCCTGGCAACTGCCCTGGGAATTACAGCTTCACAGCGACTTTTACTCCGGTAGACGAGTGCGGCAATGCTGGCTTGTCCAAAGCGGCCGTTTTCAAAGTGCAGGACACCCAGGCGCCACAATACACGCAATTGCCTGTCAACAAAACCGTGGAGTGCGGCCTAATGAACGAAGCACAATTGCAAGACTGGCTGGAAGACCATGCAGGCGCAAAAGCACCGGACCTCTGCGGCCAAGTGGCCTGGCAGACCAATTTGGTAATCCTGCCCGGCAACTGCCCGAACAACCGCATTTACTCAGCCACATTCACCCCGCTGGACGAATGCGGCAACGCCGGGCTTTCAAAAGCGGCTTTGTTCAAAATTCAGGATACAAAAGGGCCGCTCATCAGCTCTGCAGCCGAGAGCGTATTCCTCCAGTGCAGCGCTGCCAACGCCAGTGAATTTGAAATATGGAAAGAAAACCAGGGCGGTGCGCAGGCCGAGGACTGCAGTGAATTTGTTTGGGAGGCTGTAGCGATCTACCAAAATCTCTGGGTTAATAACCCGCCATGCGATTTCAAGGCATATATGCGTTTCGTCGCCACCGATGCCTGTGGCAATACCTCGTTCAGCCTTGCTGCTTTCCAAGCAGTGGATTCTGAAGCCCCCAAATTTGAAGTGCTGCCAGAAAACAAAACCGTAGCGTGTATGCAGGGCAATGACGGCGAGGGGGATTTCTACGACTGGCTCGACTCCTTCGGCAGCGCATTAATCAAGGACAATTGCACACCCGCTGAGGAGCTCACGCTCGAACACCTGCTCCTTTCGGAAAAAAATGGGTGTGGCAACAGTTGGTCAAAAACCTATGAATTCCGGGCTACCGACCTGTGCAACAACCTGAGCAAGCACATCGCCACTTTCTCTGTCGTGGACAAGGAGGCTCCCGTGGTAGAGTTCGTCCCCGAAGGCAATCCCTTCCTCACCTGCAAAGCCGATGTGCCAGCCGCCGATCCCACCAAAGTCATCGCTACGGATAACTGCACTGACAATTGCACCGTCACGCTCAAAGACACCTACCAAGAGGGCATGAGCTGCCCGAAATGGCCAATGACCGTTATTTACACCTACTCCGTGAAAGATGCTTGTGGCAACGAAGCCATCTGCCAACAATCATTCATGGTGAAAGACACCACGCCGCTCGATCTGCCCGCAGTAGACACATTCTCAGTCGCTTGCGTGGACAGCCTGCCCGACGCTGACCAAGCCAAAAACATCCTGAAAACCCAACTGGACGATGCTTGCATGGCCGGGGTGTACCTGACAATTTTAGAGGATAGTGGAGTGAATGGGCTCACTCGCACGTTCACGGTGCGCGCCAAAGACGAATGCTGGGAAAAAGCCGACACCATCAAAGTCACCTTCTTGGCTCTTGTCAACAGCTGCGACGGTATCAATGACAACAGGCCCTCCGAAGGGCGATCAAGCGAACGCAGGGCACTTGCCTTTACCGATCTTCGCCTTGCTCCCAACCCGGCAGAGGAGGCCACCACGCTCCGTTTTGTTTCTGAAAAGGAATCTGAAGTTCAAATCCATCTTTTGGGTGCGGACGGAAGCACCAAATGGCAGCGCAACGTGCAGGCGATGAAAGGGGACAACACTGTGGATATCTCTCTGCAAGATTTGCCTGCGGGCATCTGGCAAATCGTTGTGCAATACGGAAACGATTGGGAGGCTGTCCGATTGGTGAAAGTAAAAAAGTGATATGCATTAATAGCCTAACCCCTCTGCGAAAAAAAATTCCGCCCGCGATGGCTTATGTGCCATCGCGGGCGGATTGATTTCGAAGAATGGAAATAGACTTTACTGCATCATCACCCCCAACAACTCCTGCGCCGCCTTTGCCACCACCGTCCCGGGGCCAAAAATTGCAGCGGCCCCGGAATGGCGCAGGAACTCGTAGTCCTGCTGCGGAATCACCCCGCCCACTACCACGAGTATATCGCCACGACCGAGTTTTTCCAGTTCAGCTATGGTCTGTGGCACAAGCGTTTTGTGACCCGCGGCCAACGAGGAGATGCCGAGGATGTGTACGTCGTTTTCTACCGCTTGTTTAGCAGCTTCGGCTGGCGTTTGAAACAGCGGGCCAATGTCCACGTCAAAACCGAGATCAGCAAAGGCGGTGGCGATGATTTTTGCGCCCCGGTCGTGGCCGTCCTGCCCGAGTTTGGCGACCATGATGCGCGGACGGCGGCCTTCCTGCTCGGCGAATGCATTGGCCAATTGTTGGGCTTTTTCGAAGTCTTCGTTATTGCTCATGCTGGCAGCGTAAACGCCTGAAATAGATTTTGTGGTGGCAACGTAGCGGCCAAAAGCCTTTTCCATCGCCGAGGAAATTTCGCCCAGGGTGGCGCGGGCGCGGGCAGCTAAAATGGCGGCTTCCAAAAGGTTGGCCTTGCCTCGGGCCGCTTGTTCCAAAGCAGTTAAAGCCGCCGCTACAGCCACTTCATCCCGATTACTTTTCAATAATTGCAAACGCTGAATCTGGCCGTCCCGCACTGCTGTGTTATCTACTTCCAATATCTCAAAACGTTCATTATCTGTGACTTGGAAGATGTTTACGCCCACAATTTTTTCCTCGCCAGAATCTATGCGGGCCTGCTTTCGCGCCGCTGCTTCTTCAATACGGAGTTTTGGCAAACCCTGTTCGATGGCCTTGGCCATGCCGCCCAGCTCTTCCACTTCCTGCATCAATGCCCAGGCTTTTTCTACTAGGTCTGCGGTGCGTTGTTCCACAAAATAGGATCCGGCCCAAGGATCAATAGCCCTGGTGACATCCGTTTCTTTTTGGATGAATATCTGGGTGTCACGGGCAATTTTTGCCGAAAAATCCGTCGGCAAAGCCATGGCCTCATCAAAAGAGTTGGTGTGCAAACTCTGCGTACCGCCCAATACAGCCGACATGGCTTCGATGCAAGTACGTGCAACGTTGTTGAATGGGTCTTGCTCCGTGAGACTCCAACCCGAAGTCTGGCAATGGGCGCGCAGCATCAGAGATTTGTTCGATTTTGGATTGAATTGTTTCACCATTTTCGCCCACAACATGCGTCCGGCGCGGAGTTTGGCAATCTCTGTGAAGTGATTCATTCCGATGCCCCAAAAGAAAGAGAGTCGCGGCGCAAATTCATCAATATCCAGCCCGGCTGCAATGCCTGCCCGGATATATTCAAGACCATCCGCTAGCGTGTAAGCAAGTTCGATTTCGGCAGGTGCGCCAGCCTCGTGCATGTGGTAGCCAGAAATGCTGATCGAGTTGAATTTCGGCATTTTCGCGGCACAAAAGGCGAAAATATCGCTGATGATGCGCATGCTCGGCCCCGGCGGGTAGATGTAGGTGTTGCGCACCATAAATTCTTTCAAAATATCGTTCTGAATTGTACCCGATAGTTTTTCGGGCGGGACGCCTTGTTCTTCCGCTGCCACGATGTAAAACGCCATGATCGGAATTACCGCCCCGTTCATGGTCATGGACACCGACATTTCACCCAAAGGGATTTGATCGAACAGCACTTTCATATCCTCCACAGAATCAATGGCTACACCTGCTTTGCCCACATCACCTTCTACCCGGGGATGATCAGAATCGTACCCACGGTGGGTAGCTAAATCAAACGCCACGCTTAAGCCTTTTTGACCGCCAGCGAGATTGCGACGGTAGAAAGCGTTGCTGGCCTCAGCTGTGGAAAACCCGGCGTACTGGCGGATGGTCCAGGGCTGAGTAAGATACATGGTGGAATAAGGACCGCCGAGGTAGGGGGGAAGACCGGCGGTGTATTGATTGACGATTGACGATCGATGATTTCCGATTGTTGATGGAAGCCTGAGCGTCGGATCGAAATGAAGCTTGGCGAAATCTGGTGCGGGCATGGCGACGGTTTGAAGGCCGAAATATCGGGGGATTTTGTGGTTTGGGCTTTAAAAACAAAAACCGTGAAAATCTGCATTGGGATTACAGATTTTCACGGAAAACAAAGCCGTTATAGCAAACTGAATGCCGGCGGCAACTTCAAGTTATTCCCAAACTTGATCTCTCACCTGCTACTCCCATAAATTATCCCTCCCCCAATCACATCATCCCCATCAAAAAACACGGCACTTTGGCCTGGAGCGATGCCTTTTACATTGGCGTGAAAAACGACCTCAATATCATTGCCCACCGGACGCAGGGTACTTAAAGTACCCCCATCACGGTAACGAACTTTAGTCACCACCTCCAAACCTTCGGGCGGCAACTCCTTGTATTTCATCATATTGACTTTGCCCACCATCATGCTATTGCGCACCAGATCATCTTCGCGACCTAGCACTACGGTATTGGTATCGGGGCGGATTTCAGTCACGAACATGGGTTCCCCGAGCGCAATGCCGAGGCCCTTGCGTTGTCCAACTGTATAGAATGGATAGCCCTCGTGTTTGCCCAAAACCTTGCCTTGTACATCCACAAAAACGCCGCCCGCCACCTGCTCGTCCAGACCGTCAATTCGGCGGCGAAGGAAGCCCCGATAGTCGTTGTCCGGCACAAAACAGATTTCGTAACTCTCGGCTTTTTTGCTCAGTTCGTCCCAGCCACGGTCGGCGGCCATTTGGCGCACTTCAGGTTTGGTGAACGGGCCGAGCGGCATACGGGTTCGGTTCAGGCAATCCTGGCTCAGGCCCCAGAGCACATAGCTTTGGTCTTTTTGCCGATCCTTGGCGCGGGTAATGTATTTGCGGCCGTCCAGTTCGTTGATAAGTCCGTAATGCCCTGTCGCAATAAACTCACAATCAAGCATATCCGCGCGGCGCAGGAGGCTGTTCCACTTGATGTGCGTATTGCACAAAACACATGGATTAGGTGTGCGCCCTGCCATGTATTCGTCTACAAAATTATCAATCACATAGTCGCCAAATTCCTCGCGGATGTCCACGATAAAGTGGTGGAAACCAAGTTTTACCGCCACTTGACGCGCGTCGTTGATGCTGTCGAGTGAGCAGCAGCCAGTCTCTTTTTTCGAGCCTCCGCTGGTGGCGTAATCCCAGGTTTTCATGGTCACGCCAATAACTTCCCAGCCTTCCTCATGCAGCATGACTGCAGTGACAGTGCTGTCTATTCCGCCCGACATGGCGACCAATGCTTTTCCGTGCTTGCTCATTTTTTTGAATTGGAGGGCTTAAACAACAGTTCCTGCCAATTAGTTTGAAGTGCAAAGGTCGGAATTTTTTTTACCGCAGAGGCGCGGAGACGCGGAGTATAGTCCCTCTCTGCGCCTCCGCGCCTCTGCGGTAAATTTTACCTTGTCACCATCAGTAGTCGCCCAATCCGTCCTTTGGCTGTTTCCAACACAACACCGTATGTGCCCGCAGGTAAATTTTCCACAGGAATTAACCGAGAGTGATCTCCAGCAGACAATCGTTCCGAACTGCTTTGCCAAACCATTTTACCATTGATATCCAGCACTTTAATGGTGATTTTCTCTTCTTTTAACAAAGTAAAATCAATCACGCTGCGCTCTGATGCAGGATTAGGGCGAAGGCTTTGAATCGAAAAAGTCAGCTTAGGCTCTGTGGTTTTGGAAGCTACAGCCAAGTCCGTCTGCCAAACACCCAATCCGTAAGTGGCCACGCGGAGTTTGTTGCCCGGAGCAATACTGAGGTGCATGGCGAGCAATGCTTGTGGGGCCTCAGCAGAGTAAATATCCCAACTGGCGCCTGCGTTGGCAGAATGCCACACGCCGAGGTCGTTGCCTACATACAGGTGGTTTGTACTGGGATCCATCAAAATGGAATTGGTGGGCACATCCGGCAATCCATTGTCAATGGTTGCCCAAGTAGTGCCATCATTTTCTGATTTCCATACATGCTTGGTATTGAACCCCGCAAATACAGCATATACCGTGCTTTCCGAGCCGGATGCAAAAGCAATGTCCATGCAAAGTCGGTTTGGCAAACCCGTCACCTCCGTAACGGCAAAGTTGGCGGCGTCAACCTTGTACACCCGGGCTTGATTCGTAGCACTAGGCGCTGTGCTGCAATACACCAAATCGGGGTTTTCGGGATTGATCGCAATGGTCAGAACAACATCGCCATCAGCAATGGTTCCTGTTACATCATACCAGGTTTCGCCGCCATCATCGGAACGCCAGAGCCCTTGAGCTCCTGCGTACATGATCTCAGGATCAGAGGGGGCGATTTCAAAGGCCCCGTTAAATGCCGCGTTTCCGGAGATTTCGTTGCCGATTCCGTACCAGCTGCCTCCACCATTTGTGCTTTTGTACATATTGAGATACTGTGAGGAGCCGTACATGATTTGGTCATTCTGCGGGTTGACGGCTGCGCATTGCCCATCGCCACCAAGAACGCGCGTCCAGGAAGGATCGCCGTAATAAATGGCCGTGGAGTTGTCTTGCATCCCGCCTATACTTAGTTCAGCATTGGTGGTCGAGCTGCCAAGATTTGCGTAAAACTGTTGGCTTTGATAGCCCCCATTGCGCCCTTGCCAAGTCTCTCCGCCATCATAGGAGACAAACAGTCCACCATCTGTGACCAGGTAGACCTTATTGGGGTAATTTGGCAAATAATAGGCTCTGTGAATATCCGCATGTACATAATCGGGCGGGCCTTCCGAGCCACCTGCTGGGACGTACCCAAAATTCCAGTTGTACCAGTAGGATTTTTGCTGTACCAAATTGCCACCATCGGTTGATTTCCAGGTATCTATACCGACCCATATGATGGTATTCGGATCGTTTGGGTTAACCGTAACATCATGGGAATACCAGCCTTGATATTTGCATACGTCTTGAGAACTCACTTTAGTCCAGGTATTGCCGCCATTGCTGGATTTGAAAAGGCCGTTTTGTGAAAACGCCTCACCCACAGAGGCATACAACACGCTGGGTTGTGTGGGGCAAATCGTGAGAAGCGTTTTGCCGGAATAAATGCCGGGAAGACCGGCGGCAAGTTTGATAAAAGTCGCCCCGCCATTGACGGAACGATAAACGCCGCTAACACTTTGGTCGTCCAGCGAACCGTGGGTCACGAAAATTCGACTGGTGTCGGAGGGATCAATCTCGATGTCAACGGCCATGCTTTTGTTGTGGATGGTGTGCCAGCTCGAGCCCGAATCCCAGCTGCGCAGCAGCCCTTCGGTGGTGGCAGCAAGGACCGTTTCAGGACGCAATGGATTGATTTTCATGTCTTGAACGCCCCGCAATTGACCATAACCCCAATCAAGGCTTTTATGCCAATTGAGGCCCCCGTCTTCGCTTTTCAGAATTCCGATTCCGTAAGTGCCGCGCGTAACACGGATGGCGACGTTGGGAGCAGAATTTTCCAAATTGTACACTTCGCCGGTGCCCGCATACATAATTTTTGGGTCGGAGGGATTTATGGCAATGGCACTCACACCGAGTACCGGGAAGCCGGTTTCCACTCGTTGCCAAGCTTCGGCGCCGCGCCCGGCAGTGGTGCTTTTCCAAATACCGCCAGATGCACTTCCGAGCCACAGAATGTTGGTATCCAAAGGGTTGACAGCCAGACAAAGCGTTCGTCCGCCGATGTTTTTCGGACCAATAGCTTCCCACGTTGGGCTGCGCTCGTCGCGAAGTTGGGAGGCCAAGCGCATTTGGGCTATTGCCTCTGTATATTTTTCCGTGTGGAATTGGCCGTCGGGAAAGGTGCGTGCCATACTCCAGTATAGGAAGGCAGAACCGGCTTGGGAGGGAGCGTGTTTTTCTTTTTCGGAGGGGTTATTTGCAATGTAAACCGCCGTCGCCAAGGAAATTGCAAGTCCCGCCGTCGCCAAGGCTATGGCGGGTAAACGGAGTAATATTATCTTTTTCATTTTTGGACAAAATTATTTCAGCCCAAAAATGGGGAATGGTACCGACCACATCATGGTCATATCATTGTTTTGGCTCAGAGTGGCGAAAATCAAGACCTTTGGAACTTCATTCCTCCAAAAACGCTTTGGTGCAAAAAATTTGCCATGAACATTGATCTCCTCAAAACTGAACTCTCCTTCAGAACGGCCCGCTCAGGTGGCGCCGGTGGACAAAACGTGAATAAAGTAGAGACCAAGGCGGAAGCCCTGCTCGATGTGGCCGCTTCACAGGCGCTCTCAGATGAGGAGAAAGCGCTGGTTTTTGAAAAACTCGACAACCATATCTCTTCGGAAGGAATTCTCGCCGCCACGAACCAAACGGAGCGTTCTCAACTGATGAACAAGCACTTAGCCGAAGAAAAACTGATCCGGCTGATTGAAAAAGCCCTGCACAAACCAAAGCGCAGGAAGATTACGCGTGTGCCAAAATCGGTCATTGCCAAACGTTTGAAAAGCAAAAAAAGGAATGCAGAAAAAAAGGCAGCGCGCAGTGAAGGATTGGGGGATTGGCAGTAGCAGTGAGCAGCGAGCAGTAGCAGTAGGCAGCAGCAGTAGTGCCACTGCCTACTGCCACTGCCTAGTGCTACTGCCACTGTCTACTGCTACTGTTTAACTGGCGCTGGCGCTTTCAAATGTTTATCCAAAAAGCTCAGAACCCCACTGTACCCCTTCATCTCATTTTCTTTTTTCACAAAACCGTGCCCCTCATCAGGAAAGACGAGGTACTCCACCGGGACGTTATTTTTCTTGACCGCCTCTACGATTTCGTCTGACTCAATCTGGAGCACACGTGGGTCGTTGGCGCCTTGCAATACCATAATCGGGTTTTTCACATTTTTTGCGTGGAATAAGGGAGAAATCCGGTGCAAGCGGACTGAATCTGCCGTGGTTGGGTCGCCCATTTCAGCATAAAGCGCCTTGCGGAACGATTCCCAATACGGAGGGATCGAATTCAGCGTGCGCAACCAATTGGTTACTCCAAAAATATTGACACCGGTCTTGAATTCGTCGGGCGTAAAAGTCATGGCCGCCATGGTCATGTATCCGCCGTAAGAGCCGCCGATGATACCAATGCGGTCTTTATCAATGTAATCAAGCGATTGCAGGTGTTTTTTACCGTAAACGCAATCCTGCAAATCCTTCTCCCCGTGGTTTTGGTCGTCCATTTTGTAAAAAGACTTGCCGTAACCGCTGCTGCCCCGGTTATTGACCATCAGGACGGCATAACCGTGGTTGACGAGGTACTGGATGAAAGAACTGTAACCTACCCGCGATTGGCCGCCAGGGCCGCCGTGTACCCACACCAAAGCCGGGACTTTATTTGTGGCTGATGCATTCAGCGGTTTGTAATAAATGGCAGGAATATCAAGACCATCAAAGGATTTGTAACGCACCACAGAGGCTGTGGCGAGATCTTCAGGATTGATTTCCGGGGAGGCGTTGTTGGTGAGTCGTTTGAGTTCTTTTGTCTCAAAATTGTAGACATATAAGTCGTTGGGCGATTTGGAAGTGCCTACGGAAAGTCTCATCATTTTCTCGCTGGGAGAAATATTGACTGCCGCTACATCGCCATCTGGGATAGCCGGGAAGGCAACGTCTTTGCCCTGTGCATCACGGATAATGAGCTTGTTTTTGCCGTCTTCGTTGATGCCAATCACCTGATATTTCCCGTTTTCGGATTGGTAGGCGTACATTACATCCCAATTGGTTTCGAAGGCAGTTTTGCGTTCGCCCGTGGCAAGATCGTACTGTACAAGGTAGGCGAATTCTTTTCCTACATCGGTCGTGTAAAAGAAGGATTTCCCATCTGCGCTAAAGCCTGAGGTGCCATAGTTGCCAGGTTGTGCAGGATCAGAAATTTCTTTCAACTGCTTGGTTTTCAAGTCGTATAAGAACAATTTATTCTCGCTAGTCGTGATGGATTTGCCGAGTGCCACCCAGTCGCCATAACGCGAAATAGCATCTGGACTGTAGCCATCTTTGTTTTCATAAACGAGATTTGAAGTCCACGAGCCGACCTCCATTTGATATAGGTCGAAAAAGCGTTCATCGCGTTTGTTGGAGGTGTAGAAAAAGGATTTTTTGTCTTTGGCCCAGTCCGAGAATCCGGCCACTTCCTTTTCGCCGGGCGTAAGGTCTTGGTTGCTGCCGTCGGCTTTGAGCAGATAAATATGGCTGATTTCGTTGCCTCCTTTGTCTGAACTGTAAAGCACTTCATTTGAACTGGGTACATAGTCAATAGCAAAATAGGATTCCACGGTAGAATTGCTCAGGGCCTTTTTAGAGCCGTCAGCAATGTTGATTTCATGGAGATTGAAAATGCCTGTTTCGTTGGTGTGGACGAGCAGTTTTTGCTCATCAGGGGAGAAAACACCCGAGCCGGTGGCTTTGGTTTTGTAGAATTGTTCGATGGTGTACTGCTTTATCTCCCGAGGTTTTTCCTGTTTGCAGGAGACAAAAGCAAAAAGTGTAATACAAAGGCCCACCTTCGCTAAAGCTATGGCGGGTAGAATGAGAAATTTTTTCATTGCTAACGTGATTGGTTTGAATTTTGCCACAAAGTGAGAAGCTAAAAGGGCGAATCATGCGTTTTTCGTCCTTTGACCTGATAATCAGGCTAAATAGAGCACTGTATCCCATGAAAGGTTACAGTTTTGATGCCCAAACCGATGCAGCACGACGTAGTTTTTTTCTCCTTGTTCAGAACGGACAACCCTTATTCCTCGATTTCGCTTTCGATGGCCAAGGAACTGGCGAAAACCGTCCGAGTGCTTTACGTCAACCACCCTTACTCCATTAAAGACATTTTTTCCGGGCTTAAAAAAGGCGACCCCGTGTTACACCAACGACTGTGGCGCCTGCTAACTTTCAGCAATCGTTACGAACAGCTTGATGCCATCCCGGAAAACTTTTTAGCCGTGACACCGCCGCCGACTTTGCCCATAAACTGGCTGCCACCGGGCAAGGTTTATGACTTTTTCCAGGGGCTCACCAACGGTTTCGTGCTGCGTGCTATTGACCGGGCTGTTCGCAAGTATAATTTTCGCAACTACGCCTTTATCAATTGTTACGACCCGTTTTATGCGGGCTGGCTTCCGTCTAAAATGGGCGCGAAAACCTGCATTTATCATTGCATTGACGACATCACGCAGAATGCCTACACCGCCCGGCACGGCGAGCGTTTGGAAAACGAGGCTTGCAAAAACGCTGACCTTGTGTTCGTTACTTCCACTAATTTGAAACGGCTGAAAGAGCAAGCGCTTGGTCTGACGACTCCAGGTCGTTTGACCAATAGCCCAGCACCTGAGCGGTCAGACGACTTGGAGTCGTCAGACCGCGCACGCATCGTCGCCTATTTCAACGCTGCAGAGGTGTCCGTTTTTCAAAAAGTCCTGACCGAAAAATACCCTCGCCCCACTGAACTCAAGGATCGAACCGGGCAAGTCATTGGCTTCATCGGCAACCTGGATGAACTGCGCATTGACTATCCATTGCTCAAAAAAGTTGCCATTCGTTTTCCTGAAAAAACTTTGCTTTTGGTCGGCCCGATCAACAGCTCAGAGCCTGCAGAAATAGGTTTAGACAAGATGCCAAACGTCGTTTTTACCGGAAGTCGCCATCTCGAAGATTTACCACCCTTACTTCAACACATGGATTGCGTACTGATCCCATTCTTGTGCAATACCTTGACATTCAGTATTTATCCACTAAAAATAAACGAATACCTCGGAGCAGGAAAGCCCGTAGTAACCACCGGTTTTTCCGACGACATCCGTACTTTCGCACACTGCACTTACCTTGCCGAAAGTCACGAGGAATTTCTTCAAAAAATTGAAGTCGCATTGGCTGAAAACAACCTATCGATTGTCCAAATCCGTACCGAGGTTGCCAATTCTAATACCTGGGAAGCGCGAATAAAGCAGCTTTGGGAGGAAATTCGAAGCGAGGAGGTGTCATCTCGACGCAGGAGAGGTGACACCTCGTAGCGGCGTGAAGCGAGGGAAGCGAGGTGACACCTCCTCGTGCCTCGGAGATGTCACCTCACTTCACACAAGCGGTGGGAACTATAAACGATAAACTATAAACGATGAACAAATCCCCGGAGCTAACACCCTACCAGCGATTTATCGAAAATCTCATGCACCTGTTCATCATTGTGGTGCTGGCGGGCATTTGCCTGAAAGTATTGTTCTTTTAGTGGTAAGTGTTAAGTGGTAAGTTTTACCGCTTAACACTTACCACTTAACACTATAAAATGCAAGACCTCTTCACTCCACGCGACAAATCCCTTTGGGGGAAAATCAAGGGCCGACTGAGCCAGCAACTTGTGTTTCAGAAACTCAACAATCCCCTTGGTTTGGCCTTGCTTTTGCTGGCCACGCTGCCCTTGTCGTATTTGTTGGCTACCCTCGAATTGAAAGTGAGTGTGGTGGTGTTTATCGGACTTATTGGTGTTCCACTGGTCATTTTTTGTCTTTTCAATATCACGTTTGCCATTGGGCTGATGCTGTTCGTGTCACTGGCATTGCCATATGCTTTGAAATACACTGATGCGCCTATCGGGACGCTGCTGGACTTGCTGATTTTGCTGAGCACGGTAGGCATTTTGCTCCGCCAAATCAAAGAGCGCGATTGGGCTTTTGCCAAGTCGCCGCTCAGTTACATGATTCTTATCTGGTTGTATTTCAACGTGATGCAGGTGTTGAACCCCGAAGCGCAATCAAAAATGGCCTGGGTTTATACGGTGCGGAGTGTGGCCATTCAACAGGTGGTTTTCTTTATCGGAGCATACGCCTTCCAACGCAATCGGGCGGGCATAATGGCCATCCTGAAACTGATCATCGGGATGTGTTTTATAAGTGCGCTCTATGGCCTGAAGCAGAATTTTTTTGGCTTCAACGAACAAGAAACCATCTGGATGATGGCCGATCTGGAGCGGTATCAACTCTACCACCAATGGAATTTGGTGCGTGTTCCATCGTTCTGCTATGACCCTACAACCTTTGGGATTTTGATGGTGTGTTTTGCTGTTTTCTGTGGGGCTTTGGTGGTAGGAGCGACAAAAAAGCGGCATAAAATCCTGCTTGGCATCATGGGATTGATAGCCTTATGGGCCACGGCTTATACAGGGACACGCACAGCTTTTGGACTGGTGCCTGTGGGCGCGATATTTTTTGCAGGACTGATTTTGAGCAAGCGAGTGCTCGTCATTGGGGGAATTCTGGCAGTGTTGGGGGTGGGCTTTGTTTTGAAATCCACAAGCAGCGGGGTGATTTATCGCATTCAATCAGCCTTCAAGCCCTCGCAAGACGATTCCATGAACCTGCGCCTGAGCAATCAGAAAAAAATACAGCCTTACATTCAAAGCCACCCAATAGGCGGAGGCTTGGGCAGTTGCGGGATCTGGGGGAAGCGTTTTAACCCGGAATCGGAACTCGCCAAATTCCCGCACGATTCCAGTTTTGTGCGTATGGGGGTGGAATTAGGCTGGATTGGGCTGATTCTGTACACCTTGTTTCATTACGTCGTGCTGCGCACGGGGCTGTACTATTTCATCCGATGCCGCGATCCTTTTATCAAATCGCTTTATGCGGGAATCACCACCTGGTTGTTTATGCTCGCCGTGGCCTGTTATTTTCAGGAAGCCATCTTGCAATTGCCGATGAACGTGATTTACAACGTGTTTCTGGCGATGCTGGTGACGCTGAAGAATTTTGACCCGGCGTTTGAGAAGGGGTGAAAAATCCTCTAATGATGAATCCCAATTGAATACAATCCGATCAGAGCAGCATGAAATGCCTACTTTTACTATTGCTTTTTGTTTAAAGTATGCGTATGTTGTTTCTACCTGACAATTACAAATGATAACTGGAACCTATCCAATAGAGCAAAATGAAACGGCTACCCAGTTTCTTTTTTTCAGCGAAGGCGTAAAAGGGCGGATATTGAAAGCGGTTTTCATAAGCCACTACGAACGTCATCGCTGGAACCTTGCATTTGGAGATGTGGGTGCGGATTGGGAAATTGACGACAAAGCCAAGACAAACAACAACGATGTTGTCAAAGTATTAGGAACAGTAGCGAAGGCAGCTTTGATATTTTCTGAAACTTACCCAGAGAGAGCGTTGATAATTTTCCCTGTTGATGAAAAGCGTAAACGATTGTACAATTTGATTTTTCGACGAAAATTGACCGAAATTGAGATGATTTTTCATGTTTTCGGGAAACGCGGGCGGCGATGGGAAGCATTCAATTATCAGACGGAAGAATACGATGCGTTTGAACTTCTCCGCAAAAACCTCTAATTTTGAAGCCGAAATTCAGCGAATATGGCAAGTTCACATACTTCTTCAGCAGCAAGTCTTTTTTTTGAGCATCATAAAGAGGTCATCCCCTATCATACCTCCTATCTGCTTGCCCAGCAAGACAATATTACCAATAAAATTCAGCTACTCCGCAGCGAGCACCCTCGTATGCCGCTCACCAAAGTTGTGACAACAATTCTAAGCGATCTACCCGAAAACATGGCTCCGCGTTTGGTTCGCGAATTGACGCTCTTTATTATTGAATCTTGGGAAGAAACTTCGATTAGTAAATTTCAGGTAGCATAGGGTTCCCTACTTTTGCCCCAAAGCATCCTGCACATCATGCGTTTTCAAAAAATCCTCGCCTCCTTCCTATCCCTGCTCCCGCTTTTCCTTTCTGCCCAGCAAACCGCCACCGTCTACGGCCGCGTCACCGACGCGTCCGACGGCCAGCCCGTGGAACTGGTCAGTGTCTTCATCAAAGGCTCCGGCAAGGCAGTCAGTACGGATGAAAACGGAAAATTTGCCACTCAAATACCTGTCAACCAACGGGTTACACTTTCCTTCAAACGGGTGGCATACCAGGAAACTACAGCGGATATTCTGGCCTTGCAACCCGGGGCACGATATGCTCTGGATCTAAGCATGTCGCCTGTAGGCGCCAATCTGGAAGTGGTGATCAGCGGGCGCAGGCTCGATGACGGAGGCATGGTGAAGGAAAAAAACATGACCGACCTGAAACTACTTCCGAGTACCACCGGCAATTTGGAAAGCGTGTTGCCCCACATTGCACTTGGCACCAACATGGGCACGGGCGGGGAACTCAGTTCGCAATACCAGGTACGTGGCGGCAACTACGATGAAAACCTCGTGTACGTCAATGATTTTGAGATTTACCGCCCGCAACTCATACGCGCCGGGCAACAGGAGGGTCTTACTTTCCCAAACATTGACCTTGTACGCGACCTCTCCTTTTCGAGTGGGGGGTTTCAAGCCAAGTATGGCGACAAACTCTCCTCAGTGTTGGACATCAAATACAAGCGTCCCGACAGTTTACGGGCCAGCGCCAGCGCGAGTATGCTAGGCGGTTCTGCGCATTTGGAAGGAAGTTGGAAGCCAAACAAAACGGGTTTTCGGGCATTTCGCTACCTCGTGGGAGCACGTTACAAAACCACAAAAAACCTGCTTGGCAGCCTTGACGTGGAGGGCGAGTATGTGCCAAATTTCACAGACATTCAAGCGTATTTGACCTACGACCTAAATCGAGATTGGCAGATCGGGGCAATCGGAAATTTCAACCGTTCGACCTACACATTCCAGCCGCAAAGCCTCGCGCGTGCTTTCGGTCTGATTGATTATGCCCTGCAATTACGCACGGCCTTCGAGGGGCAAGAGGTGGACGATTTTACGCAGGCAATGGGCGGCGTTTCGCTTACGTATTTGCCGGACAGGGATCGCAATCCATTGTACCACAAACTGTTGGCCTCGACATGGAGCAGCCAGGAAAATGAACGTTTTGATATTCTGGGCTATTACATTTTGGGCGAATTGGAAGAAAATCTCGGCTCAGACAACTTTGGCGAAATCACCAATATCCTCGGACAAGGGACCCAACACACCTGGGTACGAAACTACCTCAGTGCCGACGTAAGCAATGTGGAATACAAGGGCGGCATAGAACTTCAGCAGGATCGGGACGATGAGGGTTTACTTCGCTCGCACTTCCTCCAATGGTCGGCCAAATGGCAAAACGAGCAAATTCAAGACAAAATAAATGAGTGGGAACGACTCGACTCGGCGCTTTACTCCCTCCCTTACGACACGCTTGCGCTTCAAGTTCGACGAGTATTGAAAACACGCAACACGCTAAACAGCGACCGCTTCTCGGCATTTTTTCAAGACACCTGGACCTGGAAAAAAGATGGGCTGAGGGAGATACAAGTCATGGCCGGAGTTCGGGGGCAATACTGGACTTTAAACGAAGGTTGGTTTGTTACGCCAAGAGCGCAATTGCTCTACAAACCCTTGAATACCAAAAGGGATGTCTCGTATCGTTTAGGCGGCGGATTGTTTTTCCAACCTTCTTTTTATCGCGAAATGCGGCGATTGAATGGTACTGTAAACACTGATTTGCAGGCTCAAAAATCAGCGCACATCGTGGGCGGCTTTACCTGGGATTTTCTTTGGGGCAAACGCCGTCCGGTCAAAATGCGCCTCATCGCAGAGACCTATTACAAGAAAATGTGGGACCTCGTTTCCTTCGACCTCGACAACGTACGCATACGCTACGCCGGGGAAAACAACTCCCAAGGTTATGCTACAGGTTTTGATATTCGCCTCAACGGCGAGTTTGTGAAAGGTGCGGAAAGTTGGGTCAATTTCTCCATGCTCCGTACCCGCGAAAGCATAAACGGGGTGCAACACAAGGCTCGTAATGTGGGCGAGCGGCAAGGGCACGATGTAAAGGATGTGCCACGACCAACCGACCGACTTTTCACCTTTTCCACTTTTTTCCAGGATTATCTGCGCGGAAACCGCAACATCCGAATGCACCTCAATTTCACGGTCGGCTCAGGGCTGCCTTTTGGTGTGCCCGACAATAATATCATTTACAGAAATCCTTACCGTTTTGCGCCGTATCACCGCGTGGACATCGGCTTTGGTTTCCAACTTTGGAAGCAACAATGGAAGCATCGAAAGCCCCGTCATTTCCTGCGATTTACGCGCAATACCTGGGCAAGTCTTGAGGTGTTCAACCTGTTAAAAGTAGCCAACGAGGCCTCAAACGTTTGGATAAAAACGATTGAAAACACCCAATACGCCATTCCTAATTACTTGACTGGCAGGCGTTTGAATGTTCGGGTAAGGATGGATTTTTGAATTTCTGTACCGGCGGCTTTAGCCGCTGGATACGGCCAACACTAAATTAGCCCGCTTAGCATCCAGCGGCTGAAGCCGCCGGTACAGACTATTCCGAGACATACAAAATCGTATCCAGCACAGGCTTATACGTCAGGGAAATTTCTACCCGCATACTTCCATAAACATCGTGTGGGAAATACAAGCTGTCATAGCCAAAAGCAATCAGCCAATGCCTGCCTTCGGGCACAGGTTCGATGCAGCCGTAGCCATTGGCGGCTGTTTTAAAGGAGGCATCGAAATATGAGGGAGGCTTATCGTAACCAGGGAAAGAATCTGTGTTGTATTTCACGTACACTGTAGCCTGAGGGATGGGCCATGTGTGGTGCTGGGTACGAACGCAAATTTTGGTGGGCAACGGGACTTCATCTGGCAATGCAGGCCGACAGGCCAATTGGGATAAAATAGCAAGGATAAGAATGAGCGAAATCCTTTTCATGTTTGGGATTGATTTTATGCAGCTCTGTACGCTCTGAAAACAAAATTAGCCAACAAATGTGCTGATAAAACGCGCAGGTGTTTGTCAGCATTTGACAAATGCCGAACATTTAACCTTAAGTACCGATGAAAGAACGACTTCATCGGTACTAAAAGAAAAAACAACCCTTGAAAGGCGGTTCTTTCTACATTTGAGCCGCCATTTTCACCACAAAATCTTGCACTAACCAACGTATGGCTACCACCACAAAAAAAGCCCCCGCCTCTGTCAAGAATTCAGCGGACAAAGCTCCTTACATCGGCATCTCGGATCCTGCCGACTTGAGCACCATACCCAGCAATCGCATTGTCACGCTCGACGAATTTATTCTTCGTTCCGAAAAAGACTTTGACTACGCCACAGGCGAGCTCACAGGCCTACTCCGTGATATTGGCGTGGCCGCTAAGATCATCAACAGAGAGGTAAACAAAGCTGGCCTTGTCAACATCCTTGGCGTGGCCGACGGCGGCGAAAACCAAAGCGGCGATACCCAGCAAAAACTCGATGTGTACGCCAACGAACGCCTCATTGAATGCCTTCAAAACTCCGGCGAGGTTTGCGCCATTGCCTCCGAGGAAAATGACGATATTATTCATGTGCCTCCGGTCAATTCCAAACAAAGCCACTATATCGTGATGTTCGACCCGCTGGACGGTTCTTCTAATATTGATGTGAACATGTCGGTGGGTACCATTTTCGCCATCTACCGCCGCAAGAGCGAGGCGAGTGGCCCTGCCACCAAGGAAGATTTTCTCCAGTCGGGCACCAAGCAAGTGGCTGCCGGATACGTGCTTTATGGTACTTCCACGATGCTGGTCTACACCACCGGGCGCGGAGTCAACGGCTTCACCCTCGATCCCAGCATCGGCGAGTTTTGCCTAAGTCACCGCAACATGCGCATCCCGGTAAACAGCCAGACCTACTCCGTCAACCAGGGCTACTATTCCAAATTCGACCTTGAAATGCGCCGATACATTGACCATTGCTCCGACCAAAACTATGGTCTCCGCTACATCGGCAGCATGGTCAGCGACGTACACCGTATCCTGATTCAGGGAGGTATTTTCCTTTATCCCAGCACCCGAAAATACCCGAAAGGTAAACTCCGCCTCCTGTACGAGTGCAACCCACTGGCCATGCTCATCGAGCAGGCGGGAGGCAAGGCGTTGAATACGCACCTGAAGCGCATCTTGGATTTGTCACCTGCCGAACTTCACCAGCGTTGCACCATCGCCATAGGTTCTCCCGCTATGGTGGATGAGTTGAAGGCGTTTATTGAAAGGTATTCGGCGTTGCCGTTGTGAAAAGGTTCAAACCAATAATTCATACCAAGGCAAAAACTTCACTTCTGTCTGCCCGATTTGAATGCTCTCTTGTAAACTCCGATTGACTATCCATGCTTCTGCAGGTTCATAGGTAGTAATAAAATTGCGGAGGGAACGCTCTACTTGGGGTTTTTTCATGTGTTCAGCTTTGACTTCAATCGGTAGGATGGTCAGTCCGTTTTGTACTACAAAATCAACTTCAGCCTGGTTTTGTGTACGCCAATAACGAATGGCTTCGATTCCGTTTGAAAAGCGGGTTTTTAATAGTTGAAATACCAGCTGCTGGAATAAGAAGCCAAAATCTGATGAAAGTGGAGTGAGATCAAAACTGTTTAGTAAAAAATTCCGCAACCCCGAATCAACAAAATAGTACTGGGGCGTTTTGGTCAACTCCTTTTCTTTATTGCTGAAAAACGGCAAAACGTCCTCGATTACAAAGGTTTTTTGGCAGTACCACAGGTAGTTTTTGACCGTTGGGACACTTAGATTGGTCATATTGGCCAAATCTTGATAATTCACAAGGCGTCCGATGCGATTGGAGAGCAATTGAAGCAGGGTAATCAACTCCCTCGATTTTTCCAAACGAAGCAACAGTTGAAGGTCCCGTTCCACATAACTTTGGAAAATTTCAGCCAACACGCTGCGCTTTTCTCGAGTGTCCGAGGCAGTCAGCACCCTTGGATACC
>JBJXGZ010000124.1:0-9498 GCA_046160625.1 Saprospiraceae bacterium
CCTCGCGATATTGATCGCGAGGCCCGTCAGTTTTTATGGCAAATAATACTTCCTTATTTCAAGGCAGCCACAATTGCTGCAAAATCGTCGGCTTTAAGAGATGCCCCTCCGATGAGGCCACCGTCAACATCAGTTTGGGAAAAAAGCTCGGCGGCATTTTGTGCGTTGCAAGAACCGCCGTATAAGATTGGCGTTGCGTCGGCCACAATTTTACCATATTTTTTTGCCACAAGGACACGAATAGCATGGTGCATCTCCTGCGCTTGCAGGCTGGTAGCAGTACGCCCCGTACCGATGGCCCAAATAGGCTCATAAGCTATAAGGACCTTTCGGAAATCCTCTTCTCTAAGGTGAAAAAGACTGGCCTTCAATTGTTTAGCAACATAACCAACATGGGTGTCAAGCTCCCGGATATGAAGCGGTTCGCCACAGCAAAAGATGGGGCGCATTCCACGCGCCAGCGTTACATTCACTTTGGCGGCCAGCATGTCGTTTTTTTCTTTGAAATATTGTCTCCGCTCAGAATGGCCGATGATGACAAATTCACAGCCAACAGAAACAAGCATATCCGCAGATACTTCTCCTGTAAAAGCGCCTTTTTCTTCTTGATGGCAGTTTTGTGCGGCAAGGTGGAAGTGTTTGCGCACTTTGAGCATTTTACCCATTTCGCGCAGAAAAGGATATGGGGGGGCAATGACTACCAGACCACCTGGTTTTCCAACTTTTTCTAGAATGGCTTTGGTTAATTCAAGACCTTCTTCGAGAGTCTTGTTCATTTTCCAGTTTCCGGCTACTATTTGCTGGCGCATACTTTGGAGGTAATTAGGTGATCGTTAAGGAATTCAATCGTATGCAAAGAAGCTTTTGGCAATGGCCACAGCCTCCTCAAAGCGGTCATTGTCGTAAGCAATAACCACCAACAGGTTGGTACTGCTTGCTTTGTCCATAAGTGCCATTACAACGGCATTCATATCATCTCTCGTCCCTTTGATATAATACCCTGTAAAGTCGTTGATAATGATCTCACTGGCTTCATCCAAGGACTCGTATTCCATTGCTGTTGCCATCCCGAGGACTGCTTCCGCGAGGTTTTCCTTTGAAATCTCCTCATCTTGAATCGGCGAAATGCTCAAAATAAGGTGGTCATTTTCTGCTGTATATAAGTCAGTAGTGTTGGTGCTGACCCTAAAATCGGAAGGCACCGTAAAGCCAACCCCATGTGTATCCCAACGCATTTCGGTTTGAGCCACAAGGTTGGCCTGAACTCCAAAGAGCCCGATTAAGGCAGTAAGGCGTGCAAAATTTAATCTGAAATTTTTCATTCAAAATGTGTTTTGGCAAAAATTGAACGCGAAGGTATGAATGCCCGGGTGCTAAAAAACCGAGCCGCCTCCCAAAAAATCGGAAAGCGGCTCGGAATTTTATAATTTTCAAACGAATATCGCAGAATCTTATCTGCTCACAGTCACTTTCACGAACATCGCTTGTCCATCGGCCTGTACACGGAGGGTGTAATAGCCAGCGGGAAGATCGCCGTAGTCAAACACTCGGGTCAGGAATCCGGTGTTAAATTCTGCCGTTTCGCGTTTGATCTGCTGTCCAAGGGCATTGAAGAGCGTAAATTCAAGCTCGTCTTGTGGCAATCCGCTCATTTCAACAGCAAAGATTCCTGTGTTAGGGTTAGGGAAAAGTTTGAACCCTTTGAGCCATGAAGCTTCGCCAGTACCTGAAGTCAGCGTGATGGTTTGTTCAAAAATCGTTGTGCCACAGTTATTGGAAGCGGCCAGCGAAACCGTGTATGTACCCGGACCAGCATAAATGTGGGTTGGGTTTTCCTCATTGCTGTTGTTTCCATCGCCAAAATTCCAGGAATACGAAGTAGCATTTTGAGAAGTGCTCGTAAAGTTTACCGTTGTCTGGTTGGCTATGTAACTAAATCCAGTCGAGGGAGCTGTTAATACCGTAATATAAGCTTGGAACACTTTGGTTGAGGTGCCAAATATGTTCGTCACCTCCAAAGTGACATCATATGTACCTGCAGCAGAATAACTAATCAAAGGATTCTGATTAGTGCTCGTACCTGGCGTTCCGCCTTGGAAGGTCCAAATCCATGAGCTTGGCTCACCAGCAGATTGGTCCGTGAATTGTGCGATGAAAGGCAAGCACCCGCTTGTGTGATCGGCGCTTATATTCGGAACGGGTGGTGAGCCTTGAATGACAACAGTTTGAGTCGTGGTGACAGTACCGCACTCATTTGTGACACTAAGTGTAACGGTGTAGTTTCCAACTTGACTGTAGCTATGGTTCGGATTTGTCTCCGTACTGGGGCTACTGCCATCGCCAAAATCCCAAGAATAGGAAACACCGTTACTAGAAGTATTGGTGAATACGGCAGTAAGGCCGCCAACCTGGTATGTAAAGCCTGCTGTTGGTGCTGCATTTACTGTAATTGTAGCCGTGCTTGTGCTGCTGCCTGCGCTATTCGAAGCGATGAGTGTTACGATGTAAACACCAGCGGTATTCCAGGTTACGCTTGGGTTTTCTTCCGTTGATGTAGGCGGATTCCCTCCGGGGAAATCCCAAGCGAAAGTGGTAGCGTTACTGCTGGAAGTATTGGTAAACTGAACCGTAAAGGGTGCACAACCTGACGAACTATTTAAAGTAAAACTAGCAGTAGGAGGGGTCACGATCGTAACTTTTTGTTCGAAAATAGTAGAACCACAGTTATTGATGGCAGTAAGCGTCACCGTGTAAACCCCATCGTTTGCATAGGTGTGCGTCGGGTTTTCTTCCACACTGGTGCTTTGGTCGCCAAAATTCCAGACATAAGAAGTAGCGTCTACTGATGTGTTGGTAAAACTGGCTGTATTTCCATTCACAATGGAACTGAATCCAGCACTGGGTGAGCCATTTACTGTAATAATGTTATTCTGTGTAAAGGAACTGGTGCTGCCGCCAATGGAAGTAACCACAAGTGTAACATCATATACACCGGGTGTGAAATATTGCACCGTCGGGTTTTGATCGGTTGAACTGCTCGGGGTTCCGCCTGGGAAATCCCATTCCCAACTTACAGGATCACCGGAGGAAATATCAGTAAAATTGACCGTCAATACTGCGCAACCACTTGTTGTGCTCACTGAAAAACCTGCTCCAGGTTCGGTTGTGATCAACACATTTTGCGAAAAAGTACTGGTTCCACAATCGTTTGTTGCAGTCAACACTACAGTATAAGTTCCATCAGCAGCATAATCATGTGTAGGGTTAGGATCGGTGCTGCTGCTACCATCACCAAAATCCCAGCTGTAAGAAGTGCTATTGGAAGAAGTGTTGGTAAAGTTCGCCGTCAGCAAATTAACGCTGGATGAAAAGTTTGCCGTAGGACCTCCGCTCACCACAATGGTCTGTGAAAAAGTACTGGTTCCTGCGCTGTTGGATGCGGTAAGGGTTACAGTATATGTACCTGGAATAGCATACACAACGCTTGGAGGGTTCTGAGCAGTCGAACTGGATGGGTTGCCCCCTGGGAATTGCCAATCAAAACTGGTCGAATTTGGGCTGGATGTGTTGGTGAATTGCACGGTGAGCGGCGCACAGCCAGCAGTTGGAGTGGCTGTAAAACCAGCGATTGGCGCCGTAGTAATGGTTACAGTTTGGACCTTAGTGGTAGTGCCGCAGGCATTGGTAGCGCTCAATGTGACAGTATAGGTACCATCCATTGCATAAATATGCGTAGGATTGGTCGCTGTGCTGCTTCCGCCGTCGCCAAAGTTCCATAAATAGGATGTTGCACCAGTTGAAGTATTTGTAAAACTTGCGGCCAGACCGATAGTTGCTGCAGTAAATCCCGCCACAGGGGTGGTGTTTACCACAATGTAATTGGAGCGGCTGAATGTATCCTGACCGGAGGAATTGATCGCAATCAAGGTAACTGAAAACGTTCCTGGAGAAGAATAAACCACAACTGGATTTCTAAGTATCGAGGTGTCGGGAACTCCTCCCGGAAAACGCCACAAAAATGAAGTAGCATTCGGGGTGGAGCTGTTATTAAACTGCACCGTTAGCGGGGCGCATCCACTGGTTGGCGTTGCTGTGAAGTTAGCGGTAGGATCCGTCACAATCCTGACAATTTGGGTATCATTGACCGTACCGCAGGCATTGACTGCACTCAAAATTACCAAGTAATTGTAGATACTGTCATGAGCCGGGTAGTTGTGGATCGGATTTGTATCCGTACTGCTTTGTCCATCGCCAAAAGTCCAAAGGTAAGAAGTCGCTCCAACAGAGGTATTGGTGAACGTTACTGTTGTGTCGTTACTTATTGCGTATGTGAAACCAGCATTTGGAACAGTATTTACAGTGATGGTTCCAGTAGAAGTACTGGTTCCATTTGCGTTTGTTGCTGTCAAAGTTACCGTGTATATACCCGCTGTATCGTATACCACCGTCGGATTTGTGGCGGTAGAAGTCGCCGGGTTTCCACCAGGAAATTCCCAGCTGTAGGAAACAGCTCCAGTAGAATTATTGGTAAAATTCACCGTCAGCGGAGCACAACCGCTCGAAGGTGATGCTGTAAAGTCCGCCGTTGGAGGCCCTGTAGGTAATATCTCAATAGTCTTGCTAATAACACTGGTACCACAGGCATTCGTTGCTGTGAGTACTACGTCGTAAACACCCGGGTTAGCATACGTGTGTACAGGATTAGTCTGCGAACTCGTATCCCCGTCGCCAAATTCCCAGAGGTATGAGGTGGCGTTGAAGAGGGTTGTATTGGTAAAAATTACAGTTGAACCATTTTTGACATGGGTAAAGTTCGCCACAGGCGCAGTACCCACTGTAATATAGTTCGTTCGGGTAATGGTATTTGAGCCCGAAATGTTGGTAGCTTTAAGCGTTATGGAATAGGTGCCTGCATTGTGATATACAATTGTCGGGTTGGCCAAATTGGAGGATGATGGCACACCTCCAACACAAGTCCAAGTAAACGATGTAGCATTTGATGAAGATTGATTGTCCATTGCAACAGCAAGTGCTACACAGCCAGTAGTTGGGTCGGCTGTAAAATCAGCACTCGGTGCTGTAATGACTAATACGGTTTTTGTAGATGTGGCACACAGGTTTGTGACAGTCAAGGTCACCAGATAATTCCCCGCTTCTGTATACTCGTATACTGGGTCTTCATCAAAACTTACACCCCCATCACCAAAATCCCATTCATAGGCGGTAGCATTGGTGGAAGTATTGGTAAAAGTTACTTCCAAATTGTCGACTACATGCGTAAAACTGGCAACGGGTAGGGGAATAATTTCAATTGTTTTGGTAGTCGCGTTGCTTCCTCCCACGCCGGTAATGGTAAGTGTTACGTTTTTCATTCCAGGTGTGTTCCAAACCACGACTGGGTTCTGCTGGGTAGAGGTTGCCGGAATTCCGCCTTGAAATACCCAGGCCCAACCTGTAATATTTCCAGTTGAAAGGTCGGAAAACGTGACCGGCGCGCCCTGGCAACCCGGGTCTGGAGACCATGTGAAATCAGAAACAAGCGGCGGCGGCGGCGGTCCACAAACCTGGAGGCATCCGCTATTGATTTTGACTTGTATATAATTGTTGATGGCGTCTGTCGATTGGTCACTCCAAGAAGTGCCTTGCGAAACAGAGGGACACATGATGTATTGAGGTGGCGGACAACCGTTGTCGTGGCCGCTGCTCCAGTTGTGACCCAACTCATGTGAAGTCAAGACGCGCAAGTTATTTCCATTGCTGGAGTAGTCTTGCAAACAGTGATACTTGTTGGTGTTGCAAATACCATTCAAATATGCAATGCCTACGGTGCCTCCATTAAAATCCCGGTCGGTCCAAAGTTCGCCGTTGTCAAAAGCTACGCCAAAATTCCCGGCATTACCCCAAGTGCGAAAACTGCCGAGCAATGTGCCTGCGTCTGTCGAATTCGTCCATGGATCGGATCCTGTAACGACAAATTGCGTAACGATTACATATTCAATATCATGCGTGAAATTGCCCGTGAAATCGCCTTGAACATCGTTTAGTACGCCAATATTATGGTTCTCAACATCTGTAACTGACCCATATTTATCAAACATAGAACGGTCAGAAGCAATGGCTATTTCGAGTTCATAGCATGCAGAATTTTCTGCTTCATTGCCTTTGACTCCTTCTTCCAAATGTTCGAGTTCAATGTGATTATCCGTTAACCCGCAGGCATCTGGTCCCAGAGGCACGGCTGCACTTTCTGGATAAAAAACAAAAAGATCTCGTTCGGCATCTGGCTCATAATACCAAAGCGGTTCGATGTAAAAACGTTCAGAACCTTCTTCAATATAGCCATATAAAAATTCGCCGTTGAGTGTCAGGCGAAGATTTCCACCACTGTTTAGCTCGTAACCCTTGAAGGCAATGTTCCGTTTTGGGTAGCTTGTAACTATGCCCTGAGGTGTTTGAACCCGTAAGGAATAATTTTCTGAAACCACTCGACTAGGCGTTAGGCTTAACCGCCATTCGTGTGTCCCTATCTGTAGTTCAACAGGCGTTGCAAGATTGGATTTCACATAGTTCTCGAGCAACTTTGCGTCTAATTGAAAGACCTGATAATGGCTAAATTGTTGAGCCAATTCAGGCGAACTATGCACTGCCATGGATGCATTGAACGATTGAGCACCAAGAAATGCTGAAGACTGAAGTAGGAAAATTGTTGCAATACAACAAAACAGGCGTAAGAGCTTAGCCATAGACAAGAAATGCGTTTAACGTGAATGTAAGGAAGAACGATGATTAACTGTATTCGGCTTACAGGGAAGGCTTAATTTACTGAATATTGGTTTCACCAATGTGGGGCATTTTACACTGAAATTGCAAATTTACCTTTGTGTTTTTGTTTGGTTAATACAAAAGCGGCGGGCGAAAGTACCACTTCTTGCAAATTGTAATTTGGAAAGCCCAAAAAAAAGTGAGTTTGGTCAAAAACCCGACTTTACAAAAGGGCTTCTTACTTTTGCCCGGGTTTTACCGAAAAGAAGCCTTTCAATCTCATGCAATTAAAAAAACATACTACTTTATTGTTCGTCATCACTCTCCTGTCTTTGCATTCTCAAACTGCTGATGCACAGCGTCGCGACCGGGAACGGGAGCCAAAATCAGATCGAGAAAGCCCGCAAGAAAAAGAAGAACTGAAGGGCTTGGCGTCAAGGCTTTGGTATGGCGGTGGTGTCAATATCGGCTTTGGCGGGTTCAACGGCTACAGCAGTTTTAATTTTGGAGTATCGCCCATGGTTGGCTACAAAATTGTAGGCCCACTTTCGGCAGGGCCGCGCGTAGCGTATGATTTCAATTCGCTCAAGCAGAGAGGGTTCAAATCAATCAATCTCTACAGTTTTGATGTGGGCGCTTTTGTGCGTTGCCGTGTGTTTCGCGGACTGTTTGTACAAGGTGAAATCTCCAATGAGTGGTATCAGGACATAGATTACTCTAGCTTGGACAAATTTAACGACAACCGAGTGAACCAACGCCTCGGCGCTGGCTGGAATTTTGGGGAACCCGGTGGCGGTGGCTCAGAAATCAGCGTGCTTTACAATTTTAAAATTGCAAACGATATAAATACCTACCGAAACCCAATCGAGTATCGTTTTGGATTCACCTGGAGGTTTTAGGATATTGGGGAGACCTCGGAGGTTTTTGAAAACCTCCAAGGTCTCCCCAATATCCCTCCTCCTCTTACGCTTAACATCACTTTTCATACACCGCCATGTCAAAAACAACCGACATCCTCGGCAAAGACGCCGCCTATTACCTCGATTTTCAAAGTAAAACATTTGATAAAAAAACGCTCCATGCTCCATCCAAAAATCATGTAAGCGAAATCTGGCAACAAAGCAATCGCAGCGGGCAAACCCTGCGCAGCATCCAGCAACTCTTGGGCACTGGCCGACTTGCCGATACCGGTTATATTAGTATTCTTCCCGTTGACCAAGGAATTGAACACGCTGCAGGTGCTTCATTTGCACCAAATCCTGCATTTTTTGACCCCGAAACCATCCTAAAACTTGCCGTTGAAGGAGGTTGCAATGCCGTGGCCAGCACTTATGGGGTGCTTGGCATCATGGCTCGCAAATACGCCCACAAAATTCCTTTCGTGGTGAAAATCAATCACAACGAGTTCCTTTCCTACCCAAATAAATATGACCAGATCATGTTCGGCACCATCAAAGATGCCTGGAACATGGGCGCGGTGGCTGTGGGCGCTACCATCTATTTTGGCTCGCCGGAAAGCCCGCGCCAAATTGTGGAAGTAGCCAAAGCCTTCGAGATGGCGCACGAACTTGGCATGGCAACCATTCTTTGGTGCTACACCCGCAACAACGCCTTCAAAGTAGATGGCATTGACTATCATACTTCTGCTGACCTCACTGGTCAGGCGAATCATCTTGGTGTAACCATCCAGGCCGATATTATCAAACAAAAACTCCCCACCAACAACGGTGGCTACAACGCCACCAAACACGGCAAAACCCATCCAAAAGTTTATTCGGAACTTACTACCGACCATCCCATAGACCTCTGCCGCTACCAGGTAGCCAATTGCTACATGGGCCGTGTAGGGCTAATCAATTCAGGCGGCGAATCAAAGGGGGCAAGCGATTTGCAGGAGGCAGTAATAACCGCAGTGGTCAACAAACGCGCCGGAGGCATGGGTTTGATTTTAGGCCGCAAAGCATTCCAAAAGCCATTCAAAGATGGCATTGGATTGCTCAATGCGGTCCAAGATGTATATTTGGACAAAAGTATCAAGCTGGCATAAGATGTTTCAGGTTAGCAAGTGTCAAGTTTCAAGTCAGATCCTTGCTTCAGAATAACATGACTTGAAACTTGCTAACTTGAAACTTAAAAATGCGCATCCTCTTCGACCACCAAGTTTTTTCTTGGCAGCGCTATGGCGGTATATCCCGCTATTTTGCCGAACAATTGCGCTGGTTGAAAAGCCTGGATCAGGATGTATTTCTGCCTGAGCATTTTTATTCTGAGAACGTTTATTTGCGGGAATTCCCTGATTTTCAGAGGGGAAGTCTCACATCCTTTTCATTCAAAGGGAAAAAACTATTACAGAACATATTGGGTCGTCATGCCTCGCTTAAAGCCATCCGGCAAAAAAATCCTGCTGTTTTTCACCCGACCTATTTTGATCCTTACTTTTTGAAAACGGTAGAAAAAAAGGGAATTCCTTTCGTGCTCACCGTACACGACATGATCCATGAGATCTATAGGCACGGCAGCCAAAGTATTCTTTCCCTGGATGCGCATGTTGTTGAAAATAAAAGGATTCTGGCAGAAAAAGCCGCTGCCGTAATTACAGTTTCGGAGAACACCCGGCAAGATTTGTTGCGCTTTTACCCTCAAATCGAGCCTTCTAAAATTCATGTTATCCATCATGGAAATTCGTTGATTCCACCTGGTGATAGTCTCGACACTCACCGGGTGACTGCGAGTCAC
>JBJXGZ010000125.1:0-10250 GCA_046160625.1 Saprospiraceae bacterium
CACTCGGTCTGTTTCAGACACCGTCCGCCCACGCACGCAACCCGTCCGAATCCGAACACAGTAGCCCTACCCTATCCATTCTAACTTGATGAAAACCAATCTATAAGAATTTCGGCACGAGGTATGA
Organism: Saprospiraceae bacterium; assembly: GCA_046160625.1. GTDB lineage: Bacteria > Bacteroidota > Bacteroidia > Chitinophagales > Saprospiraceae > M3007. Next base: position 128 of record JBJXGZ010000125.1, read on the forward strand.
GGCAATATGGTTGCACATAAAAAATCTATTCAATTATGGCATACATTGCAGTACCCATACCCAGCCTACCGGGCAAACAAGACATCGAAATCGAAGTCACCATCAATGGCGAGCGTCAACAAATGCACTATCGCGTGGAATTGCTGCGCTGGGAAGATTGTCCTGCGCCGACAGCAGATCGCGTGGAATGTATTCAGCATTTGCTAAGTCAGTACGATCAGGAATGGGCGCTATATTACATCGGCGCACCGACGGACGATTTTGTGCCTATTACTTTTGTGAAAAAGGATGAAATGGCATTGCAACGGAAGCTGTTGCGGGGTGAAATGCATTTGTGAGGTGACACCTCCTCGTGCCTCGGAGATGTCACCTCGAAAAACAAGCTTTTACAATTCTGTTACATCGTTTTACACGCAAAAAAAGGCTTCCGTGTCACCCGCCCATACTTTTGCCCCATTGTTTCACCAACCAAACATAGTCATGCATATCTACATCCTCGCTTTTTTACTTCTTGTTCAATCCCTCGTTTCCTGTCAACAGAATCCGGAGAAAGCCTTGCTATCTGAAGCCGGCATTGGCTTACAATCCAGCGGAGCTTGCCAGGAAGTCCCGGAGAAAGCCAAACCCACGGCAAACAACATCGTTTTTAAATCCACTGACGGCGGATTGACCTGGCAGGATGTCAGCGCAGGCCTGCCAATAGATTTGCCTATCGGGCGTGTTCTTGCCGATGGCGGAGAACTATATTTATCTTCTAATAAAGGATTGTATCATAGCAGCATCAGCACGGAAGCGCCGAAATGGCAAAAGGAGATTTCATTAGGATTAGAAATCTCAGGCATTTTTCATGGCCAGACAGGGCCTTATGTCAGCAGTTATGAGAAAGGTTTTTTTCAGAAGATACTTGGCACGGAGGTTTTGATGCCCTTACATAATAACCTCAAAGACAAGACGGTACGCACCATTTTGGAAACACCGGATGGTACGCTGTTCGTTGGTTGCGAAAGTGGCCTTTACAAATCCACCGACGCTGGAAATAGTTGGAAACAGGTCATTGCAAATGATGGTATCAATAGCATTGTCGAGGGAGATGGCGTGCTGATTTGCGGGACACATAAAGGCCTCATGCGCTCGACCGATGCCGGCGAGCACTGGGATTCGGTGCTGACCGAGGACGGTGGGGCCTGGAACCTTGGAGTCATAGAGGGGCGATTCGTCTCGCTCACCCAAGGTGGAGACTGGCAAGATGACCCTGCGAACAGGGTGCGCATGTCTGTCGATGCTGGCAAGACCTGGCAGCGGATAGATGAGAACCTTGCTTCGGGTAAATTCATTTTTAACAACGAGATAGGCGGGGATCCCGTCAGGTCCATTAACGACATCAAAAAGGCGGGCAATTACCTCTTTTGTAGCTGCGACGCAGGGATTTTCCGTTCTGCCGATTGGGGCAAAACCTGGGAACCTGTGTTTACGGAAAGCGGTTTGAAACTGCTCCAATTGGCTGTTTCGGGCAACGTGATTTATGCCGTTAAAGTGGTTGGGTGTTAAAAAAACGCGCTAATTTTGGCGCATGCTTTCCGTCTATTTTTTCAAAATGATGCGGTTTTTGCCACTCTTGGTGTTGCCTGTTTTGGCTTGGCTGATGCCTGCCTCAACTGATAGCACCGATGGGGATTTTTCGCCCGATAAAATCAACCTCGCTCTGCGCCGCACTGCTGATGGGCTGCTTCGCCAATCGGGCGACAGCACGAGCCGGATTCCGGCCATCGAGCAGTGCGGCGTGGGTGTTTGGCGGGTACGTTTGGAGCAAGATTTTCACTACGATGCGCTTCCAGCATTGCTTCAGGCTTCGCTCGAGCTGTACGGCATACGGCGGCCATACGAAGTAGCCGTGCGCCGATGCGCTGACGCCACCATTGACCTGGGTTATCATCAACAGGATTATTTGGAAAATACTGTCGTGGCTTGCGGCGGACGAACGATGCCTGAAGGATGTCATTTTATTGAAATCAGCTTTTTGGAAAATGGTGGAAAAAACCCGTTTTGGATAGCCAAAATTGGTTTTTTGATACTGTTTTTAATTGCATTGGCTGGTTTTTGGTATTTCCAAAGAAAAAAAACGACAACCACAACTCCTTTGGCCGACCTTGCAGGCCATGAATCTGTTGGCGGGTTGGAAACAGACTGGCTGACATTCGGTAATTCGCGTCTCGATGTCGCTGGCCAAGTGCTTCTTTGCAACGGCGTCCGTCTGCCCCTGACTTTCCGGGAAACGAAATTGCTCCGGCTATTCGTCAACAGCCCCGACCGGCTGCTCGAACGGGATTTTATCCTGCAACAGGTTTGGGCGGATGAGGGTGTTTTGGTTGGGCGCAGCGTGGATGTTTTTGTGTCGAGATTGCGCAAAAAATTAGCGGCTGATCCGACGGTCGGCATCGTGGCTGTGCACGGGGTGGGATACCGTATGGAAACGGGGAAATGAGCCATACCGTCCGTCCCCTATCGTAAATACACATTTTACTTGTCCACTGAGCGATATGTTTTTGACAGGATTTACAGGATGGACAGGCTTATTATTTGTACTTGTAAACTTGTGTAGATACTACAGCGTCCGTCCCCGCACACACCCCGTCCGAATGCGAACACTCCAGCGCTTCGTTAGACCAACTAACTCCTTGAAAATCAATCCTTAAATTTTTCGGCACGTGATATGAAGCAGGAGGTTGGACCAAGGTCCTTCCTCCAACTGCTCTGCTATGATCCAAAACAATCTAAAACTCGCTCTCCGCAACCTGCAAAAACGCCCAGGTTATGCCACCCTTCACTTGCTGGGACTTGCCACAGGGATGGCTTGCTGTCTGCTGATTTTGCAGTACGTACTCCACGAACGCAGTTATGACCAGTTTCACCCTGCGGCGGAGCGTATTGTGCGACTCGAACTCGACAATTATCAAAAAGGCAAATTGTCCTGGAAATCAGCCACTTCCTATCCGGCATTTGGTCCCACGATGAAACGTGATTTTTCGGAAATCGAAGATTTCTGTCGCCTCCATGATGCTGAATATGTGTTGTCCAATCCTGCTACCGAACTCAAGTTCGCGGAAAAAAAAGGGTATTACGCTGACCCTGGCGTCCTGCGTATGTTCCACATTCCGCTGCTTTCCGGCAACCCTGCAACGGCCTTGGAAGGTCCTGATAAAATCATTTTGTCAGAAAAAACCGCACGGAAATATTTTGGCAGCACTGACGTATTGGGCAAAACCTTAAGCAGTAACGACAACGGTAGACTGATCAATTTTGAAGTCACAGGAGTTTTTGAAAACTACCCAAACAACTCTCACCTCACGCTAGATTACCTCATTTCTTATAGGACATTGGGCAAAATCATGACCGCCGAAGGCGATACGACCAACTCAACAGAAACGGCATGGGGCTGGTACGATTTCTACACTTATTTTAAATTGCAACCCGATGTTGACCCGCAAAAACTGGCCGAAAAACTCCCGGCGTTCAATGATAAATACATAAATTCCAACCCTATTTACCAAAAAGCGGAGCTTTACAACAGCACTAGTTTACAAGCCCTTACGGATATACATCTGTATTCAAACCTCAACCAGGAGGCCGAAGTAAATGGAAATGGAAAAGCCGTGGGACTGCTTTTTTTGATCGCGTTTTTTATCCTTGCCATCGCCTGGATCAATTATATCAATCTTGCAACTGCGAGGGCGATGGAACGAGCAAAGGAAGTAGGTGTTCGCAAGGTATCAGGAGCCGGACGCTGGCAACTCATCAGCCAATTTTTGACCGAGAGCTTTTTACTGAATACAGCAGCCTTGGTGGTTGCCGTGTTGGGGGTTTGGATAGCCATGCCTGCGTTCGGGAATTTTTTAGGCAAAACGCTTCCATTCTTAATTTTCACAGGAACCCAACCGCTTTGGATTGCGCTCGTTTTTGCCGGGGGAACTTTGTTTTCAGGGCTTTATCCGGCTTTCGTATTGTCGGGTTTTAAGCCGGTAAGCATTTTAAAAGGCTTGTATAAGAACACGAGTTCGGGGCAGATGCTCCGGCGTGGGCTCATTGTGGGACAATTCACGGCAAGCATTGCGCTGATTGTTGGCGCTATTGTAGTATCGAAGCAGGTGCAGTTTATGCGCAACCAAAACCCCGGTTTCGAGCGCGCACAAACGCTTGTACTTCAAGGCCCAAACACGGTGGCAGATTCGGTCTATCAGGGCATTTTGACCGGGTTCAAAAACGAAGTGCTGCAAATTCCCGGCGTATCGAGCCTTTCAGGTTCTTCGTCGGTGCCTGGCGACGAGATTTACTGGACATCTTCTTTTCGCCGATTGCGGAGCGTGGATGAGACCCGCCAGACCCTTTATATTCTTGGTGCGGATTTGGATTTTACCAAGTCGTACGACCTGAAAATGGTGGCCGGGCGCAATTTTGAGCCGACCGATAAAAATACCTGCATGCTCAATGAATCTGCGGCTCGTATGCTTGGTTTTGAAAACCCGGAAAAAGCCATTGGCGATTTTGTTCAACGTGGGCGTCGCGACACCTTCCTTGTGTGCGGGGTAATGCGCGACTTTCACCATCTCGGGCTGCAAAAACCTATTGAACCTATGATTGTGAGGTTTCAGCCCGATTCCCGGAGCTATTTTTCCCTGAAAATGGAAGGGGAAGATTATTCCAAAATGTTGAGCTCCGTCGAAGCCGTCTGGCAAAAGCACTTTTATGCCGACCCCTTCGATTATTTCTTTCTGGACGAGTTTTTTGATCGCCAGTACAAAGCCGATGTGCAGTTTGGCAAGGTGTTCTCCATGTTCACAGTATTGGCCATGCTTATTGCTTGCCTCGGCTTGCTTGGGTTGACCTCGTACAACATTTTGCAACGCACTAAAGAAATTGGCATTCGAAAAGTCCTGGGCGCATCGGTGACGAGCATCACAGGGCTATTGGCCAAAGACTTCCTGAAGCTGGTGCTGGTCGCTATACTCATCGCCTCGCCGCTGGCCTACTATTTTATGCAACGGTGGCTGGGAGATTTTGCCTATCACATTGATTTACAATGGTGGATGTTTGTAGTGGCGGCTTTGGTTGCGGTTGGCATAGCCTTTTTGACCGTGAGTTTCCAAAGTGTGCGGGCGGCCTTGACGAACCCTGTTGAGTCGCTCCGTTCAGAGTGATCAAGTCATGTAAGGGCGATACCGTTTATAGTATCCGGCAATGGAAAGAGAATAAATTGGGATCATCCCGGATTTTCGGGATGGGTGCTACGCTTCTCTGCTGAAACTCACCGGGTGACTGACAGTCACCCGGTGAGTTTCAGCAGAGAAGCAACAAAGTTATTCGGCCTGTGCAGGTTAAAAGGAATTTCTACCTTGGCAGCTACCGTATGGGGGCTTCTCCATACAGGGTCGAACTTTAATACAAAATACTTCAACATGAACATTTCCCTCGCCCAAATCTCCGAACTCATCCAAAGTCGCCGCGCCGTTTTCCCTAAGTTTTATATTCCGGGAAAGCCGATTGACAAGGCGATCATCGAGCAATTACTGGAAAATGCCAACTGGGCGCCCACCCATAAACGCACGGAGCCTTGGCGTTTCCGAGTATTCCATTCCGAAGCGAGCCGCCAAAAACTCTCGGATTACCTCTCCGAATTTTACAAAAAGAACACGTTGGAGGAATTGTTTTCAGAAGAGAAAATGAAAGGCGCCGGCGCCAATCCGCTCCGTGCCGGGGCTGTAATTGCCATCGTGCTTCGACCCGACCCGGCGGCGAATCTGCCTGAATTTGAGGAAATTGCATCGGTGGCTATGGCCGTTCAGAATATGTGGCTTAGTTGCGCTGCCATCGGTTTGGGCAGTTACTGGAGCACGCCAAGGGCTGCGCTGGAAGCAAATGAATTTCTGAACCTGGAGGCTGGTGAGCGATGTCTCGGGCTGTTCTATATGGCCTGGCACGAGATGCCGGCGGATGTGCAGGGGAAACGCGGGGAGGTGGTGGAAAAGACGACCTGGGAATAGAAAAATTAAACAGCAAAATTTAAAACCATGCCTGTCGGCAGGTAAACCGGAGAACCGCAAAATTTAAAATTGAGGGGAGAAGGCAAATTTTGGCCTTTTTCGGATCTAAAAATCAGCCCGGTTTTTCCCGATACGATATTACCCACAACCCGAAGGTAGTGAGCAGGCCATTGATCAGGATGGTGAGGAACCCCACATCGAAGCCTGCCCAGGTTTTGGAGGCGTATTCAAAACAGAACGTCAGCACCGGCGCAGCAAGGCAGACGTGCAGCGCGTAGCGATCGCGGATTTTCAGGTCGGTGAAAAGTCCAAACATAAAAAGCCCAAGCAAAGGTCCGTAGGTATAACCCGCTATTTTGAAGATAAGCGAGATGACCGCCGAATTGCTCAGCACATTGAGTATCAATATAATGAGCACAAAAAGCCCTGAAAAGCCGAGGTGTACGAGTGTGCGGGTTTTGCGCTGTTTTTCTTCCAAAGCGCGTTCGTGGGCAAGCCGATCTTCTTCGTAGGCGAAGGATTGAGCCTCTGCAGGTTTCCCTTTTTCGAAGTTCAAGAAATCAACGCAAAAACTTGTGGTTAGTGCCGTAAGGGCCGAATCACTGCTGGCGTATGTGCTTCCTATAAGGCCGAGAATAAAGAAAATACCCGCTACTGCATCCAAATGCCCAAAGGCTATTTTGGGGTACAGATGGTCGGTGCGGGCGGGGATTTCAAGGCCGATGGAGCCGGCGTAGAGATAAAGCAAGGCGCCCAATACCAGAAAAAGGAAGTTGATGACCACGAGATAAACGCAGAAAACGAGCATGTTTTTCTGCGCCTCCCTTATGTTCTTACAGGCAAGGTTTTTCTGCATTAAATCCTGATCAAGCCCCGTCATGGCAACAGCAATGAGCGCACCGCTCACAAATTGCTTCACAAAATGGTTGGGGTCCGAAAAGAAATTGTCGAAGAAAAATATTTGCCCGTAACGGCTGTCCATTACGCTGGAAAAGATGTCCATTCCACCAAGGTTCAGTGATTTCCCTATGGTCCAAACCGTGAACACCAGTGCCGCAAGGAAAAAGGTGGTCATGATCGAGTCCGTCCAGATGATGGTCTTTAGCCCACCTTTGAATGTGTAGAGGTAAATCAAAGCCAGCATTAACACCACCGTAATCACAAAAGGAACCCCCATTGGACCAAAGACAAATAATTGCAATACGCTGGCTGCCAGAAACATCCGCGCCGCAGAACCTAAGGTGCGCGAGAGCAGAAAGAATCCGGCCCCGGTTTTATAGGACCACCAACCAAAACGCTGTTCAAGATACCCGTAAATACTCGTCAGGTTCAAACGGTAGTACATCGGCATCAGCACGGTAGCGATAAAAAGGTAGCCCAGCAAATAGCCCATCACCACCTGCATGTACGAGAATGCCATGTTCAGGCCCGCGCCACCCACCGCACCGGGAATGCTGATGAAAGTGACCCCGCTGATGCTGGTGCCTATCATTGCATAGGCCACCACATACCAGGGAACTTTGCGGTTGGCGAGAAAAAAACCTTCGTTACTGGTGTTGCGCCCAGTAAACCAAGCCACGCCCACTAGCATAGCGAAGTATAGGAAGAGAATGATTAAGACAAAGGTGGGAGTGAGCTGGGCCATGGATCAGTGCAGTCTTTGTCGGTAGGCAGAAGCAGGTGCAGGGGGCAGTTGTGCCGCCATTATGTGTACTGCCTACTGACAAAGAATTGCAAAAGTAGTCTTTTCTCCATTCTCCCTATTTTAGAGTGTGTCTCAAAAATGCTTACCGGGCTGAAAACGCATCTTTTGGAACCTCTGCTGCGCATCTTTTTCGGGCAATAGAACACCGCTATTTCCAGGAAAAGGTAACATTGCTCAGAACCCAAAATTGCATTTTCATCTCCAGTAGCAATTTTCAGATACACTCTAGTTGAGCCTGTTGTCCAGACTTGGCGGTTGGGAAGGCTTCGGCGTGTAAACCCGGCACTAAGACTTCTGTCAAACCAAACAGTCTCTAAAACCAGGAGGGGTTTGCACTCGATAAAATTATCGATTGCAAACCCCTCCTGGTTTTGAATTTTGCGGTTTAAACTACTTTATGACAAAGTCTCCGTAGGTAAGCCTTGCCTTCACCAGGCCTTTCGCACTTTCGCTGCCGAGATAACCAACTAAGGTCTCGCGTTCTCCGGAGTCGCTGCGGTTTTTTACCGTAGCAGCCTTGGGTACATGGGCATCTGCGTGATTCACCTCAGCGTCAAAACGATAGGCGGCGCCGCGTTCTACTTCAACGGTGACCCCGGTATACTTTCCCACCACATTCACATTAGAAAAATTGCGGCTCAGCGCGTTGATGCCGAGTGTCCCATAGCACATGTCAGCGTCAATTCCTTCGCGCACAGCGGCAAATCCCATATCCGAGTACTGTGCTGTTATATAGGCGATGCGGATGCTGTTACTTTTCAAATTGGCGTATTTGGTTTGCAGGCGAAGTTCTTCCACATTGCCAAAGTTGAAATCATCGTATTTTGAGGTAATGCGAAGGTTGTTGGCCTTATCCACCCTGGTTTCGGAGTACTTGGTATCCAACTGAATATCATTCGCTTCGCTGAGATTCAGTGCACTGTAACTGGAGTTGCCTGAGAGATTGTTCACGCGGGCAAGCCATGCTTTGCTGTAGCCTAAATTGATGTCTACGTCGTTGCTAATGGCCTCTGTACGGAGTTCGCCGTACTTGATTTCGGCGATGAGTTTGCCTTTCAAAGCGGCTACCCAGGCGTTGCCGTACTTGTTTTTCAGGTCCAATTGATTGGTGGCGGGCATCCAGACTTCATAGTTAATTTTGAAGTCGTCCCCACAAGTCTTGGCAGGCCACCAGAAACCGCCGTTATAATTCATCGCTTCGGCAATCATGGTTTCAGCCTTCACATAACCCCAGGTGCTGATAAAATTCACGTTAAGGTTTTTAAAGGCTTCATCGGCTTCCCGCTGGCTTTTCGCGTTCACCACGAAGGTCACATCAATTTTCACCGAGTTGTTTTGCCAGGTTTTTACTTTCACGTCGCCGTATTTGTTGTACAATGCGGTAGTACCGTCGGCGGAAGTACCAAACTCACGGTTAATGGTTTTGGTGAATTCCTGCATCGGCCCGTTCGCCCACACGGCGAATGTTTGCCCCAAGAAGAGGCACAGAAATATGGCTGCTCTATTTTGAGCCATGACTATCGGTTTAAATGTTTTTGATTTCATTGCTTTGTTTACTGTTGTCGCCACCGTTGTTTGATTTCTCCAAGTGTTCCAAAACCCTTTGGAGAATGGCCATTTTGGCTTTATAATTATTGATCATAGCACGCACTACTTGCTCGCGGTTACCTGGGGGCACACCAGCCAGTTCAAGTTGGAGCTGTTCCATGATCACATCCAGTTGTTCCAAATCTTCGCTTACTTCTGCGGCTTGGTTGACTGTGAAGGTCGCCAATTTTTCCTGCTTCACAGAAATGCCACGCTGGTAAAATTGTTCCAATTCAGCGTATTCGCCCGAAACTTCGCTCATTGCCATCCCTGCCGCGCCGCCGCCCTGCCTTTCGTACCACATGCCTCCGCCAATTCCGACTATCAAAAGCACCAAGGAGGCTGCAATGCGCATGATCGAGCGTTGCCAACCTAAATGCACCTTTATTGCCTTTGGTTTGGGCAGGCGCTGTGAGATGTTTTCCCAGGCTTGTCCGCTGGGTAGTTCGGTATCAAAGGCTTCGCGGTTTTGGTGGATAAAGGATTCAAGGTCAGTGTGTTGAGTCTGTCGGCCTAAATCTTTCTCGATCCCTGCCCACACCAGATCAGAAGGCGTCGCGGTATCCAACAGTACCCGGTCGCACATCAATTGGCGTTCCAGGGCATCGGAATCGGGCAGCCGTTCGAGCATACGTTCCAAGCCCGGCCACCCATGAGCGCCCGGCATCGCTGCGTCGAATGCGTCGCGATGTTTTTGGATGAATATGTTGAGTGAATCTTTCATTTTTTGTAATCTGTTGTTTTGTGGATTTGGTTATTTGGGATGGGAGACCTCCGAGGTCTTCGAAGACCTCGG
>JBJXGZ010000126.1:0-68306 GCA_046160625.1 Saprospiraceae bacterium
ATCAAGAGAAGTTACTGAGCCGCGAACTGAGGGGTGTCCGCAAAGCGAAAGGGGGGCGTTCGACCAGAAAAACTCCGCGTCTCTGCGCCTCCGCGGTGAAAAAGCACTAATAATGCACCCGCTTCTATCACACACAGTACATTGAATATGAAACTTCTACTCAAAAATTTGCTCTTCACCCTTTTCATCCCCGGCACAATCGGGGTGTATTTGCCGGTTTGGCTGGGGCGGCGGTACGAAGGCATTGAGGGTTGGTGGAATTGGCTGGGCGTATTGCCCCTGGCAATAGGATTTACTATTGTCCTGCTCAGTATTTGGGATTTTGGGAAGAAAGGTGAAGGGACCCCATTCCCGCTTGATCCTCCAAGAAATTTAGTCGTTGGAAGATTTTACAAGTTTTCCCGAAACCCGATGTATCTGGGGGTTTTGAGTGCTATTGCGGGTTGGGCGATCTGGTTTTTAAACATGCCGCTTGGCTTGTACTGGTTGGCAATTTGCCTGCTTTTCAACATTTTCGTTTTGTTTGTAGAAGAACCATTATTGAAAAAGCAATTTGGTGAAAGCTACCATCAATATTGCCAAAGAGTACCGCGCTGGTTTTAATCCATAAAATTGTCTGATTATGAACCGTTTTCAAGCATTCGTCCAAAAAGAATTCCGGCACATCCTGCGCGACCGGCGGACGCTGCTGATCCTGTTTGGGATGCCCATCGTGCAGGTGCTGCTCTTTGGCTTCGTGCTCACCAACGAGATCAAAAACGCCGCCATCGCCGTACTTGATCCTTCAAAAAGTCCGGAAAGCATTGCATTGACGAACAAACTTGTGTCAAGCGGCTATTTCCAATTGGAAAAGAACCTCGACACTCCCGACGAACTCGATGCTGCTTTCAGAACCGGAAAAATAAAGATGGCCCTCGTCTTCCCACCAGATTTCGACCTGTCTCAAAACGAAACCTCCACCATCCAGCTCATCGGCGACGCCAGCGACCCCAATACTGCTACTACCCTGATCAATTACGCCAATGCCATTATCGGTGATTATCAACAAGAAAAGTTGCTTGAAAGCGGTACGGCGCAAAGACCATTATCCATTGTTTTTGAAACCAGAATGCGCTACAACCCCGAACAAAAAAGCGTATTCAATTTTGTGCCGGGCGTAATGACACTGATCCTCATGCTCGTTTCGGCCATGATGACCAGCATCACCATTGCCCGCGAAAAGGAACTGGGTACCATGGAGGTCCTGCTCGTATCGCCCTTGCAACCCATTCAAATTATCCTTGGAAAAACCGCGCCTTATCTCGTGCTGACGTTGCTCAACGCCTTTGTGGTCGTGTTACTGGGCATATTTGTGTTTGGGATGCCCATGCGCGGCTCGGTAATGTTACTTGCTGCCGAGTGCGTGTTGTATATGTTCGTAGCGCTGTCGCTGGGTATTTTTATCAGTACAAAAGCAAAAGATCAAATGACTGCTATGTTCCTTTCGGCGCTCGGGTTGATGATGCCCACGATGCTGCTTTCAGGGTTTATTTTTCCCCGCGAAAGCATGCCCGTGCTGCTTCAAGTTATTGGAAATGTGATACCTGCAACATGGTTTAACCCTATTATCAAAGGTATCATGATCAAAGGTGTAGGGCTGGAGGTGTTGTGGAAACAGACGTTGGTACTTGGCGGGATGGCCTTGTTTTTTCTGGGCTTGAGTTTGCGGAATTTTAAGGACCGGCTGTAAAGCCGCGCCACACTTTTTAAATCAAAAGAACTCGATGTAGATCTCCTCGTTTTCATCAAGATTGGCCAGGCAGTCGTTGATAAATGCCTAATTGAAAAAGGCGTTAAATAATTCCCGTTAGAATTTTTTTCACACGACGCCACAACGTTTTAAGTTCTTGATTGCCAAATCGTTGTGACGTTGTGGCGTCGTGTGAAATAGTTTTGTCCAAGTGCTAAGAAACCTTTAAACACCTTCCAATCAAGTGTCTTTTTTCAAATCCTTCGTTTAACCATTGTCTTTCAAAAGAGACTTTTATTTACAATGAAAAAATCACTCATTCTGACCTTCGTATTTGCCTGGATTTCATGCGCCAGCGTTTTTGCACAAAACGACACCCGCCCTGGAGCAGCTGAGAAACCTAAACTGGAGCAGCCTACACACAAAGCCAATCCTTCAGACGCTCGCCCAGGTGCTGAGACTCCCAAGACCCGCCCTGCTCCCAAAAAGGAAGTAGAAAAAGGCGAAAAGGGAGAGAAAAGTGAGAAAGCGAAAAAAGGGGAAAAGGGCGAAAAAGGCAAAAAGAAGGGCCACAAAAAAGGTAAAGGCCACACTAAGGACCATAATGGCAAAGCCAAAGGCCACCACAAAGGGCACCACCACGAATCGGAAGGCGAAGTCCCTCAAGGCCGTACAAAGGACAAAACCCGCAATACAGACAAAAACGGCAAGGTTCCTGAAGAAGCACCAAAAGGCCGTAAGCCTCTACCGCAAGGCGAGAAAAACTAAAATTGGATTTTACTCCCAAAACCGTCATTACAACACGTCCCCTGCACGGCATACATGAAAAACAATTCCACGCCTCCCGAGCAATCGGGGGGCGTTTTTTGTTTCGACGTGCTTGGACCTTTTTTAATCTTTGGCTTTATCGGGGAAGTGTTTTTTCATCAGCAACTGCCACTGCTCGCTGCGTTCCCGCAGTGGGGCGAGATCGGTATCATTTTGGAGCTGTTCGAAAGTAATACCTTTCTGGATGGCCTGCTCTACATAGCGGAGAGCTTCTTCCAGTTTTTTTTCAAGGACAAGGATGTAAGCCAACCCGAGTAACCCGCCGCCATAATTGGGATTTATTTTAAGAGATTTAAGAAAGGCTTGTCGGGCGTCGTCTATCTGGTTCGTTTTTAAATATGCCATTCCCAGATATTTATACGGGGTGGCAAAGGTGGAATCCATGGCACTGGATTTTTTCAAAACTGATTGCGCTTCTAAGTAGTGTCCGGTAAATAAATAGAGGGCGCCTAAGTTGTTCCACGCGGTGGTATAGGTCGAGTCGAGCGAAATAGCCTTCTTTATAAATTGATCTGCTTCAGGGTATTTGAGGAAATAGGATACCATTCCAAGGTCATTCCATAAGACGGCAACCGTTGAATCCAGTGAAATGCCCTTTTTAAGAAGCGGTTCAGCCTCTGCATTTCGGCCGAGCTTCATGTACAGGGACGCAAGGTTATGCCAGGAAGCGGCATACGTTGAATCAATAGAAATGGCTTTTATGCTAATCTGTTCTGATTCAGTGACTTTGTTCATTTTATGATAGAGTCTTGAGAGGAATAGCCAATACTTCACATTGGTCGAATCGAGAAAAATGGCTTTTTTTTCAACCTCCTCTGCTTCTGTGTAACGCCCGGTTAATGAATACAAATTTCCCAGATTGGACCAGGCTGTTGCGTTCGTCGAATCAAGAGAAACGGCCTTTTTCAAAGCAGGTTCCGCTTCAACGTATCGCCCCATTTTAGAATACAATAATCCTAGATTGTCCCAAGTAGATGACTCAGTAGAGTCCATGGCAATAGAATTGAAGTATTCTTTTTCTGATTCAGCATATTTGCCGATTAACTGCAATGCATTACCATAGCTATTATTCCAGCAAGTATAAACTTGGCCACCATTCACGCGGTATTTTTCAAACAGTTCGACGGCTTTTTCTATATTGCTTTGTCCATTTTGTAGATAATGCCAGATCGCATTTTGATTAATTACGTATGGATGATTTGGATTAATGGCTTCGGACTCCTTCAATGCTTGTTTTGCTAAATTGAATTTATCAAGACTCGATAATCTGTTCCCAAGATCTACATAAGGAAGCACCCAGTTAGGCGCAATCTTGCAAGCTTCCCTGGCACAAATAAAAGCCGAATCGGGCAGGCGTAAGTTATCCAAATATATCTTGCTCATCATGTACCAGGGTAAAGGGGATTGGGGTTCCAAGGCCAAAGATTGCCGACACAACTTAAGGCAGTGATCAGCAAGCTGACCATCCGGATTTTTTTTATTCCAACTGAATACCATACTTTCAAATAACAATTTCCGGGCAATCATAGAGCGGTACATATAGTGCTCCTCCCCCAATAATTCCGCAGCTCGGTCTAAAAGGCGCGGAATGGGCTCCAACAGGACACTTTTACCTAAACACTCCAATTGTTGTACATCTGTCTTAATGAATATATTGATGATTTGCTGGGCACCATCCTGTAAAGCTGCCGCATAATTCCGCCGAATGGAGGGATGCAAACGTACAAGGTTAGGTTCGCGAATTAACTGCTCGTAATAAACGTCGGCACAAGCTGTGGAAGGCTCAAAAAACGCTTTGTTTTTGAGCGATTCATTAAACAGCTGGTACAGATTCCAGATGTTAGAATCTACATCTGCCAAGACCTTGTCTTCTAATCCTCTTAATTCAATTGGCATGAGCAAGGCCATTTGACTAGTCTTGCCAGTGCGAAGATCGGTCAGGAGTTGGGCATCTACCACCGCTAGGCGTTCCGTGCGGCTTCCTAGCACCATGGGTACCTGACTTAACGGCGCCACTTCTGCTGTCACATGATCTTCCAGGTAGCGGCCCACTTCCTGGAGCGTCACGAACAGGTCGTTGTTTTGATCTGCCAGACCGTATAGCGCATCCACTAGGTTGAAAGAAAATGCGCCTCTACCACCTCCCCACTGCTCGCCCTCGATACTGTACTCATCGGGCTGACAGGAGAGAATCTTTATCTCATTTGCGAATTGCTTGGTGAGGCTGGCCGCAGTGGCTTGCGCCCCGCCGACGCTGTTGCCTGCCAGTGAACCTGATCGGCAGGCGTCGGTGATGACCACCACCTTCGCTTTGTTCTGGATAGATAAGGTAGAGATGACCTCTTGCAGGTCACCCAATTTGAAGGCTCCCCCCGCCATATAAACCTGGGAAGGTGCATCCCAGCAAAGCAGGTATCCCGGTTGTGTCAGTGTCTTTTTCTCCACGTCACCGTGGCCGGAGAAGTAGATGATGGCTTGGTCGCCCTCTTTAATATTTTCCATGAGCCAGTCAAGTGCCTTGGCGAATTGAGCCATGGTGGCCTGGCTGTTCAGAAGCAATTTCAAATGGTCGGCATCTAACGAGCCTCCGGCGGGCGAGTAAAGAAAATTGGCAAAAGCTTCCGCGTCCTTGTCAGCGAAGCGCAGGTCGGGGATGTCCTTGTCCTGGTAGTCGGAGATGCCGATGACGACGGCGCGGGTGGTGACGCCCGCCTTCGCGCTGCGCGCTTCGGCGGGTAAAGGTTTCACGCTTTTGGGCTGTTGGGCGAGCAGCGTTAGGTTGCATAGAAGGACTGTGAAGAAGAGTACATTATTTTTCATGTCATTGGCTTTTACTCTTTTAACTTATCCTGAAAGTACTTTTTCATCAGGACTTTCCACTCCGCCCGCTCGCGGAGCGGAGCGAGGTCTTCGTCCTGTTCCAGTTGCTCGAAGGTGCTGCCTATGGCGATGGCCTGCTCCACGTAGGCGATAGCTTCGCCTGTTTTTCCTTCCGATGCGAGGAGGCAAGCCATACCTAATAATGAGGGAAAATAATTTGGATTCAGTTCGATCGCCTTTAAGAATCCTTGCCTGGCATCTACAAGTCGGTTGGTTTTGAAGCAGACCATGGCCAAGTGCTTGTGGGCGTTGGCAACCGTGGAATCCAGCGAAATGGCTTTTTTCAAAACAAGCTCCGCTTCGACGTAATGGTCGGTAAAAAAGTATAAAGCCCCAAGGCCGTTCCAGGCGTAGAAATACGATGAATCTAGTGAAATGGCTTTTTTTAAAACGGATTCCGATTCCACATAACGTCCTGTCCTGCCGTATAATACACCGAGATTAGTCCAATAAACGGCCCACGTTGAATCCATTGAAATGGCTTTTAAATAGGCTGTTTCGCTTTCCGAATACCTGCCTAAATCCTGTAGGGCCAAAGCGTAACCATTGTACCAACCTGAATACAAGTAGCCTCCATTATCCCGGTATTTTTCCATAGAGATTACCGCCTTCTCCCTGTTGGCTTTTCCTGGTTGATTACTATGCCACATTACCCAAGTCATAATGACCCAAGGGTGGAGGGAATCAATTGCATCGGCCTCTTGCAATACTTGTTTTGCAAGTTCAAATTTGTTGTGATATGGGTATGAAAGCTCAGTGCCTAAATAAACAAAAGGCAGCACCCAGTTGGGTGCAAGGTTGTGGGCTTGGCGAACGCAGACAAAGGCTGAATCGGGCTGTCGCAGTTTTTGCACATAAACCAAGGACATATAACACCATGGCAAGGGTGATTGAGGCTCCAATGCCAAGGATTTTCGGTAAAGGGTTAGGCAACGACGGGCGAGTTGTTCGTCTGGGTTCACGCTCGTCCAGCTCAGCAGGATGCCTTCAAACAGGAGTTTGCGGGCATTTAACGAGCGGTGCATGTAGTGGCTTTCGCCTAGCAGTTCCGCTGCCCGTCCCAGTTGCCTGGGGATGGGTTGGAGTATTTGTTTATATTCGAGTTGCTCCAATTGTTCTAAATCTGAAGCAAGAAGCCAGGTGTTCATGGCCTGCTGGGCATCGTCTTGCAAGGCTGCAGCATAATTTCTTTTCAAATAACCCTGTAGCGGGGTCAGTCCAGGCTCTTTAGAAAGCGAGGCGTAAAACGTCTCGGCACAATCGTCGGCAGGTTCAAAAAAACGCTTTTCCGCCACCGCTTTTTTAAAAGCAAAATACTTTTTGACGATGCTTGAATCCAGTTTAGCCAGTATCTCGTCCTCCATACCCCGGCCTTCAGTGGCAGCAAAAACGGGCAATCCGCTGGATTTTGCTTTTTTCAAATCGGCCAAAATCTGGGCATTGACAGTCGCCAGGCGCTCGGTCTTGTTGCCCAGCAGCATAGGCACCTGGCGTTGCGGAGCAGCCTCGGCGGTCACCTTGTCTTCCAGATAGCGGTCAATCTCACCGACAGAAACCTGACCATCTGCGTTGCGATCAGCCAGACCGAAAAGTCCGTCCACGAAATGGTAACTGAAACAGCCGCGTCCGCCGCCCCACTGCTCGCCCTCCAAGGAGTACTCATTGGGCTGGCAAGAGAGGATTTTTACTTCGTTGGCGTACTGCTTGGCCAGGTTGGCGCTGGTGAGCTGTGCTCCGCTGATCTGGCTGCCCGCCAGTTTCCCGGCATGACAGGCATCGGTGATGACTATGACCTTTGCCTTGTTCTGCAACGACAGCGTTGAAACAACTTCCTGCAAAAAGGAAAGCGAGTAGGTGCCGCCACCCATGTACACCCGAGAGGGCGAGTCCCAGCAGAGCAGGAAGCCCGGCTGCGAAATCTTCTTACCCTCCACGTCGCCGTGGCCGCTGAAGTAGATAATGACCTGATCGCCTTCCATGGAATGTTCGATAAGGGCATCGAGTGCCTCGGCGATTCGCCCTGCGGTGGCCTCGGTGTTGGTCAACACTTTCAGGTGGTCGTCCTCCAAGCTACCTCCCGCTGGGCTGCGCAGGAAATTGGCAAATGCCTCCGCGTCCTTGTGGGCGAAACGCAGATCGGGAATGTCCTTATCCTGGTAGTCGGAAATGCCGATGACGACGGCACGGGTGACAGTAGCAGTGGCAGTAGCCGTAGCAGTCAGCGGTTTAATGCTTTTAACCGCTGGAGCCGTAGCGGAGGAGGTTTTTTCGGTTTGGGCGTAAAGGCTAAACGGCAGGAGCACCCAAAAAAGGAGGCAGAAATTTCTCATTGCAAGGCTGGTTGTGATATCCCTTAAATGAGCGCGTGTTCAAATACTTGGCCGCTTACATTCAACGAGTGAACGTAAGCGGCCAAAATCAATGGTTTGCCCTGCGAAAGCCCGGTTAATTACCCGAAGCCTTTTTGTCTTTGTTTGGGGCTTCGAGCTTTTTTTGCATGGGCGCGGGAGTTTTTGCTTTGGCCCAGCCCAGTTTCCTGATCAAGTCATCGAACATTTTTTCCAGTTCGTCCAAACCTTTCGGCGCTTCAAAGATGTCCGAGACCTGTTTTTCCCGCCCATCTATATTCATATAAAGGATGGTGGCAGAGGCATCTGCAATTTGCTCCTCCGGATAGGAATTTTTCAGGTTTAAAAAATTGATTGCCCGTGCTTTTGCTTCCAGTTTTTCATAGGCATCAGCGCTAATTTTACTCCGCTTCTGGCCAAGTGGCAAAACATTTGCGCGACCATTCCAATTAACAGAGCCGTCATTATAAAATTCAACGATGTAGGAGGGGCAGGTGCCAAAGCAGCTCGTTTTTTGATAGACTGCAAGTGGTTTTGAAGTGTTAGTGGGTACTTGATTGTCCTGCAATCGGTTAGATATTTCCACCGTCATGGTTTTGGTCCGGCTTGTTGCAACTTGTGTAACTTTCACAGTGGCGGTTTTACCCGAAACGCAGTAAATATTGTTGGCAGAACCCATCGCCACACCATCCACCGTCCAGGCGTACTGATAATCTCCTGGTTGATCTGCCATAGTAGAATTCGTGCGATTTGCCAGGACTTTGAGGGTGATTCCGGCGAAAAAGCAGGGAGTTTGAATAATGTTCAACGCAAAATCATTTTGGTCCAGCACTAGAATCTTCTGAGTAGTCGCTTGTTCAACCACTGCAGTGGCTTTGACAGCACATATTGCATCCTTATTGGGCTGCACTACCATTTGGTTGCAGGTCACTTTGTTGCTTGCCCTGTCAATGCAATCAATGCAGGGATAAACGGTGCGGCACTCCTGGTTAGCCCGTTTTTGCAAATCGGCGCCGTAGTTTCCCATCACCTGATCGCAAAAAGGCAACGCAGTATCGCTGGACTTTTTTTCAACAGCGTTACCTGGCGCTCCGGTTTTTTGTGCCACCAAAGTCGTGGTGAAAAACAGAAAAGCAAGGGCTGTCAAAATAGAAAATGAAATCTTCTTCATTATGCAAAATTTTAGATGTAAATGGTGAATTAGTTCGGATCAAAGGTGAGTAAACTTCTTTTATTGGATAAGCGTGATTTCACGGGTTATGAAAAATCAGGTGTTTTTACGCGGTGCTGGTGGTTAACTCTTTTCAATGTTTATATCATTGCTCAATAATAAATGCAAGCGTCTCAATATGCATAAAACCTGCTGAAACATTCGCCGTTTTACCACCGCGCTTCTGGCAATCTTCATTGAAATAGGTTTGCGCAAAAAGCCTCTCGAGTGGGCTGGAGTTGGATTTGGTATTGACCCCGCGTGTTTGGACAATGGGGCGCAAGTCTATTGGCACGTCCGTCACGATTAATTTCAGGAGTTCGGTGCCATAAGGTGGCTCGAGTTCAAAATTTTGCTTTAATTCAATGGTTTGCCCCGGCTTGATATGAAACTCTTCCGGGGTTTCCTGGGCGTTGGGGGCCAGTACCACAAAGCTGTTGTCGGGAGAAATGTCCAGAATGGTAAAATAAACCGCGTTATTGCTTGGGTTGCTTATCCGAACACGGAAAACATCACCACGCTTGAAACGCATATTGCCAAATGAATCGGTCTTTTCGGTTTGCGGAATCTCTCGTTTGACGCTCCTGTTTTTTCGGTCCCATTCCACGGGTACA
The DNA here is from genome assembly GCA_046160625.1 of Saprospiraceae bacterium. Classification (GTDB taxonomy): domain Bacteria; phylum Bacteroidota; class Bacteroidia; order Chitinophagales; family Saprospiraceae; genus M3007. The sequence goes on from JBJXGZ010000126.1 coordinate 9,610, forward strand.
ATTTCGAGTTTCAATTTCATCTCCTCATTTTCCGCCTGCAATCCACGGAGATAGGACACCTGTGTCCAGGACAGAATTTTTCCGACAAATCGTTCCACAGCCACCTCTGTTCTAGTGTTAGCGCCTGCCTCCATTAAGACGAGGTTGCCGGACATCAGTTGAACAGTTTCGCCAATTTGAACCACATGAAGCTCGGCTGTCTTGTTGTCCTCCTGAATGATCGGTATGGAAGCGATCCGTTCTCTCAAAGCCTTTGCAATGGGATGTTTGCGGTCCAATTGTATATGAATCCGGGCTTTCAAATCGCCGAAGTTCTTTTCCAATACATAAACCCAGGCATTGCTTGCAATTTGCTTTTGCAGCGCGCTGTCCAGGGTTACCATACTTTCAAAAGGCCCTGAAGTGGTAATGGTACCCTTTCTTAAAGCCTGCGCGCCTTCTGGGTGACGGGTTTCGGCCGGGTACAGCCCGACTACGGTGCCTTCATACAAGCCGTGCATCCACCCGGCTTTAATTTCAATGTATTTTGAACTTGCGCAGCGTTTCACCGGGATATGGTTGGGAGTCTCTACCAGACTTCCACCAAAAACATGCTGATCGAGTACGCCTTCCGCCTGTGGCTGTTGGCGCGAAGCAATTTTGGCCATTTCCAGCCGGATTTGATCAAATAGTCCGCGGTAAGTAGTCGAGGAATTGGCCTGGCCCAGTTTTTTGCATAAGGCATAGGTCAATGAACCCATCGAAACGCCGCGTTCGTCGCGGGTTTCAAAATTCAACTGACTGGCCGAGGAGCCAAAAAATGCAACCATGGGCGCCAAGCCGTCTGCATTTTCGATAGGCAGCATTTCATTTTCGGGTGCTTTGTTGATGTGTTGGGCGATGTAACTGGAATCAGCCATGATCCTGTCGGTGCCGCGCGCAATTGCCATACCTCTGGTGCCGGTACCAGAGTGACAAGAATCCAGAATCACCAGCAGGTTCCCTTTCAGTCCGATGCGCTTGCGGGCTTGGACAAATAATTGGCCTATTTCCTCATCTCGAATTAGGTTTTGGCCTGTATTGCCCCCCTCCCCGTAGCGCATGGGGGAATCGAATGGTACAATAGCTTCGTCAAAGCCGTCTACCTCATCGCCATGATTTTCAGCATTATCATCGGCAACTTGCTGTCCATGCCCTGAAAATTGAAAATAAAGCACGTCACCGGGTTTTGCCGCATCTATCAGATGTTTCTGAATGGCTTGCAGAATCCCTTTTCGCGTTGCGTCCGCTTCTTTTAGGATGGTGATATCTTTTTCCTTAAAGCCTTGCTGGAGCAGGACCTCCCGTACCAAAACAGCATCGTTGGAGGAATTGATTTTTGACCAACCCGAAGATTCGGGATAATCGCCTATGGCAATCAAGAGGGCGATTTTACGGGGGGATTGGGCAGAAGCGGCGACGATGATAAACCCCAAAAGTAAAATTGTGAGCAAGTATCTAAATTTCATTCGGGCAATTTTGTTGAACAATGAATTGATTTTCAGTGCTCAATATTTATCAACCAAAATCAAAAATCAAAATATTCAGTGGCAAATATGCACCCGCCCAAAATGCTCCTCAAATGAAAGAACGCAAAAAAATCGGGGTGCGACTTAAACAAGTCGCACCCCGATTATACCAATTTACCCGCCGAAGCTTTAGCCTAGGAGGGGTCACTAATCACCACTAAGGGAAAATACCCATAGAGATATAGTCGCCCGCAATTTTCTTCAAAGAGCACACAAACGCAGCCGTCCGCATGTCTTTGATTTCAGGGTGTTGGCGGAAAGTTTCTTTGATCTGAGCATAAGCAGTAATCATGGTGTCTTCCAAACCGGAGTTAACGAGGTCAACTTCGGTGCCGCCGCGCGTGAGCAGGTCACGTTCGCGGTCTGTGAGGGTTTTACCCGTCATTTCTTCCACTTTGAGCACGATGCGATGGTAGGAGTCGTGTTGGAAACGGTTTTCCAAACGGCCAAAGCGGTGGTGCGAAAGGTTTTTGAGCCATTCAAAATAAGAAACCGTTACGCCACCTGCGTTGATGAAAAAGTCAGGCAGGATAATAATGCCTTTAGCGATGAGAATTGGGTCTGCGTCTGCTGTAATAGGGCCGTTGGCGGCCTCTGCGATAATTTTTGCCTTGATGCGCGGTGCATTTTCAACCGTAATTTGATTCTCCAAAGCAGCCGGAACCAGGATATCGCATTCGAGTTCAAGTGCTGCCGAAGCATCTCCAATGTGTTTGGTTCCGGGGAAACCAATGATCGAGCCGGTCTCCTTGCGGAACGCCATAAGTTTCTCGACATTGATGCCATCCGGTCCGTGAATAGACCCTTCCCGCTCGGCCACGCCGATGATTTTCACATTGCCTTCTGCCTGGCTGATTAGGGCGGTGTTGCTGCCTACGTTGCCAAGGCCCTGCACCACCATCGTTTTGCCCTCGATGCCCTTGGTCAGGCCTATTTTCTTCATGTCTTCCTCATAGCGCATACACTCGCGCAAGCCATAGAACACGCCGCGACCTGTAGCTTCAGCGCGACCACGGATACCGTTTTGGGTCACAGGTTTGCCCGTAACACAGGCAATAGAATCCACTTCGCCATGCCGGAGGGCTTGGTAGGTGTCGAGGATCCAAGCCATTTCGCGCGGCCCTGTTCCATAGTCCGGCGCCGGAACGTCAATGCCGGGACCGATAAAGTTCTTTTTGACGAGTTCAGAAGTGTATCGGCGGGTAATGTTCTGAAGTTGTTCTTCCGTAAAATTGGCAGGGTTGATCTTGATACCGCCTTTTGCGCCGCCGAATGGTACGTCCACGAGGGCGCATTTATAGGTCATGAGGGAGGCAAGTGCCATCACCTCGTCCTGGTCAACCGATTCTGCGTAACGGATGCCGCCCTTGGTTGGCAGGCGGTGGTGGCTGTGCTGCACCCGGTAAGCTTCGATGACTTGATAATCGCCGTTGACCCGGATGGGGAAACGGATTTGGAGCACAAGGTTGCAAGCCTTGATCTGCTCTACAAGGCCTTTGGGGATATCGGTGAAGGCGGCGGCCTTGTCCACGTAGTTTTCTACGCTTTTGAAGAAACTAATTTTTCCACTCATTTTTGTCGTCGTTGAGTTGGTGCTCTATTTTGGTTAGTGAACGATCCAGGCGTATTAGCTGCCAGACGATGCCAAGGAAGACAAGCAAAATAACGCCGACAACGACGTAAATTTTCCCGGTCTCCCGCATGTAATCGCGGTTGCCCTGCGCCCAGGTGGCGGGCAAAGATATTGCCATGCACAGAATGATTGTAAAAATAAGGCGGATTCTAGAAAATTTCATGTTCCAAAAAGGCTGAAAAGTTGCGTTTTCTTGGAAATTTGGAGACGGCGCAAGGTAGCAGAGTTTTTGTTTTCTAAGAGACTGAAAAAGCATCCATTGAAAAAACTTTAGACAGCCTCTAATTCAAAAATCCGAAGTAATCAACAAATCCAAATCGGTGCTCCGAATTTGAAAACGCTCGCCTAAATGTGCATTTGTGAGCGTGCCACGATAGGCGTACACCCCATTCCGCAGACCGGCATGGGAGGTGACGAGTGGCACAATACCCCCTGTTTCACTCATCAGTAGCATGGAAGTAAGGATATTGCTAATGGCTTCCGATGCGGTGCGTGCCACGCGGGAAGGAATATTCGGCACACAATAATGAATAACACCATGCCGCTCATAGGTTGGACGGTCGTGGGTAGTAGCCTCTGAGGTTTCAAAACAGCCGCCCTGATCAATACTCACATCTACGATAACCGAGCCGGGTTTCATCCGCATTACGATATCTTCCGAAACCAGCATAGGTGCATTGGCATGGGCTGAATGGACGGCTCCGATGGCCACATCGGCTGTGAGGAGTTGCTCTTTTAGGTGTTGTGGATTGATGACCGAAGTATGCAATGGGCGGCCTACCTGATTTTGCAAATGAATGATTCTCTGTATGTTATTGTCGAAGATACGCACCTCTGCGCCAAGCCCGAGGGCCGTGCGGGTAGCAAATTCAGCGATGACTCCTGCGCCAAGGATAATGACCTTGGCCGGTGGGACGCCCGCTACACCTCCAAGCAAAACACCCTTTCCTCCCCGGGTGGTGGCCAACAAATCCGCTGCAATAAGGATGGCGCTATTGCCCGAAATCTCGCTCATGGCATGCACAATGGGAAAGGCCCCAGACACATCGTCATGGATGTACTCCATGGCCAGTGCTATCACCCGTTTTTGCAGCAGGCTACTGATGTACTCGACGTTCAGCAAGGGCAAATGAATGGGCGATACCACGACCTGGCCGGGACGCATCAAGTCAATCTCAACCAGCGTAGGTGGGGCTGACTTGAGGATAACCTCGGCTTTATACACTTCCTCCGCACTTCGCACAATATGCGCGCCCGCCTCGGAATAGTCCAAATCACTGAACCGCGCTTTTTCACCCGCCCCCGCTTCCACCAGCACCTCGTGGCCATGGGCAGCGAGGGTTGCCACCGAATTGGGCACCAGTGCCACACGGTTCTCTTGCAAGGTAGTTTCTTTTGGAATGCCAATGCTCAGCCTTTGATGACGTTGGGTCACGGCAAGCATTTCAGGTTGGGTACGCGGTAGGGAGAGGGTTTCCATAATGATGCGGATGAGCGTTTGGATATTGGGGTATTTGGATATTTGGATTAACTGCGATTTGATTTGCAAACATACGAAGACTGAGCAATCAAGAGAATCTTGGTCCACAATACCATGCTTGCCCCTTCCCGAATTTTCTGGCACAACATTTGAATCTAAACGTACATCGCCCACAACCAAAAATTTCATCCAGTCTATCCGCCACAGATTTGGCCGCAAGGGTTCTCGTGCTATGAGAAAAACACGCCTTCGCTTTCGGTCGCACACGAACAACTTATCATGACCGCTGCACAATTTCAGACCCAACCCCTACCCAGCAAAACCGCCGAAGGAAGCGTTGAACTTTTTCAGAATTCCCCCAACCCTTTTATTGAGATGACGCTCCTGTGGTTTCGACTCCCTGCTGCCGCCGATGTTTTTCTCCGCATTTTTGATACTTCAGGACGAGAGGTAACCGCTAAAAATGGCGCATACCAAATCGGCGAGAACCATATAGTGTTGCATCGCGCTGATCTTCGCGAGCCTGGTTTTTACACCTGCCGCCTCGAAACGCCGTTCGGAAATGCTTCCCGGAAATTGATGATGTATTGAGGTTTTTTAGGTGACATCTCCGACGAAGGAGGAGGTGTCACCTAAAAAACTGATTCAAGCAGGTGACACCTCCTCCTTCGTCGGAGATGTCACCTGCTTGAATTTTTAGCAAGAATCCCGTTGCAAATCATTGATCTGCAACGGGATTCATCGTTTTACATTTTAAATTTTCCGGTTTTACATTTTGCGGTTCTTTTAATACATATCCACTCCGCCAAAATGGAACGCGCCTTCAATAGCAGCATTTTCGTCGCTGTCTGAGCCGTGTACGGCATTTTCTCCGACGCTGGTAGCGTACTTGGCCCGGATGGTACCTGGAGCGGCGTTCGCCGGGTTTGTGGCGCCGATGAGGTTCCGGAAATCCTCTACTGCATTGTCTTTTTCAAGAATTGCGGCCACGATTGGGCCGCTGCTCATGAATTCGCAGAGTTCGCCATAAAAAGGGCGTGCGCTGTGTACGGCGTAGAATTCGCCTGCTTTTGCAAGGCTGAGTTGTGTGAGTTTCATCGCCACGATACGGTAACCTGCAGCGTTGATCATTTGAAGAATGTTGCCAATGTTGCCAGCTCGAACAGCATCTGGCTTAATCATGGTGAAGGTACGGTTGTTTACCATTATGTATGATGTATGATGTATGATGTACAAAGAGTATGTAGAGATTGGGAACTTAAATCTTGCAGAACTTAAGACGATTGAGCCTTGATCCTTACATCATAGTTCATACATTATACATCATAGTTGAGAAAGGCCGCAAAGGTATTCCAAGATTATATTTCAAAAGGGGTCACCAAAAAGGTTTTTAAAAAAATAATCTGTGGTGAAAAGGGCAATTCACTGCGAAGTATGTACTTTTGCGGCCGTTTTTGGCGGATTTGGGAATTTGGTGGAGTACTTCCCTCACCCACGTTTCTGCTTCCGTTACAACTTCAGCGGGTAAAACCGCCAACTGTTACTGCTACTGCCAACTGCCCCCTCCTTCGTTAAAACTACGGCGGGTAAAACTGCTACTGCTTACTGCCACTGCCTACTGAAATGGAATTCCCAGCCGAGCTTCGTCAAATTATCCAAGTCCCAAAAAACGTTGCGATCTTTTCGCACCGCAACCCGGATGGCGATGCGATTGGCAGTTCACTGGCCATGCGACATTACCTGGAACAGCACGGCCATACGGTACACGTGCTTTTCCCGTCCGAATACCCTGAAGAATTTGAGGCTTTACCTGGCGCAAGTGATATTTTGATCTGGGATATCCAGCCCGAGGAATGCAAACAGGTAATCAACAAGAAAAACCTATTGATTTTTTTGGATTTCAATGCCCTGGACCGGATTGACAAACTGGGCGATTACGTGCGCGACTTGCAGGTTCAACGCATCATGATTGATCACCACCTTTACCCAGACTCCATTGCTGACTTTGTTATTTCGGAGCCTGCGGCGAGCAGTACCAGTGAATTGGTGTACCAATTAATAGTGGGTCTTGGCGACCGCGATAAAATCAACCCCAATACCGTAGGAAAGTGTATTTATACAGGATTGGTGACAGATACTGGCTCGTTTCGATACGCTACCAACCCCAACGTTTTTCGAATTGCAGCTGATTTGGTAGAACGTGGCTTAGATGACACAGGAGTGCAAGACATGATTTTTAATTCCAACAGAGAAAAAAACCTGCGCTTGCTCGGCCATTGTCTCAGCAATCGAATGGAATTTTACCCCGAATACAAAACCGCACTCATTTGGCTTTCAAGAAAAGATTATGAAGAATTCGACATCCAGCGCGGCGACACAGAAGGTATCGTGAACTACTTGTTGAGCGTGAAAGACGTGCGCATCGCAGCGTTCATACACAACCAACCTACTGTAGTGAAACTTAGCCTCCGCTCCAAAGGAAACATTGACGTGCAGGAAATTTGCAAAAAACATTTTAAAGGTGGTGGCCACAAAAACGCTTCGGGGGCCTATTCCCACGACAGCCTGAAAGCCACCATCGAGAAATTCAAAAGCATACTGCCAGAATACAAAGACCGGATTTTGGCAGGATAAAAGAGTTCCAAGTTGAAAGTGACAAGATTCAAGATATGCACATGGACTCCCCACTTGAAACTTGCCACTTGAAACTTTCAACTATTAACTATCATTCACTTAACTCGACAAGAATGCGTAACTTATTGATTTTGTCTGTTTTGACACTCCTCACCATCGCCCAAGTGGCTTGCCAAAAAGGCAAGGAAATGACCACAGCTGCTGGTAACCGTGTCACCATCCACACAAACCAGGAAGGCCCAAAAGCCACTTTCGGTAGCACAGTACTCATCAGCGTGAAAACATGGGTAAACGACTCGCTTGTACAAAGCACCTCCCGCGACGCAGGCGGCCCACGCCAAATCGTACTGCCTGATTCCAGCACTATGAAAGGGAAAGTGCCCGCAGTTTTTGAGGCGCTTATGATGATGGCTTCAGGCGACAGTGCTACAGTAATCCAGCCTCTCGATTCTTTGATGAAAAAGGGTATTCCTAAATCCTTTGGCGAGGTCAAAGAAATTCGCTATGAGGTAAAATTGGAAGAAATCCTTACTCCTGAAGTACTTAAACAACGCGAGATGGAAGAAATGCAAAAGGCAGACGTTGCCAAAGCAGAAGGCATAGCCATTGCAGAAACTGTGAAAACCATGCTCGGTGACTACAAGGCCAAAAAACTTGCAAATCTTAAAAAAACAGCCTCTGGCCTTGAATACGTCATCATCGAACAAGGTTCGGGTGCCGCAATCAATGAAGGCGACAAAATCCCGTCACACTACTACGGTGTACGCAAAGCGGATGGTGTTATGTTCGACAATTCCTACGACCGTGGTGCGCGTGCCGCATTCACAGTAGGTGCACTTATTCCTGGTTTCAATGAAGGCATGAAAATGCTCAATCGTGGCGGAAAGGCCATTCTCTTCATTCCCAGCGCTTTAGGTTATGGTGAAAGAGGCGCAGGTGCCGACATTCCAGCTAACACAGACCTTGTGTTCTATATTGACATGGGTATGTAAACCTGCGAGAAATTCATTTCGCGATCTAAAATTTCCATATAAGTGGGCGTCTCGTTACAAGCGGGACGCTCACATTTCATTTGAGATAGGCCCAGTTCATCGTTATCCTCCATACTTCATCGTTCTCTCAAAATGTTGAAATTCAAAATTTTGTTCTCAGTTTCCCTTGTGTTTTGCATTACCCAAATACAAGCGCAAAACACCACAGAGCATGGCTACCGATACATCCACCATATCCAAAAAGGTGGAAGGAAGCCACAACGCGGCGAGGCCATGATTGCAAATGTTGATGTTTACGTAGGAAAGTTACAGCTCAGCAGTTCCAAAAAGAACCCCGGTGGCACTTACCGATATGACCTTGCCCCGGCAGAAGAAACACTCAGTCACTACCCTCCACTTATGGATGCTGCCATGCTCATGGGCATTGGCGACAGTCTTACCATATTTCAGGAGGTGGATGAAAATATGCGCCAGTACCTGCCTCCGGAAGAAAAGGACCAAAAAGAAATCCGGTTTGAAATCGTGCTTATCGAAATTGTAACCTTAGAGCAAAAGGCCGCCGCGGCGCTTACGCTCGAAACCGCCATTCAACCAATAGCCAAAAAAGTCCAGTCCAAGGCAAAATCTTATAGTGCCGGGCTGCTCAATGCGGAACTTAATGCCAAACTATCCGGTTTGAAAATACTGGTCGAGACAGAGGGCGCTGGACCACTAATCCAGGAAGGCGAGGTTCTTCAGGTACACTACTACGGCTGCCTTAGAGACGGCACCCCTTTTGACAATTCCTTTATCCGCCGCAAACCGCTCCAGTTTCCTGCCGGCGGCGGACAAATGATCCCAGGCTTCGACGAAGCGATGTTGTATCTCAATCACGGCGCCCGCGCATACTTGTTCATCCCTCCTTCACTCGCTTACGGAGATCAGGAAGCCTCTGGAGGATTGATCCCTGCCAATTCAGAACTCGTTTTTTATGTTGAAATCTTTTGAAAAATTGGTTATTTGTGGAATTGGGGATTTGGGTATTTGTTTAGCCAGATCTTGGCATCCATGCCTACCTTGAGGAAAATACCAATACCAATACCAAGCTAGGGCTAAACAAATATCCAAATCCCCAATTCCACAAATAACCAATCACCAATAAAATTTTCCGTTTCCATGACTATCGAACAACTCAAAGAGTTGAAAGACAAGCTGGCGGTCCTCAGGAGGTATCTTTGACGTGGATAACCGCGCCAAAGAAGTTGAAGACCTGAACAGCCAAACCCTTGACCCCACTTTCTGGAGTGACCCCAAACGCGCAGAAGGCATTCAGCGTAAAATCGGCATGAGCAAAAAATGGCTCGACGATTATGCAGCCCTCGCCCGTGAGGTGGACGATCTTGAAGGAATTTTTGAATTCCAAAAAGAAGGACTAGCCTCCGAGGAGGAAGTAGAAACACAATTTCAGCGTACACTCGGTATTCTTGAAGATGCCGAATTCAGGAGCACCCTCAATCAAAAAGAGGACGAAATGAATGCCGTGCTCACCATTAATGCTGGTGCTGGTGGCACAGAAGCTTGCGACTGGTCGGCTATGCTTTTGAGGATGTACAAGATGTGGGCCGAACGCGACGGCTTCAAAGTCATTGATCTTTTCGAGCAGGAAGGCGATGCAGCAGGAATTAAGTCTGCCAGCATCGAAATCCGGGGCGACTACGCCTATGGCTGGCTAAAAGGCGAGAACGGTGTACATCGCCTGGTGCGCATAAGCCCCTTTAATGCGCAAGGAAAGCGACAAACCTCCTTTAGCTCGGTGTTTGTGTATCCGCTTATTGAGGGCAATGAAATTGAGATTATTGTCAACCCGGACGATATCCGTTGGGACGTATTCCGGGCTTCTGGCGCGGGTGGTCAGCACGTAAACCGGACCGAATCTGCCGTACGTGTCACACACATCCCCACGGGTATTGTGGCTGAATGTCAACAAGATCGGAGCCAACATCGCAACCGCGACATCGCGATGACCATGTTGAAAAGCCGCCTCTACCAACTTGAATTGCGGAAGCGCCAAGCCGAACAGGACAAAATCGAAGCAGGCAAAAGCAAAATCGAATGGGGCAGTCAAATCCGGTCCTATGTCCTCGACGACCGTTGGGTGAAAGACCTCCGTTCTGGCTACAAAATCCACAACCCGGATACAATACTGAATGGCGACCTCAACGAGTTTTTGAAAGCCTACCTTATGTGGGAACGGAACCCTACGGGAGTGGTGGAGGATGATGAGTGATTTTGGATTTACGATTTTGGATTTACGATTTAGGGCGCTGAGCTTGGTAGTGTACCAATCTCAGCGCCCTAAATCGTAAATCCAAAATCGCAAATCCTAAATCAATTATCGCTCGCCGTCACATCACCCTCTGCTTCCAAAGCCAAGGGAGTACCCTCTCCAAGCGCTTTCGGTTCTCCAGCAAAGGCAATGACAAGGCCGTCTTTGGCTTCGTTCAAATTGGCCATCAATGCAGAACCTTCGGCTGGGTTTTCACCCAAAATGAACTCCGCGAGCGGGTCTTCAACATATTTCTGAATAGCACGGTGTAGTGGTCGGGCGCCAAACTGAGGGTCGTACCCTTTTTCCGCGACAAACTCCTTGCCCTCTTCGCTAAGCGCGAGGGTGAATTTCATGTTGCTCAAACGAAGCGTAAGGCTCGCAAGGGCGTTGTCAATGATCTTGAAAATCTCTGGTTTGCCAAGCGAGTTGAACACCATCACATCGTCAATACGGTTGAGGAATTCTGGGGAGAAAGTCTTTTTCAATGCGTTCTGAATCACGATCTTGGCATTGCCCTCTGCAGCATCCTGGCGCGCCTGGGTAGCAAAACCCACCCCTTGACCAAAATCTTTGAGTTGGCGCACACCAATGTTTGAAGTCATGATTATGATTGTGTTCTTAAAGTCCACCTTCCGACCCATGCCGTCGGTCAATTGACCATCGTCGAGCACCTGAAGCAGGATGTTGAACACATCAGGGTGTGCTTTTTCGATCTCGTCAAGTAGCACCACAGCGTAGGGCTTACGCCGCACTTTCTCGGTCAATTGTCCGCCTTCTTCATACCCAACATAGCCTGGAGGGGCGCCAATAAGGCGACTCACGGTGAATTTCTCCATGTACTCGCTCATGTCAATCCGCAACAGATTGTCTTCTGAATCAAAGAGATAGCGGGAAAGCGCACGCGCTAACTCTGTTTTACCTACCCCTGTTGGACCCAGGAATATGAAGGAACCAATGGGCTTCTTTGGGTCTTTTAATCCCACCCGGTTGCGTTGAATGGCCTTGGATATTTTGAGCACGCTTTCGTCTTGCCCGATGACCATTTTGCGCAAATCGTCGGCCATTGCCACTAGTTTTTTGCTCTCACTTTGGCCCACTTTTCGCACTGGAATGCCCGTCATCATGGCCACTATTTCGGCAATTTCTTCTTCGCCAACGGGGTAACGTGCCACTTTGCTTTCCTCGTCCCACTGGGATTTGGAAAAATCCAGTTGGCGTACCTGGCGGCTTTCGAGGTCGCGGAGATTGGCAGCGTCCTCATAATTCTGGTTTTTCACGGCATAGTTTTTACGCTCTCGAATGGCCTCTATTTCTTTTTCCAGGTCTTCAATGTGCTGTGGCACCACGATGTTTTTCAAGTGTACACGCGCACCCACTTCATCCAGCACGTCAATGGCCTTATCGGGCAAAAAACGATCTGTGATATACCGGTCGCTGAGGCGCACACATGCTACAATGGCTTCGTCAGAATAATTGACGTTGTGGAACTCTTCGTACTTCGACTGGATGTTCCGCAGGATGTGGATGGTCTCTTCCTGCGTTGGTGGTTCTACCAATACTTTCTGGAAGCGGCGATCCAGGGCGCCGTCTTTCTCAATGTATTGGCGATACTCGTCGAGTGTACTGGCGCCGATGCATTGGAGTTCGCCACGTGCAAGTGCGGGTTTGAAAATGTTAGAAGCATCGAGGCTTCCTGATGCACCGCCAGCACCAACCATGGTGTGTATTTCGTCGATGAAAAGGATGACGTCGCGGTTTTTTTCCAATTCGACCATGATGGCCTTGATTCGCTCTTCAAACTGTCCGCGGTATTTTGTGCCTGCAACCAAAGCAGCCAGGTCTAACATTACCAGGCGTTTATTGTGCAGCGTGCGGCTCACCTTTTTCTGTATGATGCGCAGTGCAAGGCCTTCCACGATGGCGGTTTTACCAACGCCAGGCTCACCAATGAGCACCGGGTTATTCTTTTTACGCCGGCTGAGAATTTGGCTTACACGCTCTATTTCGCGTTCCCGCCCGATGATGGGGTCAAGTTTGCCTTCTTCGGCGAGTTTGGTAAAGTCGCGGCCGAAATTGTCGAGCACAGGGGTGCGGCTTTTTTCCTGGCGTTTTTGGGAAGGCGACTGGTAAGTGCCGCGTTCTTCATCAAAATCGCCTTCAGATTGAGCGGATATTTTAGGTTGTGCGAGGTCTTGTTCCGAACGCACATACTCCAGTTCTTTTTTGAATGAATCGTAGTCCACGTCGTATTCGTTTAAAAGTTTAGTGCTGCCGATGTCTGCATATTTCAACATGGCCAGCATAAGATGCTCGGGGTGCACCTCTTCGGTTTTAGTCATTTTGGCCTCTACAAAAGTGGCCTTCAGAACGCGCTGCACCTGGGTGGTCATAGCGCATTCGCCGACATAGAGGTTTTCCGCGGGGGGATAGTTAGAATATCGGGGGATGGAGCGTTCAATACGTTTTTTGAGGTCGTTCACATCCACTAAAAGAGAATCGAGCACGCGAACGGGCAAACTATCGCGCTCGGATATTATGCCCAGGAGCAAGTGCTCGGTGCCAACATAATCATGTCCCAGTCGCCGAGCCTCTTGGCCGCTTTGGTTGATGATTTGTTTGACAACCGGGGAGAATTTATTATTCATTATCAAAGATTTCGTGCGACAATTTTAGGCGAATTGTTCCAAATCAGCCAAGTTTTAACGGAGCAGTTTAACATTTTTTTCTGTGCAGGGTTCAATGGGCCATTTTGCTGGCTAAAAAAGTAAAGATTAAAGGACAAAAACCCCGCCGAAAGTTTTTAGGCTGCCAAGCAGTCAGGTCCAAACGCCCCTTGAAATTTTTATTGAAAAAAAACGCGCAAGTCTTACATTTGCCATCCCAAGGACGTTTGAGAATAGTTATTTCAAACATACAATTATTGACAACCAACCGTCTATGAAATATCAGATTGATAAGCAGGAGCATTATGCAATACTTTCGCTCCACGAGGAAAACCTGAACTCGACCATTGCGCCTCAACTCAAGAGCGACCTTATCCTTCTTTCTCAAGAGGGTATCCGAAATTTTATCCTTGATCTTTCCAATGTCAAATATGTTGACAGCAGCGGACTTTCGGCCATTCTGACAGGTCACCGCATTTGGAAAGGTACAGGAACCTTCGTCCTGGCTGGCGAAATGAACCCGATGGTGACCAAACTCATCGAAATCTCCCGACTCGAAACTATCCTCACCATCATACCCACCATCAGCGAATCCATTGATTTTGTGATGATGGAGGAATTGGAAAGGCAAATTGAAGGGGAGTAAAGATAATTCCCTGGTATTTCAAAAGCGTTCTGTCAGCCGCAGCTGGCAGAACGCTTTTGTTTGATGCAATGAATTAATATCAAAACAAATTTTCGCCAAAGCCGTTTAATGCAAAACCGGGTGGTTGATTACAACTCTAACCCGTCGCCAAAATGCCTGTTATTTTTTCACCAACCAACAAGGAGAAATATGAAACAGATCGCATTTCGTTATGGCCTTTGGATGTTCTTCAGTCTTACTGGATTCTTTTTGCTCATGCACATTCTTCACTTGAGCGAAAACTTTTACCTGCGCATATTTAACGGTGTCATTCATCTGGGCCTGCTGTGGATGGCCTTGCGTGCCTGGACACGCGGACATCATGATGGCACCTCCGATACTGCTTCAGGTGTGGCAGTAGGGATGTTCACGTCCTTCATCGGGGTTGTTCCATTCGCCTTTTTTATGGCTATTTTTTTAAACTTCAATCCTGAACTTTTAGCCAGTATCCAGCGCGAAACGCCTCTGGGGGAGTATCTTAATCCCATTACCTCGTGCTTTTTCATTGTGGTAGAGGCAATTGTGATGAGCCTAATTGGTTCTTATATTATGGTTCGCGTTTTGGATGCCATGCGTGAGCGGGCATGATTAAAAAAAAGCGGTGGCACGACTTCGAGAAGTGCCACCGCTTTTATCCCACACTGCTTGATTTGCAGGCTTCAAAATCAGCCACAGTTTTGAAGCCATATGCCTAGTTTTAAAGGTTCTAATCCCAATTTCTAAGGAGTGAGGGCTACGTTGCGCCTTTGTACGGAGGCACGACAAGGTTAAAAACTTCTCCAGCAGGGTGATGTCTGAGTTCGATATTATAGGAGTTCTTCTCAAAGACGCAGTCAAAAAAACTGGATTGTAGACCATGTTTTGCACATATTTCTTTGATAACATCCTTTCTTTCTTCTTGCATCCTTTGCCCAAAAACTACCCCGATTAACGCCTGCTTATTGAATTTATGTATCCCAGAAGCACCTTTTACACCGCGCCATTCTTCTTCATAAGCCCAGCAAGCCGCTTTCGTTGTTACCGCTCTAACAAACTCTTCCAAAAAAGGCTTTCTAAAGTCTAGGTATGGAATAGTGTCGGCATAAACCACTGGGTTTATCCTCATAAAAATCTCCCTGTCTTTCGGGGCATCGAATATTAGGCACACCCCTGTGTGACTTTTGGCATAATGACTCCACATAAGATAATTGTAAGGGCTATGAGCAAAACAGCATACACCCATTTGGCTAAATGCATCTAAGGTTTTTTCCTTCATTACCTCGAAAAAGGTTTGTGGATCGAAATTTCTTCTAAGAGTCTGGCCTATCGGTTTATTTGGACTTTTCTCAAATTCATCAAGACTGATACCTTCTAAATAGGTGAATTTGAACTCAGCTGGATCGTTAAATATTGATGCAGGACTGTAAAACAGTTCTGAATTGGCTAACATGGTTTCCAAGTATTCATTGTCAGCGTGATACTTGAAAAGGACTGCGGGTTGAAGTACGGCCATTGTTTCCAGACCTTTAATAGATTAAAATTAAATGCCCTGAAAGGTCCAAACCGAACAGGGCATTTAATACCTTGCTTAGAAGCAATGAGTCTACATATTTGCAATGATTTCTTGTCCAAATTCCGAACACTTCAATTTGGTAGCACCTTTCATCAACCGCTCAAAGTCATATGTCACTCGCTTTTTTCGGATGCTGCGCTCCAAACCTTTCACTATACTTTTTGCGGCCTTGTCCCATCCCATATATTCCAACATCATAACGGCGCTGAGGATAACTGAAGAGGGGTTTACTACATCTTTGCCTGCGTATTTGGGTGCAGTGCCATGCGTAGCCTCGAAAATGGCGTGGCCAGTGAGGTAGTTGATGTTAGCCCCAGGAGCGATGCCGATGCCTCCCACTTGTGCAGCGAGTGCGTCGGAAAGGTAGTCGCCGTTGAGGTTGAGGGTTGCGACCATGTCGTACTCTGCCGGACGGAGCAGGATTTGCTGTAAGAAAGCGTCTGCGATGCTGTCCTTTACAAGCATTTTGCCAGCTGCAAGGGCAGCCGTTTGGGCTTCGTTGGCTGCAGTTTCTCCTTTGGCTTCCTTGATACGGTCGTATTCAGCCCAGGTGAACACACGGTCACCGTATTCACGCTCGGCCAGTTCGTAACCCCAATCCTTAAATTTGCCTTCTGTGAATTTCATGATATTGCCCTTGTGGACAATGGTCAGCGATTTGCGCTTGTACTTGAAGGCGTGTTCAAGGGCAGCTCGCACAAGGCGTTCGGTGCCTTCCTTCGAAACTGGCTTGATGCCAATCGAAGAGGATTTGGGGAAGCGGATTTTCTTAACACCCATCTCATTTTGCAAAAAGGCAATCATTTTGTCCGCTTCAGGAGTGCCCGCAAGGTATTCGATGCCCGCGTAGATGTCCTCGGTATTTTCACGGAAAATGATCATGTCTACCAAACCAGGTTCTTTAACAGGGCTTGGCACTCCTTTGAACCAACGCACAGGGCGCACACAAGCATAGAGGTCAAGTTGTTGGCGAAGGGCCACATTTAGGGAGCGGATGCCCCCGCCTACTGGTGTGGTAAGTGGGCCTTTGATAGCGATCTTGTATTCGTCAATGACTTTGAGGGTCTCCTCGGGAAGCCAACTGCCTGTTTTATTAAAGGCTTTTTCTCCGGCGAGCACTTCAAGCCAGTAAATCTTTCTTTTACCCTTATAATTTTTTTCGACAGCTGCGTCAATGACAGGAACAGATGCTGCCCAAATGTCGGCGCCAGTGCCGTCGCCTTCTATGAATGGGATAATAGGGTCGTTGGGGACTTTCAGTTTGCCCCGTTTGATGGTGATTGCAGAACCTTGCATTTTACAAGTAATGGTTGAATCCCGAATTTTCTCAGGATTGAATTAGGAATGAAGTGGGGCAAATAGCCGTCCAATTTTGGGCGGCGAAGGTAGGGCGAACAGGGCTAAAATAGGTGATGCTTCAAAGAAAAATGGTCGTGCCGGTAAAAATTTGTGGTTTCAGGAAAATTTGAAAAAATCCTTCTAATCTCTTGTTTTTTCAAAACCATTTCTACCTTTGCCCTCGGCCAGCGCGAGATATTGCCCTTTTTGGAGTCTCCTTTTTTAATCTCTCCCGTGAACATCACTCCGACACTCTGCGCGAGCCAATTGCCACCATAGCCCCGGCAAAAACCAATTTTAAGTTCACAAATCAGCAAACTCTTGTGGCAAGGGCGTGACGCGTATATCGCGTCTTGAGCTGATAATTTTTTAAACATGACCGAGATATTACCTTCCAGTCGCCCTGAAAAACCTTCCTTATGCCGCTATTCGGCACTCTTCGTCCTTTTTTTTGCAGCTTTTGCTGCCACAGCATTCAAACCCGTCAGCATCAGACCCTCTCGAGCCGAAGACGCAGAGATGATGCAATTCCGCACTGACATAACCGGCTACGCTCAGAATTTCCTTGGCCTCCGCTACCGCCATGCGGGACATTCGCCTAAAACAGGCTTTGACTGCTCCGGCTTCACCAACTATATTTTGAATGAATTCGGGGTAAAGGTTTCCGGAGCTTCTACCACACAATCGCGTCAGGGCCTGAAAGTTTCCCTAAATGACGTTTTACCCGGCGACCTCATTTTCTTTGGGACCCGTGGACGTATCCAACACGTAGCCATGGTAGTAGAAAAAACAGCCGAAGGCATTTTCTGTGTCCACAGTACCTGTAGCCGAGGCATCATTGTTGAAAATATCTCCACTTCAAAATACTGGAAACCTAAAACCTTATTCGCGCGTGATGTGATTACAGGACAAGCGGGCTAATGCGCCGCATTGAAGCAAAACGAAAGCCAGTATGGAGAAAAGGGTTGCCCTCGCAAGGGGGCAACCCTTTGCATTTGAAGAAATATGAAACCGCAAAATTTAAAACAGGAGAACCGGAAAATGTAAAATTGAGAAAAGCCCGGAGTTGCGATTTTGCATTTTGCTGCCTTATCTTTGTACCCGCTTTTGATAAACTGCCGAATTAGCTCAGCGGTAGAGCAGCTGATTCGTAATCAGCAGGTCGAGGGTTCAAATCCCTTGTTCGGCTCCTGGGACATGAAGCGATAGAGAGATGAAGGATGAAGTGATTTGATCGGAATTGTCGAGATGAATCGTTCCATCACTTTATCACTCTATCACTTCATAAATGCGAGATAGCGCGCGTCGTTCGGGACGACGAGGTCGTGGCGCGAAACGCGCCATTATCCAGAAAAAAAACTTGAAGACCACGGGATATAGCGCAGCCCGGTAGCGCGCGTCGTTCGGGACGACGAGGTCGCTGGTTCGAATCCAGTTATCCCGACAAAAAAATTCGGGCTCAAAACTCGTTCTGAGTCTCTAAGGCGCTGTAAGTCAAGGCACTTGCAGCGTTTTTTATGCTATGCTAACATTTATTGACACACACGCCCACCTCTATTCCCATAAATTCGACCATGATCGGTCTGACATGGTACGTCGCGCCATCGCTGCTGGCGTAACACGGATGTATTTGCCCAATATTGATTCCGAATCCATCGAAGGAATGCTGGCTCTGGAAGCTGAATTTCCGGAAAACTGCTACGCGATGATGGGCCTGCACCCGGGTTCTGTTCAACCAGAGACATATAAATCGGAACTCGATCTTGTTGAAAAATGGCTGGGCAAACGCACATGGGCTGGCATTGGTGAAACGGGCATTGACCTTTATTGGGACAAGACCACACTAGGAATCCAGCAAATCGCATTTGCCCGTCAGTGTGAATGGGCTAAAGACCTAGGTCGCCCCATCATCATTCACAGCCGATCAGCGAACCAAGAGGCTATAGAGGTAGTACGGCAAGCACAAGACGGTCGTTTGCGAGGTATATTCCATTGCTTTTCAGGCACTTTGGAGGAAGCGAAAGAAATGGTTGAACTCGGATTTATGCTAGGTATTGGAGGTACTTTGACTTACCCAAAATCGGAATTGCCGACTGTGCTCCGCGAGGTTCCCCTTGAACACATTGTGCTGGAAACCGACGCTCCTTACCTCCCTCCCGTACCACATCGAGGCAAGCGCAACGAAAGCGCCTTTATTTGCCATACTGCAGATGTACTTTCTGAAGCGAAAGGTGTGTCCGTCGCCGAAATTGCCCGTGTCACCACAGACAATGCGCTTAAAATGTTTGAGGGGCAATTTTAAAACATGTTGTTTGTTTTTGTAAAACATTTATTTAAATTTGCGGCCAATTAATCTCCAACCAAGATGAAAATCTATTTCACATTGGTCACATTTTTACCCGCCGTAGCCAAAGCGAAGGAGGGTTTCACCTTGACCAAATTTTAGGAATGACTCTCCCCCACGCTTCCGCCGCCCTAAAAAAATATTTCGGTTACGACCAGTTCCGCCCTTTACAGGCTGAGATCATTCAAACCGTCTATGATGGCCGCGATACGCTGGTGCTCATGCCTACCGGTGGCGGCAAAAGCGTTTGTTTCCAAATCCCCGCCATCACATTAGAGGGAGTGGCAGTAGTGGTTAGCCCGCTAATTGCATTGATGAAAGATCAGGTGGAGGCACTAAGTGCCAACGGTATTCCTGCCGCATTTATCAATAGCAGCCTTAGTACCGACCAGCAGCGCAACGTAGAATCTGCCCTGCTTGCAGGCTACCTCAAACTTCTTTATGTCAGTCCGGAAAAACTCGTGTCGCAAAGTTTCCAGCCATTACTTAAACGCCTGAAGATCAGCCTTTTTGCCATTGACGAAGCACATTGCATTTCCTCCTGGGGACACGATTTTCGCCCGGAATACACCCAGTTGAAATTCCTGAAAAGCCAATTTCCGGGTATCCCGCTTATCGCGCTTACCGCCACCGCCGACAAACTCACACGTAAAGACATTGTGGATCAACTGGGGCTTTCCGATCCGGCCATTTTTATTGCCTCTTTCGACCGACCAAATATTAGCCTGACAGTGCGTTCAGGCCAAAAACGTTTTGAGCAGATCGTGGAGTTTTTGAAAGAACACCGCAACCAATCAGGCATTATTTATTGCCTTTCGCGCAAGGGTTGTGAGGGCCTGGCCGAGAAGCTAAACTCGAAAGGTTTTCGTGCCGCCTATTACCACGCTGAAGTACCCGCTGGCCAACGCAGCAAGACCCAGGAGGATTTTATCAACGACCGAACGCCTATTATTTGTGCTACCATCGCTTTCGGAATGGGTATCGACAAAAGTAATGTGCGATTTGTTGTGCATTACAATTTGCCGCGCAATCTTGAGGGGTATTATCAGGAAATTGGTCGGGCTGGGCGTGATGGTCTGGCCGCCGATGCCCTGCTGTTTTTCAGTTATGCCGACCTGATTTCGTATCGTGAGATGTTTGAACAAGGGGATGCCAGTGCAGAACAGAAGGAACTCAAACTGGCAAAGTTGGAAAGGATGTACCAGTTTGCTGAAGCACCCGTGTGTCGCAGGAAAACGGTGCTCAACTATTTTTCAGAACCATACGATAAAAGTTGTGGCAACTGTGATGTCTGCAAAAATCCTCCCCAACATTTTGACGGCACACTTGCGGCGCAAAAAGCGCTCTCAGCAATTACGCGCACCAACCAGCGCGTTGGCATGAGCTTGCTCACTGACATTCTTCGCGGAAGCCAACGCCGCGAGATCAGAGAGAACAATTACCATGAAATCAAAACCTATGGCGCGGGCAAAGAATTTGGGTACGACGACTGGCTTTTCCTCTTGTCCCAGATGCTCCATGTAGGCCTAATTGAAATTGCTTACGACGACCATAATTGCTTGCGTGTGACCGATGAGGGCAAGAAAATCCTGTTTGAAGGCAAAAAAATTGCGCTGGCAATGCCGCAGCCAAAACTCAAGCCTGGAGAAAAAGCCGCGCTCCCTCATGTGACGGAAAAAAGCAAAACGCAAGTCCTGCGGGAAGAACTGTTGCAGCGGCTCAGCGCGCTGCGCCGGGATTTGGCGGTAAAACAGGGCATTCCGCCGTACACACTTTTCAGCGACCTTACGATGCAGCAAATGGCTGATGCTCGCCCGTTGTCCGATGCCGAAATGCTCGAAATTGCCGGGGTCAGCGAACGAAAACTTCAACTTTACGGCGATGCATTTGTGGGCGAGATCCGACGCTTCGTACTCGAAAAAACGCAGGCCGGCGAACGTATTATTGGCAGTTCCAACTTCATCAGCCTTGACCTTTTCAAGCGAGGCCATGCGGTGGAAGAAATTGCTGAGTTGCGCGGTTTGAGTACGATGACCGTAATGGGCCATCTCGCGACCATGTACGAGCGCGGCGAATTATTGGATATCGGCCAATGGGTTTCGCCTGAAGCGTGCGACATCATACAGGGCGCCTTGCCACTTTTTGAAGAGCCATACCAGATGAAGGCGATCCATGAGCATTTTGGCGAGCGATTCAATTTTGACAAGATTCGATTTGCAATCGCAGATTTTAAGCGAAAGAACTAATCTGAGGTGTTTTGGAATCAGGTGTTTGGTTGAAAAAAAAATACCTTCGCCGCCTTATTGGAACGCGCTCGAAATAAAGCAACCGTTTTGGCGGCCTTATTTTGCCTCTCTCTTCGTTGCTCGTCGGTTTATTAGCCCCACTAAACGCCCTCCTCCCGCCTTGACAGAGACAAAAACGCCACCCCAAAACGGTTGCTTTATTTCGACCGTGTTCCATAGAAAAAAGGAAAGAATGAGCAAGAAAAAAACATTGAGGGAAGAAGCCCTTTATTATCACGCCAAGGGTCGCCCGGGCAAGATTGAGGTAGTACCAACAAAAGAAACAGCTACTCAGCGCGACCTGACCCTGGCCTATTCACCAGGTGTTGCTGAGCCTTGTTTGGCGATTGCTGAAAATCCGGAGGACGTTTATAAATATACAGCCAAAGGCAATTTAGTGGCTGTTATTACCAACGGAACCGCTGTCCTGGGTTTGGGTGATATTGGTCCACTGGCCAGCAAACCAGTCATGGAGGGCAAAGGATTGTTGTTCAAGATCTATGCAGATATTGACGTTTTTGACCTGGAACTCGATACCAAAAACGTGGATGAGTTTGTGAGAACCGTAAAAATTCTCGAACCAACTTTTGGCGGGGTAAATCTGGAAGACATTTCTGCCCCCGAATGTTTTGAAATTGAAGAAAGACTACAAGCAGAATTGAGCATTCCCGTCATGCACGACGACCAGCATGGCACGGCTATCATCAGTTCGGCAGCCTTGTTGAATGCCCTTGAATTGGTGGGCAAAGATATTTCGAAGGCCAAGTTTGTCGTCAATGGTGCGGGCGCCTCGGCTATTTCCTGTTCAAAGCTTTATTATAGCCTGGGGGCACGTAAGGAGAATATTTTCATGTTCGACACCAAAGGTTTGTTGCACCCCAGCCGAACAAATTTGGACGGCAAAAAAACAGAATTCGCCAACGGGAGTGTCCCGGCAAACACCACCTTGACCCAGGCTTTAGTCGGTGCAGATGTTTTTGTAGGCCTCTCGAAAGGCAACATTCTAAACCAGGCGATGGTGCAAAGCATGGCCAAAGACTGCATCGTTTTTGCAATGGCCAACCCCTCCCCCGAAATCACTTACGAGGAAGCCATGTCGGCACGGAGGGACATCATTTTTGCCACCGGAAGAAGCGATTATCCGAACCAAGTGAACAATGTACTCGGCTTCCCGTACATATTCCGGGGCGCATTGGATGTCCGCTCAAAAGTCATCAACGAAGCAATGAAACTGGCCGCGGTGCGGGCACTCGCTGGTTTGGCAAAAAAACCAGTCCCGGACATAGTCAACATGGCTTATGGCAAAGACAACCTGGTTTTTGGAAGAGAATATATTATTCCAAAGCCAGTTGACCCAAGATTGTTGACCACCGTAGCATCAGCGGTTGCACATGCGGCGATGGAAACCGGGGTAGCCAAATTCCCCATCAAAAATTGGGAAGCATACGAGACCCAATTGTCTAAACGCCTGGGTTTGGACAATACACTGACGCGGGCAATCATCAATACTGCCAAGCAAAATCCGAAGCGGGTTGTAATGGCCGACGCTGAAAACCCAGCCGTGTTGAAAGCCGCCCAACAAGCGATGGAAGAAAAAATTGCTCAGCCAATTTTATTGGGCAACGTGAAGAGAATCAAGCAATTGGTTCAGGAGCATCTTTTGGATTTAACTCATATCGAAATCATAGATCCAATGTCGCCCCAGAGTCAAAGCGATCATGAAAGGCTAGATCGATTTGGTAAACTGTTTTTTGAAAAACGCAAACGCAAGGGTTATACTCAACTCGAGGCACGCAACATTGTGCGTCGCAGGAATTATTTTGGTTCTATGATGGTTGAAACGGGCGAAGCTGATGCGATGATCGGTGGCATGACCCGCAATTATCCCGAGACCATTCGGCCAGCCTTGCAAGCAGTGGGTCGGCAAGCTGGCGTGAATAAAGTCTGTGGGATGTACATCTTACTCAGCCGCTTTGGGCCATTATTTTTGGCTGATACCAGTGTCAACTTTAACCCAAGCGCCGAAGAAATTGTAGAAATTGCTGAATTGGCTGCAAAAGAGGTGGAGCGATTCAACATCAAACCCCGCATCGCTTTGCTGACTTATTCCAACTTTGGAAGTGCTGACGGAGATGATGCGCTCAAAATGCGAAAAGCCGTCGAGTTGTTAAAAGCAAAGCATCCTGCCATGATCGTGGATGGCGAAATGCAGGCACACCTTCCCTTCCAACACACGCTGATGAAAGAAAACCACCCGTTTTGCGAATTGGGTGAGGGCGGTGCGAACATTCTTATTTTCCCCAATCTTTCAGCTTCCAACATTGCCTACAATCTGGTAAAAGAAGTCGCAGACATTGAAAAAATTGGGCCGATCCTCCTGGGCTTGAGAAAGCCGATTCACCTCCTGCAGTTGGGCAGCACCACCCGCGAAATTGTCAATATGATCGCCATCGCAGTGGTGGATGCGCAGATGAACTATAAACTATGATGTATGATGTATGATGTATGAACTATCAATGGTCAATTATCATACATCATACATCATACATCATACATCATACATCATACATCATACATCATACATCATACATCATACATCATACATCAAATCAAATGTTTGGGGAGATCTGTAACCTGCTCACAGCCAATCTGTTCCATCACTTGCTTCAACTGGGTCTTTAAAATTGCGATGGTATGATCACCTCCTGATTTACCCAAGGCAGCCACTCCGTACATGAACGACCTGCCCAGGAAAGCAAATTCCGCTCCGCTCGCCAAAGCCCTGGCCACGTCCGGTCCGGAGCGTATGCCACTGTCTACCATAATTTTGATCTGTCCGGCGTACTTCTTAATTATTGGTGCAAGCGACTGAATGGAGGATTGACCTGCATCTAATTGCCTGCCACCATGATTAGACACTATAATACCGTCCAAACCCAAACGAATTGCCTGGGCGGTGTCTTCTTCGCTGGCCACTCCTTTCAGTATGATTTTCCCCTTCCACCGTTCACGAATCGGGGCGATTTTTTCCTCGGTCATTCTACCTGAAAAAGTCTGGTTCATATACACACCCAACTGTTTCATATCCAGGTTTTTTGGCATATACTTTTTCATGTTTGCAAAATTGGGCTGCCCGTGCAGCAGGGTTTGAATAGCCCAATTGGGCTTTCCAAGGATTTGCATCATATTGCGCAAAGTCATTTTAGGCGGCATGGCCAATCCGTTGCGAATGTCGCGTGGGCGGTATCCAAAAGTCGGTACGTCGCAGAGGATAACCAAGACTTTGCATCCAGCTGCCTCAGCCCGGTCAAGCAAGTCGTCACGCAGCACATTATCGGCGGGATGATAGAGTTGAAACCAAAATTTGCCTTCGGTCAATTCGCCGATCCGCTCGATGCTGGAAGTTGTTACGGTGCTGAGTATGAACGGGATATTGTGTGCCACGGCTGCTTTTGCCAATATTTCCGGCGCATTGGGCCACATCAGCCCTTGCAAGCCCACGGGTGCGATACCAAACGGGGCATCGTAGACGTGGCCAAAGAGCTCGGTCTTTAAGTCCGAACTGCTGTGTTTGTTCAAATAGTAAGGCTTCAGTTCTACTGCGCGAAGTTCGGCGGTGTTTTTATGCAAGTTTACGTCTTCATTGCAACCACCGTCCAGGTATTCAAAAGCGAATCTTGGGATGCGCAGTTGGGCACGTTTGCGCAGGTCTTCGATGGAGGGGTAGTTTGGGTTGTAACTCAGTTTCATAGAAATGGTGATTCGTTTATTTGGGGATTTGTGGATTTGTGGATTTGCACGGCTCAAGCCATGAACTGTTTGAGTAATATAAGCTTTTTTGCCAATGGTTTTTCATTCCAATGGGCGTGTATTGCCATGGCTGCACCGATCGCAGAGGCTTGTGGAATTTCCGCCGCAAACACTTCCAGTTCTGGAAAAGCACGGGTCAACAAATTCATATATGTTTCATTTTGGGAAAAACCACCGTCCACAAAAATGCATTTGCTTGGCGAGTTTCCGATCGCTAATCGGGTTGAAACGACTTGTTTTTCAATGAGTTGTCGCATGAAAATGAGGTAATTGGCATTCAGCGTTCCTGAAAGTTCGTTCACGTTTACGAAACCTTGAAGGTTTCGTAAACGTGAACGGCTCTCCGCGCCAAACGTTTCTGTTAATTTTTTCATCCCCTGCTCATGCTCATGCCCTCCAAAATACCGGGAAGCTTTCACGGGTTTGCCTTCGTAACTCAGATAACAAAGGCAATCCTGGACGAGTTCTTCCGGTGTAAGTGACTCCTGGTTGAATGGATTGAGTGAAATGCACCAGGTACCCGTGGAGATCAACACGAAAGGTTCTTCAAAACCGGCGAGGTAAGGAATCAAAGCTGC
This sequence comes from Saprospiraceae bacterium, assembly GCA_046160625.1. Classification (GTDB taxonomy): domain Bacteria; phylum Bacteroidota; class Bacteroidia; order Chitinophagales; family Saprospiraceae; genus M3007. The sequence continues at coordinate 35,459 of JBJXGZ010000126.1, forward strand.
AGAACTGTCGTGCAAACCTATCCCAATGTTGATTTGAGCATTTGGGGATTTGAGGATTTGTATTACATGGTTGAAGGGTCGAATATCTGGAAATTTCTCAACGAAGCCTTCCATTTTTACCCAGTCATGGTAGTCGTTTTTCCCAAAATCCCAGAGCATGGTGTGGCAGCCGATGCTGGTGATTTCGCTTGAAACACCTGAATGGTCTAAAACCCTTCCGACGATGTATGCTATATAATTTGGCAAGTGCAAAGACCATCTTATGTGCTTAAAAATCAATGGCTTGCGATGTTTCAACCAGTATAATTGCAGGCCGGAATTCAAATTCCCAAGCATGGGCGATGCTGTCTCGAGCGCAATTTTTGACTCGGCTCCATAAGTATCGAAAAATTGTTTTTGCAGATCTTCAGGGAACGGTTTGAGGTAATTGTACAACGGCGTGAGGGGCTGGCCCTCTGCATCCAAATGGACAAAACTAGCGCCGTAAGTCGTCGCATTGATTGCCCGGATTTGAAAACGAACATCCTCCAAAACCTCTCGAACAGATTCTAAAACCCAATGCTGCAGCAAATCCAAATCCTCACAAGGCTCGCCGTCTTCGTCGGTAGTTTCGGGGAGTTGGGTGCTTTTTTCAAATACGATGCGATAGTCCTCGTCAAAAACGAAGCATTTTTTGTTGGTCTTGCCGATGTCGAGGATGAGTATCATAATCTGTGTTAATCCGTGTCTTATCCGTGTCATCCGTGGCCCACTTTGACATTATGGGCCACGGATGACACTGATAAGACACGGATCTTTTAAAGTCCGGTAGCCATACTTTTCTTCCCCCGTTTTTCAATCAATTTTTCCCGAATGCCCAGGCTTCTGTACAAGCCGATGGGGTCTAAAGCGCCTCCAGCCTGGCGGGCAGCTTCAGCTACAAGGGCCCGGGTATCTGTTGCAAAGATGTCTCGAAGCAATTCTTCGGCAGCCAGTACATCGTTGTTATCCTGAGCAGCGGAAAGAAATGCCCGATCCACGAGTAAAGCTTTGGCATAGGTGCTCAGGATATTCTGCACAGATTGCATGAGGTCTTCCAGTGGATCTTTGACATTATGACTTGCATCAATCATCCAGGCAAGCGGCGGATTTTTTACTGCGGAATCCGACATTGCATCCACCAATTCGTTGAAAATCAGGAAGAACTGGTAAGGTTTGATGCTCCCTGTTGTCAAGTCGTCATCGCCATACATGGAGCCGTTGAAATGGAACCCACCGAGACGTCCAAAGTGCATGAGCCGGGCTATGATTTGTTCGATGTTCGTATTGGGAAGGTGGTGGCCCAAATCCACCAATACTTGGGCTTTTGGCCCGAGAAACTGACAAAGCGAATACGAGGTGCCCCAATCCGGGATCACCATGGAGTAATAATTTGGCTCATAGGGCTTGTACTCGATGAGCATCGTCCAATCATCCGGCATGGCCTGGTAAATCTCTGCGAGCGAATCGGCGGTGCGCTGCCAGGCCTTGCGGAAATGTTGCTGTCCGGGAAAATTGGACCCATCCGCCAGCCAGACAGTCAACACCTTAGAATCCAGCGCCTTACCATGTTCGATGCAAGCAATATTATGGTCAATGGCCTGCTGGCGCACAGCAGCATGGGTATGACACAGCGAACCGAATTTGTAAGAATGCTGCTGGTTTGGCTGATCTTGAAACGTATTGGAATTGACGGAATCTATCGTCAAACCATGTGCAGACAATTGTCTTTTCAAAGCGGCCGGGTCGCGGGGTATATCCCAGGGGATGTGCAGCGAAATGGAATCCGAAGAGCGATTGAGTTGGTGCAAAAGTCCCACGTCTTCAATTTTTTCCTCCAAACTGCGTGGTTCACCGCCACCAGGGAATCGCCCAAAACGTGTGCCGCCCGTGCCCAGTGCCCAGGAGGGGATGGCAATTTGAAATGCCTTGATTTTTTCGATAATCACCTGGATATCAATTCCTTTTCGGTTCAATAATTCAGCAATAAATTGAAATTGAAACGCATGGGCTGCACGGTTTTTATGGTTATGCTCCTGGATTTCTTCAGCGATATGCATGTGCAAATGGTTTGAGTTATTGAAGGTAAAACACCTCGTGGAGGGGAACACTCACTGGCGAGTGATCGGGGTTTGTTTCCATAATGTCAGCCATGTAAGCCCACCAGCGTTGCATCACCGGGTGACTAGGCAAATCATCCAGCCGTTCCGGGTTTTCAATGTCTAAAACGCCGAACAGTGCGAGGGTTTCCTCGTCCAGGAAAATGGAGTAGTTCCGAACGCCTGTTTCTTGAAGTAGATCAGCAAGTTCTGGCCAGAGTTGATCGTGACGGCGTTTGTATTCCTCGGTCTGGCCGGGGTAGAGGAGCATTTTGAAGGCGATGCGTGGCATAGGATTTTTTCAATTGTGACTCACCCGTGTGTTAATAGGCCACGGATTGCACGGATTGGACACGGATTGCACGGATTTATTTTAAATTTATTTTCAGGTTATTGTCATATACTTTCCTTTTGATCTGTGGCTTTTTACCAAAATTTAAAAGCAGCCCAACTTCAATGTCGGTTCCTCTTAGATAATGAACCAACTGTGCCTCATGTTCATCGACAAGAGTCTCCGTTGCTTTCAATTCGATGATAATAAGATTGTTGACTATCAGATCAGCAAAGTATTCTCCTACCTCCACACCTCTGAACCACACTTTGATTTTTCTATGGGCTTCAACTTCAAAACCGGCTTGTTTGAGCGCTATATAGAATGCGTTTTGATATACACGTTCTAAAAACCCATAACCAAGTTCGTTGTAAATCTGATAGAATATTTGAATAATTTGATCACTTAGATACTCATGTTTCATTTGATAATTACGCGTTTTACAGGCCAATATGTAATTAAAGGCCATGATTATACTACGAATTTAAGCCCATTTTCATAATTTCCCAAACCCTAAAAAATATCCTAATCCGTGCAATCCGTGTCCCATCCGTGCCATCCGTGGCCTATTCGCACACGGAGTTCACCTCAAAAACCCCATCGCCACGCCCCCATCCACATTCAGGGCGTTGCCAGTTGACTTATTCAAAAGCCCACTGACGAAAGCAAAACAGGCGTTGGCAATGTCTTCAGGTAGTATGATTTCGTTCAGCAAAGTCCGTTTGGCATAGAAAGCGGGAAGTTCTTCCACCTTAATTCCATACGCTTTTGCGCGGCCTTCTGCCCAGCCGCCCGCCCAGATGTTGGAGCCTTCTATGACGGCATCTGGATTCACCGTATTCACGCGGATGCGATCCGGGCCAAGTTCCGCAGCAAGCAATCGGGTCATGTGTGCCTGAGCGGCTTTGGCAGATCCATAACCAGCATTGTTAGGGCCAGCTACCACAGCATTTTTCGAGACGATGTTCAGTATATCCCCTCCAAAACCTTGTTTGCGCATCACGTTCACTCCAGCCTGGCTGACTAAAAATTGGCCTTTCACCAGAATGTCATAAAGTTTATCCCAGTTCTCCTCCGTGTGTTCAGCCAAAGATTGGGAAATGCTGATCCCTGCATTGTTTACCACAATGTCCACGCCTCCAAAAGCAAGGCTGGCGAATTCGAATGCGTTTGCAACAGATTGAGCATCCGTCACATCCAGCGAAACAGCCTTTATGACGTCCTTGCCAAAATCTCTTATAAACTCCGTCTCGACTTCTTCCAGACGTTCCGCATTCAAATCGTTCAGCACGACACAGGCGCCTTCCCGGGCAAATTTTCGGGCAATGGCTTTGCCAATGCCACCCGCCGAACCCGTCACCAAAGCCACCCGTCCACCAAGCGGTTTGGGCTTGGGCATACGCTGCAGTTTGGCCTCCTCCAGGAGCCAATACTCGATATCAAATGCTTCCTGACGTGGCAGTGCGGTATATTCAGAAACAGCCTCCGCGCCGCGCATCACATTGATAGCATTGGTGTAAAATTCAGCGGCAACACGTGCAGTTTGTTTGTCTTTGGCAAACGTGAACATTCCTACACCCGGCCAAAGTATGACCACTGGATTTGGATCCCGCATGGCGGGACTATTTGGCCTTCGACAACTTTCATAGTATTGAGCGTATAGTTGACGGTACGCTTCAAATGCCGGGGTTAGTTTTTCTCTAATGAGTGGAACGTCTGACAGATCCTCGTCGGGCTTCAAATCCAGCACCAACGGACTGATTTTTGTCCGCAGAAAATGGTCGGGACAGGAAGTGCCAAGTGGGGCCAACCGATCAAGATCGTTTGAGTTGATAAATTGCATTACACGCTCATCATCGGAAAAATGGCCGATGGGGTGGTGATTGGTGGAATGGTGATTGGTGATTGGTGGATTGGTGGATTGGTGATCGGTTTTTGCACAAAGCCCACGGAGAATTGGTGCAAGTAGAGCGGCAAGTTTTCTGGTTGGCAACGAACTTCCCGAAAGTTCCAAACTTTCGGGAAGTTGGATTCCAATCTTGGGGCCGCCAAATACCGGGCGCTTTTTACCCTCATGTTTCTGCAAAAACTCCGCACATATCTCAATGACTTCCAGCGTATTAACATAACTCTTAAAAGCCGTATCCCCCCAGGTAAACAACCCATGTGAACCAAGCATGATGCCCCGCAATGAAATGCCTTTCTTGGCATTCTCTTCCAAACAATCCAGCAATTTCAACCCCAAATCAAAACCCGGGCGCTGCCAGCCCACCCATCCGACTTGCCCGCCAAACAATTCGTTCGTGATGTGCTCTCCGTCCTTTGCAGCAGCAATAGCGATGGCCGCGTCTGGGTGCAAGTGGTCAATATGTTTGAACGGCAAAAAACCGTGCAAGGGTGTATCAATAGAGGGTGCTTTAGAGGCAAGATCGTAAATACAGTGATTGAAAAGTTCGACCATTTCGTCCTCATGATCAAGGCCGCGATAGATGTTTTTAAGGCTCCGCAAACGCTCTGGGTATAGTGCAGCCAAGCCGCTGCGCTGCATGGTGCCAAGATCTCCGCCGGAGCCTTTTACCCACATTACTTCCACTTCATTCCCGGTAAGCGGGTCTTTTGCAAGGGCTTTGCAGGAAGTATTACCACCTCCGAAATTGGTCAGGCGAAGATCAGCGCCAAGCAGATTGGAGCGATAAACGAGGAGTGCAACTTCATCGCCGGCGAGTTCGGCGGCCCTTTGTTCGTCCCAGAGGTAGGAGACGTATTGGAAGGTATTGACTGACATGGTTTTATGTTTTATCCGCGGCATCCGTGTGCTATAGGCCACGGATGCCGCGGATCAGACACGGATTTTTATTTAATGGAATTTCCCCAGCCCACCAGCATCACGGACAGCAAAATCACTCCAACACCTGTCAAAATCGTTGCAAAGGTGCGGCGACTCACGCCTTTCCACTCTTTCAAAAACAAGCCCCAGGCACTGGAAACGAGGATGATAAAGGCCATGTGCAAAATCCAGGACGATGCGCCATTGCCCATTTTTGATTCGCCCATTCCATAGAAGAAAAATTGCATGAACCAGGTAGTGCCGGCTAAGGCAGCCCATCCGTAATTAGCCAACAGAGGAGTACTGCCGTTGGTATAGTTACCAAAGGTTTTATTCCTGAAATTCAGCAACATACACCATACAAAATTGGTCGTCAGCCCACCCCAGAGTAGCACTACGAAAATCACGTTGTTCTGAAATAGCGGATTCGCACCGTGTTCGATGGCTACAGTCGCCATGTCTTTCCCGGCTTCAATGCCAAAATTGAAACATGCCGAGAGGATACCAGAAATGGTAGCAACCAGCAAGCCTTTGGTCAGATTAAATTCCGCTACGCCTGCCTTTTTTGTCGCGTCGTCCAGTTCTTTCTCCTTCAACATCCCGGCCCTGCCACAGATTGCAATACCTAACAAACAAACAACCACTCCGAACAAAATCAATTGCCCACCGACACTGCTGAACATTTCTCCAATGCCCACTTTTCCAAGCGTTGGGCTAATTGCGTAGTAAATGGAAGGCACCAAGGCACCAAACGCTGAACAATAACCCAAGGCGACACTCATGCCAAGGCTCATGCCAAGATAGCGCATAGCCAGTCCAAAAGTGAGTCCTCCGATGCCCCAAAGCAATCCAAAAAAGTAGGTCCAGAACAAGGTGCCGCCATCCGTACGGCTAATGATTCCCATAAAATCCGGCACGGTCAGGGATGCGGCTATGAATGGCACAATGAGCCATGAGAAAAAGCCGCCCACGATCCAGGCGCTTTCCCAGGACCAATCCTTGACTTTGCGAAATGGGACATAAAAACTGCCGGAGGCAAAACCGCCGATGAAGTGAAAAATGATGCCAAGAAGGATTTGCATAATCTGATTTTTATCCGTGTCCGATCCGTGTCATCCGTGTTCCATCCTCGCGTAGTGGGCCACGGTTGACACGGATTGGACACGGATTTTTTAGTTTGTTGACTTGAAAAAATAGTTGCCGGAGCCGACTTTCAATACAACATAGCCATTTTCAGTTCCACTGATTTTGATGTCCGGCAGACTAGCCAAAGACATCCCAGACTCTGTTATACTGCTAACGTCAGCCGCAGGCACCATAATGGTAGCGGTGGTATTTGCCGGGATATCAACGTTGAGTGTCAAGGTTTTATCATTTTGCTGCCAGCGGCTGGAGGCTTGGCCATACAGGGTTTGCAGCGTTGCAGACGCTTCTGTAAATCCACCACCCGGACGTGGTTGGATACGGATGGCCTTATAACCCGGCGCATCCGTTTCCGTGTCAAGACCTGCCATGACCCGGTACATCCAATCGCCGATGGCCCCGTAGGCGTAGTGGTTGAAAGAGTTCATGGTAACAGCCTGAAAACTGCTGTCGGGACCGATGCCATCCCAGCGCTCCCAGATAGTAGTGGCACCCATAGTGACCGGATAAAGCCAGGAAGGATAGGTTTTTTGATTCAACAGAGTGTAAGCCAGGTCATTGTAACCAAATCGAGTAAGGACATGACAAAGATAAGGTGTGCCAAGAAACCCCGTTGTGAGGTGGTCGCCGTAATTTTTGATGTTTTCTGCCAGGTTTTTAGCCGCTTGTTCCCGCTGGTTTTCTGGTAACAAATCAAATTGCAACGCCAGCACATAAGCCGTTTGTGTGGGTGAAAGTGGCCGACCATTGGGTGTGACATACTCGTTCAGGTAGGCCGTTTTGATTTTTTTCAATAGTTCGGAATAAGCCGCCACATCGTCTTTTTTACCTAAAACCTCCGCCGCTTTAATGAGCAATTGCGTAGAATGTACATAAAAACATTGGGCAATCAGATACTTGTCAGTTATAGCCGAGCGGCCATCGCGGTCGTCTGCCTTGCTGTAAAACAGCCAGTCGCCAAAGTGGGCTCCCGTGTTCCATAAGTCGTTTTTACTTTCTGTCCTCATATACTCGACCCAGGCTTTCATACTTGGATATTGGTCTTCAAGAATGCGCCGGTCGCCATAAGCCAGCCACATATTCCAGGGAATGATCGTAGCCGCATCTGCCCAACCGGCAGACGCTCCATTTCGCGGACGCAGCACATTGGGAATCACCCAAGGTACCATTCCATCTGGGTGCTGGTCAGCGGCAAGGTCTTTCAGCCACTTTGCAAAAAAGTTGTGGACATCAAAATTGAATGTCGCCGTTCGGCTAAAAGCCTGGGCATCCCCAGTCCAGCCCATGCGTTCGTCTCGTTGAGGGCAATCGGTGGGCACATCGAGGAAATTGCCGCGTTGACCCCATTGGATGTTGTGTTGCAATTGATTGATAAGCGGGTTCGAACTTGTGAAACTTCCCGCCGGGCGCATGGCTGAATGAAGTGCAATTGCGGTAATGTTTTCAGGCATTAACTCACCTGGATACCCAATAATTTGCGCATACCGAAAACCATGAAAAGTGAAGTGCGGCTCGAAACGTTCCTCGCCTCCACCTTTCAAAATCCAGGTATCCGTACAGCGGGCTGCACGCAGGTTGTCGGTGTAAAAATTGCCTTGTTTGTCAAGCACTTCAGCAAATTTCAGCACCACACGGTCGCCGTTGTTGCCACGCGCTTTCAAGGCTACCCAACCCACCAGATTTTGCCCAAAATCGGCCACGAGCTCGCCCTTGGGGGTACGGAAAATTTTGACCGGTTTAAAAATTTCATGCTTTCGGATGGGTTCATTGTAGGTGCCAATCAAGTTTTCTTTTGAAAAATCTTTCTCCTCTGCTTTGCTCCATCCCGAGTCGTTAAAGCCCGGCAACGACCAGCCAAGTTGCTCTAAACGAGCATCATAGGTCTCCCCGTGGTAAATTTCTGAATTGCGAATGGGGCCAACAGTACTGTATTTCCAACTATCGTCTGAACCAATGGTTTCGCGGCTACCATCAGCATATTCCAGTTCCAACTGAAAGAGTAGCGATATATCCGAACCATAAAATCCGTTGACATGCGCCCAGCCGATATAGCCGCGCCACCAGCCATTGCCCAGGGTGATGCCGATAGCGTTGGCGCCGTTTTTCAGCAAATTGGTCACATCATAAGCCTGGTACTGGAGGCGTTTTTGATAAACCGTCCATCCGGGTGTGAGATAATCTTGCCCGACCCGCTGACCGTTTATTTCGGCTTCGTACAATCCATGCGCCGTGATATAAGCAGTGGCGGCAGCGATTTTTTTCTTTGCAGCAAATTCCTTGCGGAACATCGGACTGGGTAGGGTGGAATCCTCCGGTGCAGCAAGTGAAATCCATGTTGCTTTCCAATCGGCTGGGGTCAACAAGCCCATTTGCCAGAAATTTGGCTCGCTCCAGGCCGACACAGTTCCAGTATTGTCCCAAACCCGCACTTGCCACCAGTACTTTTTGCCTGACATCAGTGCCGGGCCATTGTAAGGAACCCAAACTGAAGCATCGGATTGGGTTTTGCCGGAAGTCCAAAGCAATTTTTTGCCAGATACAAGGTCGTTTGAATTGGATGCTACGCGAATTTCATAGGCAGTTTGAAGCACATTGCGGCGTTCGGCGGCAAGTTGCCAGGAAAAGCGTGGCTGTTGAACATCGAGGCCGATTGGATTGCTCAGATTTTCGATCCGCGGATGTTGGACACTCACTTGAGCCATTACTGCCTGAGAACAAAGAAGCAGTGCAAAAATAAAGTGTCTGTTGAAGCCATTCTGGCCGACAGGCCACAAGAGATGTAGTTTGGACGTGATTTTCAATCGCATCATTCAGATTGTTTTATACAAGATAATTAGCGGGCAAGATAAAAAAGAAAAAGGCCCCGGTGCTCGTTTGCCCCGGGACCGGTTTCCCTTGTATAATCTCATGAAAATTTGTGCATCTGTGATCAATCTCCCTCCGTTCTTCGCTCGCGTTGTTCTCTCTGATTGATGATACAAAGGTGCGGGCATTTCGGGCAGCTGGATAGGACAGCAAACAGGGCTTTCTCGCCCAGTAAATTCAAGCCATTTTTCAGGCTAATTTATTGCAACATATTGATTGTGTGTATTTTACGTCGTTAATTTTCAGGGGTTTCCCGTCGCGTTTCGAGAATATCTAGACAGTTAAACGATAAAAATTATCGGAACCGCGTAGCGGTGCCATTCTCATAGGCACAAAAAAAACGCGGCGCTCGTTTGCGCCGCGTTCGGATTTCCCGTATATAATCTCATGAAAAGTTTCAGTTCCGGTTGTCAATGTTTGGCTCGCTGTTTCTCTGTCAATGTCGTTATCTCTTATTGACAGTACAAAAGTGCAGCAGGTCGTGCCGCTCGACAAAGACATATTTTAGCGTTTGTTGAAAATATATTCAATAAAAATCATTGAAATTTTTTCAAAAAGGTTTTTTAATTGTAAATACAGAGAGCAATCAGTACAAAAAAATTACTGTTTTGTTGAAAATTATTAGCGCAAAATGATCTTATTTTTTCTGAAAAAATTTTTCAAACAAGAGAAATAAGTAACCGAGCAGAAATAAATTTATGAAACACATAGGCACAGTAGGACACATAGAGTTGAAAATCACAACTATGTGTCCTACTGTGCCTATGTGTTATATAAACTAATTGTGTTCACTTACTTATCTTGAAAAAGTGCTCTCCTTAAGTACCACCGTACATGCCCTTTGCCAATCTAGTCAATTCTTGACGTTCCAGTGCCATTTCTACTGTTTGCACTTTTTTCCCACAAAAAGCGGTGTACCTTTGAAGCCTACTATTAATCCTTGACAGTTTAAACCTGCGGATAAATCCGCTTATCTCTAACAACCTGTTTTTCAACATTTAACGTCCGATGAAAAGAATGTTACTTGCTCCTGTTCTCTCCGCTATCTGCACTTTGGCTACGGCCCAGATCACTGTTACCGATGCCACTTTCCCTGCTGCTGGCGACTCTTTGGTTTATGCCATTGATGATCTACCCATTGGTATTAATCCCGCCACTCCGCCAGGTGGTAATCAAATATGGGATTTCAGCACCCTTCAAAAGGACGACACCCTTTCCACAGTCTATCGCCCTGCCAACGCAGGCGGTCAGGTGGCCAACTTCCCTGGCGCCGACCTAGTCATTACTGGTCAAGGAGAGACCTATTTCAATGTTACCAACACCAAATTTGAAGCCTTGGGCTATGCCGGAGCTGATCCTACAGGTTTTGGATTGAATGTGGTGGCGAAATTCAACCCGGTTATCGTGGAGCGTAAATCGCCGCTCACTTTCTTCGACATTAGCCAGCAGTCCACCGACCTTTCGCTGCCATTTTCCACCGAACAATTGCCCGACAGCTTGTTTCAAGGTTTCCCGAAACCTGACTCTATTCGAGTTCGCGTTAACACACAAAGGCTCGAAGTGATGGACGGTTTTGGCACTTGCCAAATTCCGGGCGGCACCTACCCCGTTTTGCGTCAAAAGCGGACGGACTACACTACAACTGCTTTGGATGCGTATATCTCCTTCCCTTTCCCTTTGGGTTGGGTTGATATTGCGCAGTTTCTCCCCCCAGGGGGTGGTTTAGGCGGTTTGCTTGGCACGGACACGACTGTTTCCTTCCGTTTTTACAGCAACACTGAAAAAGAGGAGATCGCAGTTGCTACGATGAGCACTGACCTTTCGACGGTGACATCCATCAGATTCAAGAACCTCAGCTCCACCCCAACCATCGAACCGAAAATCACGTTTGCAGGCGGTATCCAAGCATTCCCCAACCCTGCTGTGGAATGGGTGCGTTTTGATTGCTCAAACCTTACTCAAGGCGAATACACGCTTAAAATATTCAATATCATCGGCAAATTGGTGTGGCAAAAGAATTACACACTGGGAGGAACAAGCTCGTTCCGCATCGAATTGGACAATTTCAAAAAAGGCACCTACATCTACAGCCTTGTGGACAAACAAGGCAATGCAGTAGGAACCAAGCGCCTGGTGGTCTTGAAGCCTTGATGCTTCAGGGTTTTTAAAGTAATATTAAACCGCAAAACAGGAAAACCGGAGAACCGCAAAATTTAAAACTACGAAGCGCTTGATTTAGAAAAGGGGGAGAAATTGATCTTCTTCGAATCATAAGGCGCAGTTTTAAATTTTGCGGTTCTCCGGTTTTCCTGTTTTGCGGTTTAATTTTTTGAGGATTGACCTTGACTACTCATTTTTGCGCAATGTTTTCTGCTGTTTCAAAATCCTGGTGGGCAAACATTTTGCTTTACGGTCTCTCGTTGGGACTGTTGCTGGCATCGCTGCAATTTTCCCAATACCGCTTGCTGACCCTTGGGAATGCTGAAAAATGGTACATCGGGTTGGTAGCTGCTCTTTTTGCTGCAATAGGCATTTGGGCAGGAAGGAAACTGATTCAAAAAAATGCCCCCCAACCTTTATTGATTGTTCCTGAATTTCGGCCAAAAGAGGAAGTGTTGGAACAGCTTGGTATCACTCCCCGCGAACTGGAGGTATTGGAACAAATGGCCCTTGGATTGAGCAATCAGGAAATCGCTGACAAACTGTTCGTCTCGCTCAATACCGTTAAAACACACAGCTCAAATGTGTTTTCCAAACTGGGTGCGATACGGCGCACACAGGCCATTCAACGGGCAAAGGCTTTAAAGTAGGCCTGCTTATCACCATCGTGTCCTGCCTGTGCTATGTGCTGGCATGGATGGTGGTCTCCGAGACGCTGATGCCCGATTTTATGGACAAATACATTGCACACAGCTTGGCACAAATGCAGCAATCAGGCGTAGCGCAAGCCGAAATCGAACAACAAGCTGCGGTAATGGAGCAATTTAAAGAAATGTACAAAAACCCGCTGATCAAGTTTGGCCTGACCTTTTTAGAACCTTTCCGGGTTGGCTTTTTTGTGGCTTTAATTTCGGCGATTGCGCTAAGAAAAAACGCGGTGTAATAATTTACCCAAGATCAAAAAAGATGCTTCGACCTTATGTTTGGGTCGTGGCATCTTTTTTTTGTCAGGCTACATCTCTTCATTTCATTACAAGAGCTAATGTTGGTCGAAAAGCAATCGTGGTTTGCCGTCAACCATCGCTTTATTTGTTGTCCTTTATACTTGGCATTTTCAAACTAATGTTTATATGAAACTACTACACTCTCTCCTCTTTCTTTTGCTCGCCTTTGGCATTCCGATGGCAAGTTCTGCCCAAAACCAGAACATCACTTTCCGTTCCAAACTCTCCTTTCCCGGCCAAACCGTAGCCAACATGAGTGGCTGGGCTTCACCCAGCGGTCAGGAATATGCATTGGTCGGAGCCTCCAAGGGTCTCATCATTGTAGACGTAACCAACCCCGACGCTCCCGCTCAAATCGTGCAAGTCCCTGGTCCCGACAACTTTTGGAAGGAGATCAAGACCTATTCTCACTACGCATACGTCGTTTCTGAAGGCGGCCAAGGGGTGCAGATTGTAGACCTTAGCGGACTGCCTTCCACCAATGTGCCCACCAAATATTACAAAGGAAACGGGGTCATTGCCAACCAACTCAACACCATACATGCTTTGCATATTGACCTGGCAAAAGGTTACCTATACGCATTCGGAAGCAACCTCTTTAGCGGAGGCGCAGTAGTTCTGGACCTTGCAGACCCCTGGAACCCGGTTTATGTCGGCAAATTTGATCAACTCGATTATATCCACGATGGCTATGTGGACAACGACACGCTCTATGCCGGACACATTAATGCTGGCCTTTTTTCCATCGTGGACATGACCAACAAGGCTGCACCAGTATTGCTCAATACCCAAACTACGCCGACCAATTTTACCCACAACACCTGGCTTTCAGAGGACCGAAAAACCCTTTTCACAACAGATGAAACTGGCGATTCATTCCTGGCAGCCTACGACGTGAGTGATCCCACCGACATCAAGTTTTTGGACAAAATGCAGACAAACCCCGGTTCTGGAAGCATCGTTCACAACACCCATATCCGAGGAAATTACGCCATAACGGCTTGGTACACAGAGGGTGTGACCATCGTGGACGTGACAAACCCAAACACTCTGGTAGAAACCGGCAATTACGATACCTACCCGCAAGGTTCGGGCGGATCCTTTGATGGCTGCTGGGGCGTGTATCCTTATTTGCCTTCAGGCAATCTTGTGGCAAGCAACATTGAGCCGGGAGAATTATTGGTGCTTACACCTACTTACCAACGCGCTTCCTACCTCGAAGGGAAAATAACAGATGCCGCTACCGGACAGCCACTTGCAGGCGCCACCGTAGAAATCGTAGGTGTTAGCACTTCAGCAAAAACTACGGGTGCAAATGGCCTGTATCATACAGGCCAGGCTCAGGCCGGCATGGTGCAGGTATTCGTGACCAAATTTGGCTATCAACCCGAATTTGCCTCCGTCAATTTGATCTCTGGCGAAGTGGTCATGCTTGATGTGGCATTGACAGCCGCTGCCAGTTACACAATTGGAGGACTGGTGCAGCAGTCGGGCAATGCGGCCCCTATCCCAAATGCGTTTGTGTCCATCATTTCGCCAGATGCTTCGTATGAAATAACCACAGACGCCACCGGGCAATTTAGCATTCCCAATGTAGTGGGCGGGCTGTATGACATTGTGGCCGGGGCATGGGGTTACCGATACAAAGTGGTAAACCAGGTTGTGAATGCCAACCAACAAATCGTGCTTGAACTGGAAAAAGGTTATCAAGACGACTTTGTGTTCGACTATGGATGGCAGGAAAGCGGAAGCTCTGCGGAAGGAACATGGGAACGCACCGATGCCCCGCTCGAAGTGATTTTTAATGGTTTTGCACTGTCACCGGGGGAGGACGTTATCGGCGATGTGGGTTTTTCTTGCTACGTCACAGGAAACTCTTCAGCTGACATTGATGCGGACGATGTGGAAAGTGGCACCACTATCCTCACCTCTCCAATTATGGATTTGAGTGGTTACTTGAACCCACGTGTTTCAGCGCAGGTATTTTGCCTTGCCGCTAATGTTGCCCAGCAATTTGTGGATTCCATCAAAGTATATGTCAGCAACGGTACACAGGAAAAACTCGCTTGGAAGCGCAGGGGCGACAACTTTGACTGGCAACTGATGGCGTTTGACGTGACGGATTTTGTGCCGCTCAGCAGCACGATGAGCATCCGCGTAGTTTGCTTTGATAACCCTAACGGCATGTTACTCGACACCTATGAAGCGGCTTTCGACCAGTTCAACGTGCTGGACCAGCCGCTTGGCACAGCTAATGTGGAGCAAATGAGCTCGCTTTCGGCCATGCCAAACCCTTTTAATGGAACGACGGTAGTAACATACGAAAACGTTGAAGCGCAAAGCATTCTGAAGGTGTTTGACCTATCAGGACGCATTGTTCAAACGCTCGAGCTTGCCGGAGGGACGGGACAAGCAGTGATTGGAGGCAGCCTGATCAGGGGTGTTTACTTCGCCCGAATTGAACAGAAGGGGCAGGTTTCTAAAGCTTTGAAAGTGGTGAAAGTGAATTAAGGAATGATTACCCGTCCTACTGATCAGGCCCTAGGACGGAGCTTTTATAGCCAAATTGAAATTGCAACTTAAAATGATGTCCAATACGGGGATTTTTCGCCTTCAGCGAGAAATCCCCGCTTGTTTTTATATGACAATCCAGGCAAGCCACCGTCCTTTGCTATCTAAATGATATTTCCCGAATCCGTCATACAAGCCTTCCGCCGCAAATTCGGCGAAACCCCGGCCATCATCGTCCGCGCTCCGGGGCGCATCAACCTTATTGGCGAACATACCGACTACAATGAAGGCTTTGTGCTGCCTGCCGCCATAGACCGAGCCGTTTGGTTTGCAGTATCACCTAGGGATGATCAACGGCTTCATTTTCAAGCACTTGACTTGGGAGAAGAATTTCAAGGCGATCTGAAAAACCTGGAAAAATCGTCCCTCGGCTGGCCCAATTACCTGCTCGGCTGCTTTTCTGAATTGCTTCGGGATGGCCAACAGATCCTCGGCGCGAACCTCGTTTTTAGTGGCGATATCCCTGTCGGCGCCGGGCTTTCCAGTTCGGCGGCAATAGAAAGCGGAATGTTGTTTGCGTTAAACGAACTCTATCAACTTGGCATTTCCCGCCCCGATCTCGCGCGTTTAGCCCAGCGTGCCGAGAACAATTTTGTGGGCATGAATTGCGGCATCATGGACATGTTTGCCTCACTCATGGGGAGAGCAGGATGTGCCTTAAAACTTGATTGTCGCAGCCTTCAGCACGAATATATCCCGTTACAGGTGCAGGAAACCGCCATTTTGCTCTGCGACACAGGCGTGAAGCACCAGCTCGTGGACTCAGAATACAACACCCGCCGACAAGAATGCGAAGAAGGGGTGCGACATTTGCAAAGGATTTACCCTAATGTATATAGCCTCCGAGATGTGGATATGAATATGTTGAGGTCAGAAAAAAGCCTTCTGCGCGAAGTAGTTTTTCAACGCTGCAAATACATCGTGGAAGAGAACCAGCGGGTGGAATCTGCTTGCAATGCATTGAAAGAGAATGGCTTCCCAGCCATTGGCTCGTTGTTGTACGCCAGTCACGAGGGTTTGAAAAACGAATATCAGGTCAGCTGCCCGGAACTCGATTTCCTCGTTGACCATACGCCCGACAGCCTTAGTTTTTTTGGCGCACGGATGGTTGGCGGCGGATTCGGCGGCTGCACCATTAATCTGTTGAAAAAGGAAGCCGTGGAAGGATTTCAGACTTACATCGCCCGGAAATATCGCGAAAAGTGGGGCCGTGAACTTCGAATGTGGGAAGTAAAAATCACCGATGGGGTAAACAAAATGACGCAATGACTAATGACCCAATGACAAAAAATATCCTGGTGACAGGCGGCGCGGGCTTTATCGGTTCACACACCGTTGTGTCGCTCGTCGAAGCGGGCTTCAACCCCGTTATCGTGGACGATTTTTCCAATTCCGAGCCATCAGTGTTGGCCGGATTGAAAAAAATATTGGGTCGTGAAGTGCCCTGCCATGTATTGGATTGCAACAATTACCCTGCAATGCGGCAAATCCTGCGCGATGAAAAAATCAGTGGGGTCATCCATTTTGCAGCATTCAAGGCAGTGGGTGAATCCATGCAGGAGCCTTTGGCTTACTATCGAAACAACCTTGGTTCTTTGCTAACTTTAGTGGACGCCATGCTTGCCGAGGGCATATCAAACCTCATTTTTTCTTCTTCATGTACCGTGTATGGCGAGCCGGACACCTCACCAGTGACAGAACAAACACCCATCAAACCCGCAGCATCTGTTTACGGAAATACTAAGCAGGTGGGTGAAGAGATGCTACGCGATGTGTCTGCTGTCAAACCCTTGAAAAGCCTTTCATTGCGCTACTTCAACCCCATCGGTGCACATCCTTCGGGGCTTATCGGCGAATTGCCGCGTGGTGTGCCAAGCAATTTAGTGCCTTTTGTGACCCAAACAGCTGCTGGGCTGCGCGAGTCGCTGACAATTTTTGGCGGCGACTACCCAACCCCCGACGGCACCTGTATCCGAGACTTTATTCATATAATGGATCTAGCAGAAGCGCATGTGGCAGCGCTCCAATATTCGCTGGACAAAACAGACTCAAATTTTTACAACACCTTTAATCTTGGTACCGGACAAGGGAATACGGTGCTGGAACTTGTAAAAACCTTTGAAAAAGTGAGCGGCAAACCCCTACCCTACTCTATTGGCCCGCGAAGAGAAGGCGATGTGGTGGCCGTATGGGCTGACGTGAAAAAATCGCGCGACTTGCTGGGTTGGCAAACCAAACGCTCTCTCCAGGAAGCACTTGAAGATGCCTGGCGCTGGCAGCAGCACTTATAAAATATCTTCCCGCCATGATGAACCGCACCGAAAATCTCGACCGCCTCTCTAGTGAAGCGTTTGATCTCTGCATTATCGGGGGTGGGGCAAGTGGTGCGGGCTGTGCGCTGGATGCTGCTTTGAGGGGTCTGAAAGTCGCGCTTGTCGAGAAGACTGATTTCGCCGCCGAAACCTCTAGCCGCAGTACCAAACTTGTGCATGGTGGTGTGCGCTATCTCGAACAAGCGTTTAAAAAATTTGACTTTGCCCAGCTCCGCCAGGTGCGCCACGGCCTCGCTGAACGGCGAATCGTGCTGCAAAATGCGCCGCATCTAGCCCACCCACTTGGCCTGATCACACCAGTTTTTAGTTGGTGGGAAGGCTTGTACATTTCAATTGGACTTAAGCTTTACGACTGGTTTTCAAATCGCCGATTTCAAATACTTGACAACCAAGCGGCAAATAGATTTCCTCCCAGTCGCTGGCTCAACAAAAGAGAAGCCCTGGAAATGATGCCCGGCCTTTCGCCAAATATTCACAGCGCAGTACTGTATTACGACGGCCAAATGGACGATGCCCGCTATTGCCTCGCGCTCATTCAAAGTGCTGCCGAGGCGGGGGCAGTAGTTGCCAATCATGTGGAAGTAACTGGGTTTCGAAAGCGTGACAAAGGACAATTGGTGGCTGCGATTGTAAAAAATCAAGTTGAAAACAACCAAGCCATTGAGATCAAGGCAAGGCTGTTTCTGAATTGTACCGGCCCATTTGCTGATTCGATTCGGCTAATGGCAAACACTGATCTTATACCCCGCATCCGCGCATCAAAAGGTGTTCACCTCGTTTTGCCTCAGTCGGTCTTCAATAGCGACAAGGCCATGCTCATCCCAAAAACCCGCGATGGGCGTATGGTTTTTGTCCTGCCTTTCGAAGGCAGTTTGCTATTAGGGACTACCGACGAACCTTATTTTGACTTGGAAAAAGAACCTGTGCTGGAGGCCGACGAAGTGGATTTTTTACTCGAAACGCTGCAGCCTTTTGTTTTCAAAAAAATTGAAAAGGAGCAGGTCAAAGCGGGTTTTGGAGGAATCCGCCCCCTAATCCAACCCGACCCACCCCCAAATGCTGGGATGAGCATGCAAAATAAACCCGTTCCCCCATCACCAATCCACCAGTCACCAATCACCAATTCACCAACTCACCAAACAAAATCACTCCTCCGCGATCACGAAGTAGAACGAGACCGAATCTCCGGCCTTTTCAGTCTGTTAGGTGGAAAATGGACAACCTATCGCCTGATGGCCCGCGACGCTGTAGACGCGGTATGCCAAGAATTGGATGTAACCAATCGGTGTCAGACAGAAGACCAAGCTTTGGCTGGCGCCGCAGGCTTTGAAAAGGATTTATGGAAGAAAATTCGCGCTGAATACGGTTTTGATGAAGACATTTGTCAGCATTTGGCCTCGAAATATGGCGGACTGGCAAAAGTACCAGCGGCTTTAGCCGCAGAAAACCCCGAATTGGCCGAACGCATTCTGCCCAATTTTCCATTTCTGAAAGCCGAAATCGTGTACGCCGTACGTGAAGAAATGGCCTTGACTATTCGGGATTTTCTTGCTCGCCGTATCCGACTAGAATTCCTGGATTGGGAAGCTGCCAAGCAAGCCGCGCCCGTGATTGCAAAATGGATGGGTAAAACATTGACTTGGTCGGAAACAGAACAAAGAGCGAGAACAGAAGAGTATGTTGCGCTCTTGGATTCCTTTCTGCAAAGCGCTAAAAAGGTTTGAATTGCAGCTAAATAAATGAATCACCCAAAAAACACATCACCAACTAAACAAATCACCACTAAACATGAACGTCTTTCTTGCTGAATTCCTCGGAACTGCCCTTCTCATCTTGCTCGGCAACGGGGTCGTAGCAGGTGTTCTACTGCGCGGCACAAAAAATGAAAACTCAGGCTGGCTCGTCATCACCATAGGCTGGGGCTTGGCCGTCGTGTTCGCAGTGTATGCAGTTGGCCATGTGAGTGGTGCACACCTGAACCCTGCCGTTAGCCTCGCGTTGGCCGCCACGGGGCAATGGTCGAACTTGTTCACACCCAGCACATTGCCAATTTATCTGGCCGGACAAATGCTTGGGGCAATGCTTGGTGCAGGACTGGTATACCTGCATTATTTGCCACATTGGGCACGCACCGAAGACGCTGGGGCGAAACTCGCCGTATTCTGCACCGCACCGGCAATCCGCCATACGACGGGCAATTTTATCAGCGAATTCATCGGCACATTTGTGTTGTTGTTTGGGCTGTCTGCTTTGGGCGCAAACCGTTTTGCCGAAGGGCTAAACCCGCTCGTGATCGGTGCGCTGGTGCTCGCCATTGGCCATTCACTGGGCGGCACCACAGGCTATGCCATCAATCCCGCGCGAGATTTAGGACCCCGAATCGTGCATGCTTTACTGCCTATTCCCGGCAAAGGCGGCTCAGATTGGGGCTATGCCTGGATCCCCGTTGTAGCCCCGATTCTGGGAGGAATTTGTGGGGCGGTGGCTTATCGTTATCTATTGATGTAATCACTGAAAATCATAAAGATGTCCATATTTTCAAAAATCTCTTCCGCACTTGGCAGACGTGACGAAGTTCCCAATCAAGAACTTGCAAAAGCAATTGTTGCAGTGGCTGATACCCATGCTATTTCCGAACTGATCGAAAACCTAAGCAACAAAAGCAAGGACATTCAAAGCGATTGCATCAAGGTGCTGTACGAAATCGGGGCTTTGAAACCAATCCTTATTGCCCCGCATATTTCAGCTTTTGCCAAACTTTTGGACAACAAAAACAACCGCTTGGCATGGGGCGCAATGACGGCATTAGATACCGTGACAAAAGTTGCCCCGCACGAAATTTATGCCATTTTACCTCAAATTATTGCAGTAGCGGATTCAGGTTCGGTCATTACCCGCGATCATGCTTTAGGGATTTTGATTCAGCTAATGGAGCAGAAAAAGTACGCTGATGATTGCTTCGCTTTGTTGCTAGAACAGCTGACCAAATGCCCCACCAATCAATTGCCCATGTATGCCGAAAATGCCGCGCCTGCAATACTTGCAAAGCAGAAATCTGCATTCATCAGGACATTAACAGAGCGTCTGGGCGAAATCGAAAAAGACAGCAAAAGGGCTCGGATAGAAAAGATAATTCGGAAAATCGGTAAGTGATTCAGGGAATTTTTGTGAATTAGGATTCGTTGCCGCTTAAAATGCCTGATTATGAACGAACTTTTACTCAAGCGGATCTCGGACAAAACTGGAATCCCAAATCTGGTGGATGTGCTCAGCGAACGGCTTTCCGCCTCCGACCTCAATTCACTTTTACTATCAGTTTTTAGTCGAAAATCGTCCCAGATTTCCCCCGGCGAATTACTTCAAAACTATCAGCGCAACCGCTTTGTGAAACCAGCAGGGGTAGATGCCGTGGGATTCTCAGAATTTTCCTTGCATTGGCTGAAAGCTGCGCAAGCCTTCGGGTTTGAGCCGCTCCAGCTCTCCCCCCTTAGTCCGCTCGGCACCTGCTCGGTGGTTGCAACGGCGCATCAGGACAAAATCGTCAGCGCTCTTCGCAGCACAGAAGTGGTAGCGGACGCTACCAATGTGCTGGCTTTGGAAAGCGCGACTAGGCGAAAAGCGGATGGTTTTCCAACAAAACCGCTCCATTTCAGCACTTTACATCGGCATGTGCGTGCTCAGGAAATTCCAAACCTACCGGGATTCAGCACACATTTCAGTATTTTGGGTTTGACTTCTGCCGGGCGTGACACGGGAAGTTTCAACTTTGAGAAAGACTGTTTGAAACAACAAATCCAGTTTTACAAAACCTATTTTGAAGAAAATATAGGCGCGACATCTGTCAAAATTCGCCTGAAAAACCTCAAAGGGCCTGGCGAAAACCGAATGTTCCAATCCGTGCACTCGTTTTTACAACAAACCGATCCAGGTTGGACACTCGAAACTCAGGATTCAACCCAAACTGAACAGGTTTACTATCAAGGATTACAGTTCAAAATCGTTATTCCAAATCCTCTTGGTCTTGATGTTGAAATCGCGGATGGGGGCTTCACCAACTGGACGCAGCAACTGACCGGCCACAAAAAAGAGCGGCTTCTTATCAGTGGAATTGGTTTGGAATGGTTGTACAAAATGTTGACTGGATTGGTTTGATATATCCAAACACAACCGCCCGCCGCGCAAAAAGCACAACGGGCGGTTATTATTTCAATCTTATGTGGTAAGAATATCGCGCAGAGGATATTACTTCACATACAACTCAAACTCCACACGACGGTTTTGCTCTCGGCCAGCAGCGGTTTTGTTGTCGGCTACAGGTTTGGTTTCGCCATACCCGGCAGAAGCCATACGTGCAGCAGCAACGCCTTTGCTCACGAGGTAATCATAGCAAGCCTTAGCGCGACGCTCGGACAAGTTTTGATTCATATAGTCGTCGCCAACATTGTCTGTATGGCCACCGATGTTGAGGCTGTACTCCGAGTAGGTGTTCATTACCGATACCACTTCGTCGAGCACGGCGTATGATTTTTGCAGAAGTACCGCCTTGCCGGTTTCAAATTGCACCAGCTTAATGGCGCGCTCGAGTTTTGCTTTGTCCTCTTTTTTGATTTCAGGACAACCACGCAACGCAGCGATCCCAGGCTTTTCAGGGCAACGGTCGGTGTCGTCGAAAATACCATCGCCATCCGTGTCAGGGCAGCCTTTGTGTGCAGAGTCGCCGCGCTTATCAGGGCAAGCGTCGTCTTTGTCCGCCACACCATCGCCGTCGCGGTCAGGGCAACCCATGGTAGCAGCAGGGCCTTTATCGCCGGGGCATTTGTCGTCTTTGTCCGTAATGCCGTCTCCATCGCGGTCAGGGCAGCCCATGGTAGCAGCAGGGCCGGCTTCACGTGGGCATTTATCGCTTGCATCGGTGATGCCATCGCCATCGGTATCGGGGCAGCCTTTCATGGCTGCGATACCTTTCACATCAGGGCATTCGTCGTCGGCATCCATAATACCGTCACTGTCACGATCAGGGCAACCCTGTGTGGCGGCGGGGCCTTTCAAGTCGGGGCATTTGTCATCGCCATCAGCGATACCGTCGCCATCTCGGTCAGGACAACCCATAAGATTGGCGAGGCCAGCCACATCGGGACATTTGTCATCGTCGTCAGCAATACCGTCGCCGTCGCGGTCAGGACAACCCATAAGGTTGGCGAGGCCAGCCACATCGGGGCATTTGTCCTCATTGTCAGATATTCCGTCGCCGTCGCGGTCTGGCTCTCCAAAATAAAAGACAAGCCCTAGTCCATGCTGCCAACCCGGGCGGTCCTCGATGGAGAATCGATATTGCGTCTGGGCGTTTAGATATAGATTGGGCATGAGACGGAGATTGAGGCCAGCACCAACCGGAATGTTCCAGTCAAATTCCTCCAGATCAAAATCCCAGGTAGTACCCATACCAAGATGTACATTGGGATTAATGAAAGAGTTCCGGCTACACAGATTGTTGTGGATGAGCAGGTCAAGGTTGGCAATAAGGCCGTTGCTGATGGCATTGCGGTAAGTAACCGCTCCGATTTTAGCGGGTACCATCAGCCAAGTGCCTTTGTGCAGACGTCGGCCATAGGAAACCTCCACGCCACGATCTATGGCATCGTCAAACACATCTTGCCAATCCTCCCAGGCAGGTGACGGGTTAATGTAGTTGTTCCAAAGGGTACGGAAAGCAATAGATTGGTTTGGTTGGGCAAATGTGTCGTTTTGAACCAGCAAAAGGGCAAAAACTAAACAAAGGATGGTTAATAATTTCTTCATAGAGAGAAAGGTTTGGTTATACACCAGTTATTGAGAAAACACCGGTAAAACTAGTGTGAATCATTAATTTAACGCAGCAATGTTAGCCATTTTATTAAATACAAGTGTACGAATTTTTATCCCTTCTAAATTTGGCAATATTTGCACGAATTTTCAAATGAAAATTCATGCTCCTCACAACTAGCGGTAGTTTTGTCCCTACAAACAGCGCACATCGCTCCATCACTTTATGACTCCATCACTTCATCACTTCATAAATATAACCAATGAATTGGCTCGCTAAATTCTTATCCTCGTCCATTGGCCAAAAGGTCATTATGTCTTTGACGGGGATTTTCCTCATGTTGTTTTTGGTTGTTCACCTATTGGGCAATTTGCAGTTGCTAAAGGATGACGGCGGCGAGGCTTTCAACACCTACGCCTTTTTTATGACCCACAATCCGGTCATCATGCTCATCTCGTACACGCTATATGCGTTTATCTTGCTCCATACAGTGCAAGGCCTCAGGTTATGGTTATCCAACCGAACGTCACGCGGCTCCGAGCGGTATGCAGTGAGCCATACGCGTGGTTCAGAGCGTTCGGCGCGAAACATGGCTTGGCTGGGGATCGTAATTTTTATCTTTTTGATCTTGCATCTATGGCAGTTTTGGCTTCAAATGAAGATGGGCGTATTGCCTCCTGCTGAAGTAGCAGCCTATGACCATCCGGTTCAAAACCTTTATCTACCCGTTGCGGAAGCATTCCAGAACATATACTATGTCATTTTCTATGTCGTGTGCATGGTTGTTGTTGGATTCCATCTGTGGCATGGGTTCTGGTCCTCGTTTCAGACGCTGGGGCTTGCGCACCATAAATACACGCCGATTATCAAAGGCATTGGGTATCTATATAGCATTGGTATCTCCTTGGGGTTTGCATTGATCCCAATCCTTTCTTATTTCTCAAAGTGAGTTTAAATAACCAAATCACCACCTACTCAGATAACCGAATAACCAATTCCTCAAATCACCAAATCACCACCTACTCACCCCTCCTTCGCACCACCATCGGCGGCGCTTCGGCGGGTAAAAAAATCAACATTTCTATGGCCTCTGGCTCAATACTCGATTCTAAAATCCCTGCTGGCAAAATGTCGGAAAAGTGGGAGGAATACAAAGGACATGTGGCCCTCGTGGCACCTAACAATAAGCGAAAGATTGACGTGATCGTGGTCGGAACAGGCTTGGCAGGCGCATCTGCCGCAGCCTCCCTTGGAGAATTGGGGTACAACGTGAAAGCATTCACTTTTCATGACAGCCCGCGTCGCGCACACTCCATTGCTGCTCAAGGCGGTATCAACGCCGCCAAAAACTACCGCAACGACGGCGATTCGGTTTACCGGCTCTTCTATGATACCATTAAAGGCGGCGACTTCCGCGCCCGCGAAGCCAATGTGCACCGTTTGGCCGAGGTAAGTTCGGGAATCATTGACCAGTGTGTAGCACAGGGAGTACCATTTGCCCGCGAATATGGCGGACTTTTGGACAACCGCTCCTTTGGCGGCACACAGGTTTCGCGTACTTTCTATGCGCGCGGCCAAACCGGCCAACAACTCCTTATCGGGGCTTATCAGGCCCTCAGCCGACAAGTCGCATTGGGCACAGTGAAATTGTACAACCGCCATGAAATGCTCGATGTGGTGACTATTGACGGCAAATGCCGGGGCATCATTGTGCGCAATTTATTGACCGGCAAGGTGGAGCGCCACGCTGCACACGCCGTAGTAATTTGTACTGGCGGCTATGGCAACGTGTTTTATCTGAGCACCAACGCCATGATGTGCAACACGACAGCAGCCTGGCGCGCGCATCGCCGTGGGGCGTTTTTTGGCAACCCTTGCTACACCCAGATACACCCGACCTGTATCCCGGTTTCTGGCGAATACCAATCAAAGCTGACCTTGATGTCCGAATCGTTGCGCAACGACGGGCGCGTGTGGGTGCCGAAATCTGCGAAAGACCGTTTGACCGACCCTCGGCAAATCCCAGAGGCAGACCGCGATTATTACCTCGAACGCCGTTACCCTGCCTTTGGCAACCTTGTGCCAAGAGACATCGCCAGCCGCGCTGCCAAGATCGCTTGCGATGAAGGTTTGGGCGTGGGCAAAAGTGGCCTGGCTGTCTACCTCGACTTTGCTGATGCCATCAAGCGAAAAGGGAAAGCCGCCGTGGAAGCAGCCTATGGCAACCTCTTCGAGATGTACCAAAAAATCACCGGCGACAATCCATATGAAACCCCTATGCGCATCTACCCTGCCGTGCACTATACGATGGGCGGCTTGTGGGTAGACTACGAGTTAATGACTACCATTCCAGGCCTTTACGCCTGTGGCGAAGCCAATTTCAGTGATCACGGGGCCAATCGCCTCGGTGCCTCGGCATTGATGCAGGGATTGGCCGACGGCTATTTCGTGCTGCCGTACACCATCGGTTCTTATCTTTCAAAAGAAATCAGCACTGGTACAATCTCTACCGATCAACCGGAGTTTGACCATGTAGAGCGGCAGGTAAATGATCGAATCCAGCAACTGATGAACATCGGTGGGAAGCAAAGTGCGGAGAGTTTCCACCGTCGTCTGGGACATATCATGTGGGACAAATGTGGAATGGCACGGAATGCCCCCGGCTTAAAACAAGCCATTGGCGAAATTCAAAACCTGCGGAAGGAGTTTTGGAGCGATCTTTTTGTACCGGGCCGCACGGATGATTTCAACCCCGAACTAGAGAAAGCTTGGCGTGTGGCGGATTTAATTGAGCTGGGCGAACTGATGTGCCAAGACGCACTGGCCCGAGAGGAAAGTTGTGGCGGCCATTTCCGGGAGGAGCACCAAACCGAAAAAGGTGAGGCAAAGCGCGACGACAAGAATTTTATGTACGTGGCGGCATGGGAATGGAAAGGCGAAGACACAAAAGCGGCATTGCACAAGGAAAAATTGGAGTACGAGGAGGTAAAGGTTGCGCAACGAAGCTACGAATAATCCTTGCCACGTCAAACAAGAGTGGTAAAATCGACTAATCATTTAATCATTTTAAACTTTTTCAACAATGACATTCAAACACTTATCTATCAGCCTTTTACTGGCTACACTAGCCATCACCGGCTGCAAAAAAGACGAGGGCACCACCCCTGAGCCGCCGTTGGCTACACATGCAATCCTGCCTGGGGAAGGGATTAAGGAAGTAAGGATCGGCGATGCAATGCAAGTTGCAATCGATTTTTTTGGCACACCTTTTCTCAGTAATTCCTCTGCTAACGGGATTTATACACATTTCATCGTCTACACATCCAAAGGTGCAGCGGTTTATAGCGAACCAACCCCTAACGCCACTTTCGATCCACAAATGAAAATTGGCCGAATTAGATTGTCGTCTCCTTTTGACGGGAAAACGCAAAAAAACATTGGTATCGGCAGCACCAAAACCGAAGTAAAAGCGGCTTATGGCGATCCGACTAGTTCGCACCCGACTTTCGGTGATGATTATTCCATTGGGATTACGTTCATTTATGATAATGCTGAAAAAGTAAAGAACATTGATTTAGAAGCACCGTAACATTGGTTGCAAATCAGAAACGATCGAAATCAAAACCCAAAAAAACCCAAAAAAAAATTACAAAAATCACAAGCCATGAAAACCTGTGTCGCGCTTTTTCTGCTCCTTTCTTTTCCTCTCGGGGAAATGCGCGGGCAAGGATTAATCAAGCTTGAAAATCCAAGTTTCGAGTCTGATGAACCCAGCCCAAGCAAAGTGCCCAGGGGCTGGATAAACTTGGGTGCTACGGATCAAACCCCTCCAGATATTCAGCCAGGTTTTTTTGGGGTAGATTTACCAGCGCAAGATGGAAACTCCTATTTGGGGTTGGTAGTCCGGGAAAACAACACTTGGGAAGGAATAGGGCAAAAACTAGAAGGGGTTTTGCAGAAAGATTCGGCATACTCCTTTAATCTTTTCCTTTCCAGGTCAAATACACTACAATCGCCATTAAATGAAAATTCTGAACTGAAAAAATTCAATAACCCTACCGTTTTGAAGATCTGGGGCTACAACACCAAAACCAAAGAAGAAGAACTCCTTGCTGAAAGCCAACCAGTGAGCCATTCAAAATGGATGCGTTATGAATTTGTGTTGAAGCCAACGCTGGCTGATTTTGATGAGTTGGATTTAATGGCCTACTACGCTCCCGGTGCTGAAAATAAGAATGGCAATTTGCTGATTGACAATTGCTCCACAATTGAAAAAATTGAAAAATGAACCGATTAGTCCTCTTGTTCTTATTTTTTAGCACGGGCATGTTTGCGCAGGAACGTGCGGCGCATATATTTTTGGGAATGCCCATCGGCATGTTGGGCGAAGGCGGTGAAGGACTAAAGGCAAAACCTGGTTTCGCCATCGGACTCGGTTATTGGTTGACTAACTCAAAAGGCAACGCCTGGTCTTTGGGGGCATCATACGGCTCGTTCAAACGCAAAAACGAAACTCAGAAAGAAACCTTTGAATACTTAACCCTGCGCGTGATGCCGTTTGTGTGGCAATTGGATAAAAAGAAGAAGTGGTATTTTGAAGGTGGCATTTTTGGAAATTACTTGCTGCATCAAGAATTTCAAGATGGAGGTGCGGTAGTGAATTCCACCAAACTAATCCAAAGAACCTACCTGGGGCCAAGTTGCGGTTTTGGCATTCGACTCGGGGAAGAAGGCAGAAGCCGGATTCTTTTGGGTATTCGCGATGACTTCGGCATTTTAGCCTTTGGCAAAGGCTCACCATTGAAATTCAATACGATAACCCTCTTTGCAGGGCTGGAAATCTGAGTTGTTCAGATAAACATTTACTCGAATCAAACCCGTAAAGTCGGGTCAGGAAAATCAATAATATAGATGAAACTCACACTCAAAATCTGGCGACAAGGCGGCAAATACAAAGGAGAATTTGTTAACTACGAACTCCCCGACGTGAACCCCGATATGTCGTTCCTGGAAATGCTCGACGTGCTCAACGAGCAACTTGTGGCCCGCCGCGAAGAACCCGTAGCCTTTGAGCATGATTGCAGGGAAGGCATTTGCGGTACCTGTTCGCTCATAATTGACGGTCGACCTCACGGCCCTATGAAGGGTACTACTACATGCCAGGTACACATGCGACACTACCATGATGGCGATACCATCGTGATAGAGCCATTTCGCGCCAAGGCTTTCCCGGTCATCAAGGACCTCGTGGTAGACCGCTCCTCTTTCGACCGGATTATCCAAAGCGGAGGTTATGTGAGCATAAACACAGGCCAGGCACAGGATGCCAATTCCATCCCCGTTGAAAAAGAACAAGCATCGCATGCATTTGACGCTGCTGCCTGCATCGGCTGCGGTGCTTGCGTTGCTGCCTGCCCTAACGCTTCGGCCATGCTCTTTACCTCCGCCAAAATCAGCCATCTTGCCCTGCTGCCTCAAGGCCAGGTAGAACGCCAACAACGTGTGTTGAGTATGGTGGCACAAATGGACAAAGAAGGTTTTGGCAAATGCTCCAACGTGCAAGCATGCGAAGCCGAATGCCCCAAGGAAATTTCGGTCAGCAACATTGCCCGTATGAATCGGGAATTTTTGGCTGCCACCTTCGCATCTGAAAAAGAGATGGCATAGAACAAGCAGTTATTTCGTATTAAAACATCCATAAAGGGGGTGAATTTGCAGATGTTTGATTTCAAAAGAATCATATCTGTAACTTCACCCCTCTTTTTTTCTGTGTCCTACACTCTGTAACCTAAACATGGCTTAATCATGAAAAAAACACTACTTAAATCGCTCTTCTTTTCGCTCTTCTGTTCCGCTTTGCTTCCAGCACAAAACCCTGGTTGCGACGGCTCCCGCTACCTTGATGACGTTTTCGCAAGCGTCAAAAAATCCACAGTTGTATATGCCCCCACAGTCAGCCACCTCGGACAAAACATCAACCTTTCCATGGATGTATACGAACCAATGGGCGACAACCTCTCCGCTCGCCCAGTGGTAATCCTTGCCCACGGAGGAAGTTTCATCCTTGGAGACAAAACCATGATGCAGCGTTGGTGCGAACTGCTTGCCAAAAAAGGCTACGTGGCCGTTTCCATCCAATACCGTCTTTTTCCCTTTCTTGTATTGGGAATACCTGACTCTACTAAAATTTTTGATACGGCGATAAAAGCAACCGGCGACATGAAGGCTGCAGTGCGGTACTTCCGCGAAGACGCTGCCACAGCCAACCTTTTCCGCGCCGATGCAGCCAATATTTTCATCGGCGGATATTCTGCTGGTGCCGTTACTGCCTTGCACGCGGGATTTTTAGATGCAGACGATCAAATACCCAGCTTCCTGCAAACACTCGTAACCGCCAATGGCGGACTTGAGGGGATTAGTGGAACGGTTTCTAACAAAACCTACCCTTCTCACTCAAAAGCTATCGTGAATATGTCAGGCGGGCTTTATCGCAGCTTCTGGGTAGACAGCACAGAGTCGCCCCTGGTCAGCATTCACGGCACAGCCGACGCTACCGTACCATATACCTACGGACTTGCGGCCAACATCGCATTTCTGGAAGGCAGCAGCCTCGTTCATGCACATGCAGAAACGGTAGGGTTGTGGAACAATCTCCTTACCGTACCCGGTGCAGGCCATACGGATCTCTACGATCAAGCCCAATGGCAGCCTTTCATTGACACTTTCTGGGTGAATGCCACGACATTGCTCGAATCACTTGCATGCGCAATGGTGGGGATTGACGAATCTCCTGCGGAATTTGAACAGTGGGCAATTTATCCAAATCCTACCTCCGGTGAAGGTTTCAATATTCAATTACCCGAATCAGAATCTTCTGCTGATCTGCAGGTCCTGGACCTTTTGGGTAAGATTGTTTTTCAGCAGAAAAATGTTGTAAGCCAACAATTTGTGCATCTCAACAATCTTCCAAAAGGAATCTACCTTGTACAAGTTTTACATCCCTACAAACAGTTTGCACTAAAGCAATTGGTGATCAAATAAAGCAAAATTCATTTCCAGGGGAAAACAAAACGGGTTTCGATGCGATGCATCGAAACCCGTTTTATTAAATCAAATTTCTTCTGGAAAGATTAGTATTGCCAGAGGTCATGTTCCCAGTTGAAAAGCTCGTTCTTGATTTTCTCTGATTCCATGAGCAAATCTACCCCTTGAAGGTATTCGTCAATTTTGCGGTCGTACACGTTAGACTCTTTGTAAATGTACGAGGCGAAAAGGCGTTTTTCAAACACGTCGTCCCAAGTAAGTTGAGCACTGGTGTTACCGCCGAGCGCAAAGTAATTGTGCTTTGCGAACATTTCGCGAGCATGTGGGTAATAGACCCAAAACATAGGCTTCTCGAAGCGGAAGTTGCCTTCGTTGTCGCGAACGTCAATCATTGGCGCGATGCCGAGGATGCGCACACGCAAAATGGAGGCCTGCTTATCGAAAAACCACACCTCTTTGAGACGGAATCGCTTCACGTCTTCCCAGTTGATGTCGTTGCGCACGATTTGAACTTTCTCTTCGTACGTTTCCGGGTCAAAAGTCACCACGGTGTCGGCCTTCGAGAGCATCGAAAGTACATCGTCGGTGCTGAGGCGTTTTTTGAACTTTGCGCCCTCTTCATCGGTACTGTACACAGGCAAATCACCTTTGGTGGCAGCATCCGAAAGGATCTTAAAGAAAGGGTCCTCCGGATAAGCGAACGGGAGATTCATTTTCTCACGCACGTCAATAATACGCCAGATGCGTTTTTCCCAGAAAACGTCGCTTTCGCGGAGGATCGGGTATTTCAAAATCCTGCGCTCGCTCACGATTTCTTTT
This sequence comes from Saprospiraceae bacterium, assembly GCA_046160625.1. GTDB lineage: Bacteria > Bacteroidota > Bacteroidia > Chitinophagales > Saprospiraceae > M3007. The sequence goes on from JBJXGZ010000126.1 coordinate 66,476, forward strand.
TTAACCACTTCATCAATAGGGGCATCGGCTGGGTCTTCCACCAGCGGTGCTTCCTCTTCAGTGCCTGTGGTTTCGATTTCTTCAGGATCCTGTGCCAACAGCGTCGTCGTCCCGCCAAGCAGGAGGAGGAAGCAAAGGCAAGTCAGTTTCATAAATGTTTGCATGACTCGCGATGGGTTTGATTACAGTTAAAATAGTATGTTTTGTAAAGGAAGTTCAATATGGTCTAGATGGTTTAAATGGATTGAAAAAGATACAAGCCATCTAAATCATCCAGACCACATAACTTTAAATCAACGAATTTTGAATGCAAGACCACCAAGGTTACGCGCAGCGGCGTCGCCTGGGCATTTGCACTTGATGTCATCAAAGAAGTAGGCATCGCCTGGCTTGGCTTTGGAGATCCACTCTTGTACATCTCCATTCCAACGGGCACCAGAATTCTGCTTAGAGATCGGATCCTGACGCTTAGGCAAGTAAGTGACTTCGAAGCCCGCAACATCGCATTTTGCGTCAAAGTCAAAGTTTTCCAAAACGGTAGCGATACCACCTTGTGCTTTGAACTCGCCATTTGCCATCGCTTTGCTACGGTGTTTGGCACCAAGCAGCGGGGTTGGGTCGGGAATACGCTTGACACGGTAGGTAAACCGCTGCGAAACTCCTGGGGCGGACACTGTAAGGATTGCTTCTCCAGGGGTAGTAGCCGTGATAATATGATGGCCGCCACCTTTGTTAGAAACGTTCACGCCAGAAGCCGAAACTTTTACATCGTTGGAAGAAACACCAGCAGCCGAGACGGAGATGGGGTTTTCAACACCGATATAAAAAACGTTCATTTTGTCCAATTGGACTGCAATGGAACGTTGGCCTACTTCGTAGGAGAATTCCTTTTTTACGCTCTCGGTTGTACCTGTTGTTGGGTTCCGGATGTTAATCGTCACGTTATACTTCTGTTCGCCTACATTACTAGGCTTAGTTTTATAGGTGCCAATTCCATCTTTAAGTGCAACATTATTACCATTCACGTTAATGCTAACGTTGTCGGTTTTAGAACTAAACGCACTCAAGAAAACCTCCGCTTCAAATTCTTCGCCAAGAATGACATAGTTCTTCTTTGGTGCAACACCTGGAATAAACTTGTCGAACTTCAAATCCGTGCCCTGAACTTTGGTAGCACAATAGTTCAAAACAGCAGTTGAAGAGTTTTTGGCATCGCTTTGAATTTTGCCCAACAATGGGAAAACCGCGGCAACAGGCATTTGCTTGAATTTGAATTCTGACCAGTTTTTGGCTTTCGTGCCAGGAGGCAGGGCCTCGACATTTATTGGCAAAGAAGCGACTGTGATGGGGTCTGCATCAACAATCCCTGTTAATTCGGTACGAAGTGCTATAATTTTCGCTTCGATTTCCTTGCCCAAGCCATCATTCACAAACATCTTGGTAGTGATGTCTTTGTTGCGAATGTCTCTTGGTTGACCTGGAACCTTAGGGTTTTCGCCACCAGCCTTCGCAAAAAGGTTGTCGCGGATACCTTGAATATAGGTCACGAATTCATTGACAATTTGATTGGATTTAATTGCCCGATTCTTGTATTCTTCCCCTTGAGGGCTGGGATAGTCTACAGCTGCTTTTTCAATGGCTGCCGTCAGAGAGCCATTGTTTTTCTCAACAATATCGCGGCTGTTTTTCAAGCCCGTGTCCAAAGAGAAGAAAGCATTCATTACCTCGGCTGACACGTTAAGTGCCAGCAGCGCGGTCAACACCAGATACATTAGGTTGATCATCAGTTGCCGCGGCTCCTTTGGTATTGACATAAGTCTTTAAGTTTTTG
>JBJXGZ010000127.1:0-54005 GCA_046160625.1 Saprospiraceae bacterium
GTACGCCCGTATACAAGGCTTCATCAGTACTTGTCGTAAGCATCAACTCAATGTTTTCAATGAACTTCGTGCTGTCTGCAGCACCGCTGATTTATATGTCGCACCCTTTGGGTGCTAAGTAGTTACATAGAAATAATAATAAGGATAGAGGATTTGGCTCGACGGATAGTTGGAAACTTGGCAGAAATAAGATTCACGCGGGGCAGCCGCCCCAGAAGATTTCCACTTCGATTTTGACAGATAAATAATGAGGATTCTGGTTTTCGCATGGCTGAAAGTGGAAAATTTGGCGAGATAAGATTTGAGGGGGGCAGCCGCCCCGAAAAATTTGAGCTTCTCGGTTGGTGGCAATCAAACTGTTGCCTGCAACTCTATTGGACACAGAATTTGTAACAAACAGAAGAATTTAAATTTGAGAATTCTCCAAAATATAAAAGAAAAATTATTTCCAACTCAACGACAAAAAGCGTTTGACACTTCATTTGTTTTCCCCTACTCAAATGACAAAGAAGTGAAACGCAACCAAATGTGGGAGAACTTGCAAAAGGGCATTTTATTTGAGGACACAAAAATTCTGATTCCTTGGCTGACACCGTTTGCCAAATTAGAGACATTTGCAGAACAGCGTAAAGATAGTGGTGACAGAACAGATTGGTTTTTGGGAAAACATCAAATTCTTGATGACTACACTTGTCATGCAGGTGTTATGAAATGGATATTTGTAAAAAACTCAAAACCATTTTCAGAAATTGAGGATTGGTTAGGTTTTGACTATGAAGGGAATGAGAAATTTTTGTTGCTAAAAGACAAACTGACTGATTTACTGGGTGAACCCACCAAAATTGAAATGGATAAATTTGGCGTATTTGATGTGGGTTCTGTTGAGTGGACAAATCAAAAAGTGAGAATAAGATTAAGCGGTATTGAGCAGTTTGCTTGTAAGTACCGACTCTACATTGGTTTGACAGAGAATCCGAACTGGTGACAAATGGCAGTAGACAACGATGCGATGTCGACTAATAACAAATGCTGTGAACAATGCATGCCTGTCCATGCCGCCCGATTTTACCCACGCGCAAAACCGCCCTCGCGGGCGGCACGGCAGGCATGCTCACGTTGGTGGCGATTTAACAAATAATATTATAATAATATGGCTTTTGATGCAAAAGTTTTTAGAGTCCTAATTGCCTCTCCAGGAGATGTAGGTGATGAACGTGATGTTATTCCTGAGATAATAAATGAATGGAATGCTATTAATGCCGCTATTAGCAAGGTGGTTTTGATGCCTGTGAAGTGGGAAACTCATTCTGCCCCACTTATGGGTGACAGACCGCAAGCAATTATCAATAAACAATTGGTAAAAGATTGTGATGTGTTAGTTGGAGTATTTTGGACAAGAATCGGTACAAATACAGGCATTGCAGTTAGTGGTACCGCAGAAGAGATCGAACAATTTGTTGAATTTAAAAAACCTGTAATGTTATACTTTTCTCAATCGCCAGTTGAGCCAGACAAAATTGACCTGATCCAATTTACAACTTTGAAAACCTTCAAGGAGAAAATGAGGTTAGAGGGGCTAACGGAGTCTTACAATGGTATACCAGATTTTAGGCAAAAATTTTCAAGACAACTCAGTATAAACATTAGCAATCTTATAACTACTTCTCTCGCGGATAAAGAAAAAGAACCAAAGAAAAGTATTGCTACGAGAAGTAAAATGCCAGATAAAACCATAATTATACCAGCAACCATTAGTCCAATTGAGGCAAGCAAAGAGAATTTGAGCAATGAGAAGGTTGATGATTATCTAATCAAGGCGGTCCGAAGTGTAGCAGGTTCCGATGGTTGGGCGAGGATTGCAGCTGTAGGTTCTTACCTTCGAACCTATACACCGGTGGATTACCGAGATTTCAATTTTCCAAAATTACAGGGTTTTTTAAAATCAAGAAAACTATTTGAGTTCAGCTCAGATAAAAGCCATCCAATATTGAGGATACTACCGAAATAAACTGCCACTTCCTAGCACCTTGCCAAAAAGGACGGAAGTGGAAAGCACCCTGAAACACATCACAGTAAAATGACAGATATATAATATGACAAAAAATCTATTCATAATTGATGGAGCATCAGGAACAGGAAAGTCCGATATGATAAATTACATTAACAGGAAATCGATTAATTCCCGTTTTGTTACAGTACTTTCTAAATACACAACAAGGGGATTAAGAGACGAAGAAAAATCTGTTGATTACCATTTGGACTTAGAATTCATTGAAAAAGAACAATTTAAAGAATTCAAGAAATCAGATGATTTTTATTCTTACTCTTATGGTGAAGGACAGAAAATTGAAGAATACGGTTTCTTCAAATCTAAAATAGAAGAAGCAAGTAACTATTTTTCAAACACCTTCATTATTGTACGAAATAAAGCACTGACGGAACAATTACGCAACGATTTTCCAGAAGTAAGAATTGTAAATGTTTATATCTATACTGACATTCCACAAGTTGTTAAAAGACTTGAAGCGGCAGGATATACGGAGGACAAAATAAATTTTAGAATAAAAAGACAAACTTTTGCATGGGAAGACTATTTAAGATACTCGCAAGACTATGACGAAATAATTATTAACAACTCTAATATTACTGATTTTGAGAGATTAATTGAGCAACTGTTGACCAAATATAATGAAGAAAAAATAGAATATTTAGAGTTAAGTAATATTGAAAATCATTTACTTACAAAACCAATAATCGGTTATAAAAAGGAAATCCTAAAGCGTTTAAGTATATTTCCATTTCATAGGAATGTTTTTTTAATGATGAAATTCCGACCGGAAAATGAAATGCTTTTTGAATTAATTCGTGACAACCTGATGGAATACGGGTTTAACTGTGTAAGGGCCGACCAACCAGAATGGAACATAACTAGGAATGTTTATAATCCAATTGCCGCGCTTTACTGTTGTAGATATGGAATTGCATTATTTGATAAACCTGAAGAAAAAAATGAATACAGTCCTAATGTTGCTTATGAACTTGGAATTATGCACCATCAATTAAAGGAATGTTTGATTTTAAAACATGATTCATTAACACAAATTCCATTTGATTTTATTAAAGACCTTTATAAACCATATAGAGACAATTTAGAAATTAAGAAAATAATTAGAGAGTGGGTATCAACATTAAAAGCAAACTTAAAAAAATAAAATGCCGTCACTGAAAAAATATTGGCGAAAGCTGGGTTTTTGTGACTAATTCAGCATTTTTGCCTCTATTAATAAGTAGGACTAAGTTGAACATTTGCACTTCAAATACCCTCCATAGCCAACACTCAATCCATTGTTGACACAATTTTAGAAAATCCTTATTATGGGACAAGAAATAGAAAGAAAATATTTAGTTGACCACCATAAGTGGAAAAAACTTGACAAACCCCCTGGGCAACTATATAGACAAGGTTATTTGTTGATAGAACCCCAAAAAACAATTAGGGTAAGACTTACAACAACGAGTGGCTTTTTGACAATAAAAGGACTGTCCGTTGGTGCTACACGACCTGAGTATGAGTATGAAATCCCTCTTGATGACGCAAAGGAATTGTTAGACAATTTTTCAATTTCTGAACTTTCAAAAATCAGGTACAAAATAATATTTGAAAATAAAATTTGGGAAGTTGACGAATTTTTAGGCGAGAACAGTGGACTTATTGTAGCTGAAATTGAATTGACAAGTGAAGATGAAATTTTTTCCATTCCTTCATGGGTTGGCAGAGAAGTTACTGGGGAAGAAAAGTTTTACAATTCAAATTTGACAATTGAGCCTTACAATACTTGGGGCATCTAAAAAGTAGTATATGAACAAAACGCCACCAACAAAGGATGTACGAAAATGCTTCCTAAGCGTCGCACATCGTACATCCAAACGTTGAAATTGAAAAAAAACAAACCAAATAGTGTTCAATTTTTATTGCTAATAATATTTCACTACACCAAGATATAAATTTTTCAGAACTCAATTATTGAAATACAAAGCCTTCATCTCCTACCGACACTCCGAAAATGGCCGACGGCACGCGGTGGCCTTGGAAACCGCGCTGAAACGCTATGCAAAGCCAACGCTCGCTCGCCCGATGAAAATTTTCCGGGACGAAAAGCACATGAAACCGGACATCAGCCTACCGAAACTCATCCGAGAGGGGTTGGAGCAGTCGGAGTATCTTATTTTTTTGGCTGAAAAAGCCGCCGCCGAATCGTCATGGTGCGGCCAAGAACTGGAAATCTGGTGTGGCGAACTCCAACGCACAGACCGCCTACTAATTTGCCTGATTAACGACGAGATCGCGATTGACGGCACGAACGGCATCCATTGGGTTGAGACCACCGCCTTGCCCGCACTGCTGCGCCAACATTTGTCTTCTGTCCCCCTGTACTTGGACTTGCGCTGGGCGAAAACCTCGACGGACACGGATTTGCAGCACCCAAAATACCGCCATGAAATCAATGCCCTCGCCTCTCGGCTGCGGGGCGTGAATCCGGAGGATTTGAACGATGAAGAGATTCTGGTTTTTCGGCGGAATATTCGAGTACGGAATGGGGCCATTGCGGTGTTGCTGGGGATGTTGTTGTTGGCGGTTGGGGCAGCTTGGTGGGCGGTGAAGCAGCAAAAAATAGCAGTATTAGAAAAAGAAAACGCAGAGTCTACTTTGAAACAACTCCAATTTGAGACAGCACCCGAAACTAAAATTTTTGAAGAAGTAATAAAAGAATGGGAAATTAGAAACAACTATATTTTGAAGGATAATGAATGGCGAACGAGGCTAGATACTCTGGATATGAGTAGGAAAGGGCTTTTCACTTTGCCAGAACAAGTGTGTATGTGCGAAAATTTGACAACTTTGATTTTATTCTGGAATGAATTGAATGCCGACCGAAAAGCAATAAACATGAAATCCCCGCTGGCTCAAGGCTTTTGCCTTGTGTCGCGTATTCCCGTCGGCTGTGCCGACAAACCCGTATCAATACCTTGCTAAAAGCACCCCTGTCGGGGCAAAGGTTTGCCGCATACCGGCATAGCCGACGCAAATAACAATCACAAGGCAGAGCCTTGCGCTAGCGTCATAAATGATTTTGTAAGTCGCCTAAAGGGCGCGTAACTTGCCGAGCGAATATTCCACCCACCATGCAATACCCCCTCTCCATCGGCACTGACATCGGCGGCACCCACATCACCTGTGCTGTCGTAAAAATCCTGGAAGGCGAACTAGTGATTGAAACCCTCTCGCGGGCAACCTACGATCACAATACCCCCGCTGCGACCATCCTCCAAAGCTGGGCAAAAGCCCTGAACGACACGCTTTCCAAGATTTCGGAATCACAGTTGGCAGGCATCGGTTTTGCCATTCCGGGGCCTTTCGATTACCTAAACGGCATCTCGAAGATGGAGCACAAGTTCAAAAACCTGTACGGTCTCCACATACCCGGTGCTTTGAATCCCCTGCTGAGCACCAAAAAAGAGCTGCCCATGCGGTTTTTGAACGATGCTACGTCCTTCGCTGTCGGAGAGGCTTGGACAGGGGAGGGACAAGGATTTCATAAAATCGTGGCCATCACGCTGGGAACAGGTTTTGGTTCGGCTTTCACGGAAGACGGCGTGCCTGTGGTGGCAGGCAAGGAGGTGCCAAAAGAGGGCTGTCTCTGGCATTTGCCTTTCAAAGACGGTATTGCAGACGACTATTTTTCAACGCGCTGGTTTATAGGCGAATATCAAAAAAAGACGGGTGCAACACTCCCCGGCGTAAAGGAGTTGATCGAAAAAACGAACACCGATGATGCCATCGCCCGAAGCCTTTTCTTGCAATTTGGCCAAAATCTGGCGGACTGCCTGGCGGTTCCGCTGCAAAAATTCGGTGCGGAGGTTTTAATTATCGGCGGGAACATAGCTCATGCGCTGCCGCTGTTCGGGGGTGCATTCAGGGAGGGTTTGGATAAAGCGGGAGTGAAGACCAAAGTGGTGGTTTCCAAGCACAGCGAACACGCCGCCCTCATTGGCAGCGCCCGGCTGCTGGACGATGTGTTCTGGCAGAAGGTGTCGGAAAGGTTGCCTAGTATTTAGGGGTTAAACACATATCTTGTCTTTTTTTAAACACAAAAGGCACAAAAGGACACATAAGGGTTATGATATTAACGCTTGTGTATCCTTAAGTAAGCGGGCAAAATAAACTGCAGAGGCGCAGAGTGTTAATTTTCAAACGCTCCGCGCCTCTGTGGTTAGCTAAAAATAATTTTGCTGAGGTCCTTAAGTACACCACCTCAATTAGTTTATATTAACCACAAAAGGCACAAAAGGACACATAAGATTAATAGACAAGCTTTTGTGTCCTTTTGTGCCTTATGTGGTTAATAGACAAGCTTTTGTGTCCTTTTGTGCCTTATGTGGTTAATAGACAACCTTTTGTGCCCTTTTGTGCCTTATGTGGTTAAAATACTAATTATGTGTTCCTACTTATGTGCCTTTTGTGGTTAAAAAGAAAGACTATGTGTTTAAATTAACGCCCAACCCCCTTCCCCGGCTTAGGCACCTCCAATTCCATGCGACATTTCGGGCAGCGTTCACCTTTTTTACCTTTCTGGTCAGGGTGCATCGGGCAAGAATGCGGCTGGACAGGTTGCTCCATCGGGATGCCGCACTTCGGACATTTTCCGCTCATTTTACTGGTGCATTCCTTGTGGACAGGGCAACAGAAAACAGCCGGAGCCGTGGATTCGGTGAGCTGCATTCGGCATTTTGAACAGGAGTCGCCCTTTTTGCCCTTTATTTCAGGGTGCATCGGACAGGTATAGCTGCTGTCAGCTGCACCAGTGTTTTTGGATGATTTGCATGCCTGAAAGAACAAAAATCCGCCTAGCAGAAGCAGGATTGGGAAAAACAATTTCGAATTCATAGTGTGATATTTTGATGCAAAGTTCCATTTCAGCCTACCTAGTCAAAGATGACTATGCTCATCATGATGAATGATACTTGAATCACAAACGCTTCTCATAAAACGCCCGCACCCCTGGAACCAAACAGAGCAGAACGATCGCTGCACCCCAACCCAACATCAGTGGCTACAGAAAGAAATAAGGCACCATCGTCATTTGCACAAGAATCCAGACCATCAATCCCAGACCACTTATCAGGGCCAATGTCCATGCCCAATGCTTTGTTGGGAACGGGTTAATCCGCGTCAAAAAAGCATTCGCCGGTTTTTTCCACAATGCAAACCATGCTGCCAAGGGGAGCAGGCCAATGAACACCGTTAGTAAAATGCCTGGAATCAAATAATCGGGAAATGGCGACCAGGCAAGCGAACCTTCAGGGAACTGGACAAGTTTTCCGGAAGGGTCTATAATCAATGCTATGCCTGGCACAAGGGCGAAAACGCCCAAGACCAAAAGCAGGGTTTTCAGTATCCAAAGGGCTATTGACATTTGAAATTGCTGTAATGTGGAAGAAGAACAATCCGGTTCTTCAAAAACAATAATGCATGCCCACGGTAAAACCCTTAATCTTCTCAAACCCGGTTATAAACCCGGCTTTTAACCCCACTTTATGTATGCTGCCCGTTAGTAAAAACTCATATCCAATATAATTTGTTCTATGCCCAAATGTCTCCTCGCCTTTATCAGTACCAGAGCCAAACAGCATGAGACCCGCAAAAGCACAGACATTGACATCGGAAGAGGTATTGAGAATCCGGATACCCGGCCCTAGAGCCCCTACTACATGCATTGGAATAGTATAGTCAGAGCTGGTGGAAAGATCGTACCCCCCTGAATACCCACCTAGTGAAACAAAGCCGCCAATTTTATTCACCAGAGTATAGTAAACCTGGTAGCCACTATAGGAAACAGACTTAAGATAGGCGCCCGTTTCGTCGTTCATCCCAAACCGGGAATAACTAACGCCGATACAACTTTCCCAACCTGATGACTTTTTTGGCCCTCGATTTTCATCCGGGCAACCCTGATTGGACAAAGACCCGAATACCTGAGGGCATTTATCCAGCATATTTATCACGCCATCGTGGTCGCTGTCGGGACAACCTTGTAAACCCACCTGACCAAAATCGTATGGACATCGGTCGCTGGCATCCGGCACTCCATCCTTATCTGTATCTATTGGTGCTGCTTGAGGCTGTTCCAGCGTCGGGACCCCAAAGAAGTAAAATTTCCGGGTGAGGTTGTTGACCAGGCTCGGAACCTGTTTGTTATTGGATTGCCGCTTGACATCTTTACGCACTTCAAAAAAAATCTCGCTGATTTCCAGGCCGGGAGTTAAGATATGCTTCAGGAGATTTTCCGTAAAAAGACCGTTGGCTCTATCGCTTTGATCAAGCGCGGTGCGGCCCGGTGCGGTGGCGTATGCAATGAGCGATTCGGACAAATTGTCTTCAAACTGTGCCAGCCCCCATTGAATCGTACGCCCTTTCATCTGGATCTGAAAGTTGCGACAGGCATCCAAAATGATGATGTTCATGTAATTATTCGCTCCCTTCATTTTGGCAGTGATCCGCTCCAACGGAACGCAGCGATAGGTGATTTCATCTTCGACAAGACTGTCGGCATCAATGGGTACCAGATAATTTTCGCTGTTATCCTGCACACCATGGCCGGCGTAGTAAAACAAAGCCACTGTATTGCTGTCTTTGAAACTGCGGGTAAAATCTGTAACCGCGTTGTTGAAATTCGTGAAATTCTGATCGTACTTTTCGACAACGGAAAACCCTGCCCGACGGAGTACCGCTGCCATATCGCGCGCATCGTTGGCGGGGTTGATTAGCAAGTTATTGGCATAGTTGGAGTTGCCAATGACGAGGGCGACTCGCTTTTCCTGAATTTGAGCAGAGAGCAGCCCCGCCCAAAAAACGAGCAACAGTAAGGAGTAGCGCATAGGTGTCTGAAATTAAGAGTAACTGTTTGATTTTCAATTGCATCCTTTCACACAATTACCAGTTTTGTCAATCCAATAATGTCGACCCTTTAGTTTAACGAATGCAACGCCATCGTGAAAATTTTCAGCGTCGTCGAACCACTTACCGATCCATTGACCGTTCAAATTTAGAAAGCTCTGCTGCCTTCCTTTAATGATCCTCGTCATCCCTTCCACTGTTTCTAGTTTCTGGTCATAGAGCGGTGAAAGTGGAATAGTAACCGAATTGTTTTTAGGTGAATCGATCCGCGGTAAAATAGGTTTGGATGATCGTTCGGGCGTTTTATTTTGTCCCTCGGGAAGTTCTTTCACCTGACCGACAGGTGTTTTACTGCTTTCATTGTCTTTTAAAAGCGACACGCTGGATGCAGGGTCTTTTGTTTCCACCTGCTTTTGATGGACTTCAGAAGAGTCCTTTGGTAAGTGATCCATTATGGCATTTTCAGGTGATTTATGTTCAGAAGCTAAATATTTCACCATCCAGATAGTGAAAACCAGTAGGAGGGCAAGAGCCATCAACCACCACTTCCGGTTGGTGCGCTTCGACGAATATATCGGCTGGGCAATTGGCGGGGTATCCAACGCTAGCGCTGCCATTTGCTTCCGACGCTGTACGTCACGCACAGTGGCTTTCACCCCTTCGTAAATTTTCAGGTAGGGCTCATCGGGACTATCCCATTCTTTTGACAGGACAGGACGCCCTTCTGGCGGCAACACTTGTAGGCGACTTAAAGTCGGCAGGTCGGCCCAACCGCAGTGTCGGGCAATGACAGGCAACAGTTGGGTCGCTCCTCTGTCATGGAGATCCAGGGCGGTGTGTAGTTCCACCTGCCGAATGTAGTCGGATGCAAAAAAATCGTCGCTGACAATCAACAAGATGATTTCAGATTGAGTAAGCCGGAGGCGAATTTCATCCTCCCAAACCTCGCCAGGTTTGATTTCATGGTCACTCCATAGAGCCAGCTCCCCACTATCGGCAAGTGGCCGTAATTGACGCAATAATTTGTCGCGAACTGACTTGTCCTCATGGGCATACACGACGAATATTTTGACCGGAGTTTGCATATATATTGGCATCAATACCAACAGCAAAGTTAATCTTTCTGTCTCGTTATTTTATTCCGGCTAGTGATGCATCCGGCGATCTGGTAATGATTTTTAACTTCAGACAACCTACATGCTGATAAGTATCCAGTCTCATACTGACGCATATCATCATCTTCCGTGCTGACATCCTGCACTTTTGTTCCGGTATATCAACCATCTATACTTAAACACCATGAATACAATTATCGCTTGCACCGATTTCTCCGCTAGTGCGACCACTTCAGTGTTATATGCCGCTGCGCTCGCCAAGGCTACCAATGCCCGGTTGGTACTGTTCCATCATTTCAACTACCCGGTTCCGGCGACGGATTTGCCTGCAGTCTTTCCCAATATTTTTGTGGACGAGATGGCAGCGGGTTTCGAGCGCAGGCTTCAAGAACTCAAAGATGATTTAGCCAATAGCTATTCTGTCGAAATAGACTGTGTTGTGCGGTCATGGGACCTGCCAAGCGATTTGGACGAAGTTTTTCAAGCCGAAAAGGCTGATCTGGTAGTGATGGGTATGCATGGGCAAAATGCAGTTGCCAACGCATTATATGGCAGCGTGACCGCTTCCACCATCCGACGCGGCAAACTACCCCTGCTCGTGGTATCGCGTGGCGTGGTTTTCCATCCGATGAAGAAAATTCTGTTCCCGTTTGATGATCATGCTGTCCCAAACTCGAACACACTTCAAGTCCTTCGGGATTTAGCTCTTGCCTTTGATTCGTACATAGAAGTCTTCACCTTGTTTGATTTGAAAAAAACACCTGAATTGGTACCGAAAGGAGGCCTGTCAGCCGCTAAACGCCAGCTTGAAACGCTGCTCAGCGGAATTCGGCACGGCTACTCCTATGAAAACGAAAATGCCGTGGACAAGGGCATCTTGTATGAAGCCGCCCGCAGTTCGGCAGATATGGTGGCCATGATTCCGCACCATCATTCTTTTTTGTCCAACCTGTTTAACCAGAGCGAAACCCAGCGTGTAGCGGCAGCCATTACGTTGCCCTTGCTGGTACTGGGAGAAAAGATACAGCAAACAGGAAATACGGGAAAATGAGTATGTCAGAAATCAGCCATTCTACTGACTTCCATCATTTTGGCCAAGTCTGTCAATACGGAGTTTTGTTCTATCATTTTCACTAAACAAACGAATTATGAAATTCGAATTTAGGTGGCAGTGACCAAAATATCAACACCAATATCCTCGCCTTTGGAGCAGGCCCAGGGTTCACAATTTTTTCAAATGACGCTATCGGTCTGGAAGCCTTGGTGAAATACAATTATGCCCGAAGCAAATTCGACCTTGACGTTGCTGGCGTAAAAACCACTACAACAACCAAAACCAATCAAATCGCCCTTTCGCTTGGTATTCAGGTCTATTTCTCTGGATTGCGCAAATAAAGGCTTTAATAAACTTTCAATCTTCCTGCTTTAATTTGGCTGTGATTTCAAATTGAAATTGCAGCCATTTTTTAAGCCTTCTGATGAAACTCCTTATGGTAAATATGCAACAGCAATATAAATAACGAGATCAAAATAGGTCCAAAAACAAACCCGATAAACCCGAACAGTTGTAGGCCTACTACAACCCCAAAAAGGGTAATGAGCGGGTGGGTGTGGGTAATTTTTTTCATCAGCCACATCCGGGCAATATTGTCCACGGAGCCCATAACGAAAAATCCATACAGAAAAATCAACAGCGCCTTGCCTTCAGCACCTTGCCCCAAAAAGATAAGTGAAAGCGGTACGAAAGCCAGTGCAACACCCAACAAGGGCATCATACCTGCTACGAAGGTGATGGCGAACCACATCCAGATATCTGGCACGTCCAGCAACCAATAAATCAACAGCCCCGCAAACGCCTGCACCAGACCCATGAGCGGAATGCCGAGCGCATTACCCCAAACCATGTCATTGAGCTGTTTTCGTACATACGTCACGTTTTCATGCCGGAGGGGCATCCAGTTGAAAAAGGACTGTTCCATTTTTTTGCCCTCCGTCAGCATAAACCAGAGGATAAAATAGGTTGCCAGCAGCAGCCCGAGACCATTCACGGTTGCCCCTACCAAACCCTGCGCTGCGCCAACAGCCCAATTGCTGAAGCTGGCCATGATTTCGGGCGTAAGCAGCGAGATTTCATACTTTGTTTCAATATTTTTGATGATTGTTTCGGCGTTCTGCCTGAGTTGATCGGCGTTCTGGAACAAAGCAATTACCCTCCCTTGAAGCATCACGAACATCCATTGTATGGGCAAAAGGATGATGATAAATGATAAAAGTAAAAGTACAGCAGCAGCTAGTTTTTTCGGCCATTTCCAACGATCTGTAAATACAAACAGTGGGCCTCTCAGCAGGACGTACAAAGTGTAGGAACCCAGCAAAGCAGGCACGAAAAAGTGAAGATTCCAAAACAGTACCCCGAAAATACCCGCAATGAGCAGAATCAGAAAAATTTGCCGGATGGGTGTTGCGGGAATTTGACTCATGTTGTAGAAGGGGGGTAACATCTAAACCTCGTAGGTTTTAAAAACCTGCGAGGTTTAATCAAAAAAGCGGGTCGCCCTACACAAAGCGACCCGCTAAAGGTAAAAATGTTCTTGATTTCCTATTTCACCGAAATCTGCTTGACCGGCTTTTCATCGGCTTTTTTCTTGGGAAGATTGACTTTCAATACTCCATCGGCATATTGAGCCGAAATATTGTCCCCATTGACGTTTTCAGGCAAACTGAACGAGCGACTGAATGTGTTGTAGGAATATTCGCAACGGGTAAATGTCTCGTCCTTATCTTCCTTTTCCTCCTTCGACTCGCCTGAGATGGTGAGATATCCGTTCTTCACTTCCAACTCAAAGTCTTCTTTCTTAAAGCCGGGAGCTGCTACATTTACTTTAAAAGCCTCTTTGCTTTCTTTGACATTCACGGCAGGGATCGATATTCCCTTCACGGCAGGTTTGAAACCGTTGTCAGGGAAAAAGTCATCCATCCAAGTGGAAAGTGAGGGGAAAAAACTTGACTCGGGGCTCCATTTAATGAGTGACATAACTTATAAAATTTATTGGTGATGAGATGTTGAGAGCTTGTCTCTCTTTTCGAATACAAAGGTTCATGCCCGAAGCCTATAAAAAAATGATCTGGGTCAGACCCGAAGCTGATTTTTGGCGATGATCAAAATCACCCTTCACCCCAATTTCAATCATCTGCGTTTAGATCCGCTTGGCTACACCTTGTGACCAAATTTAAACAAAATCTTATGATAAAAGAAGTCAGCGGAGACATTCTATTGTCCAATGCTCAAGCAATCGCACATGGTGTTGCGCCCCACGATCACTTTGACAACGGTTTGGCACTCAGTCTTCGACAAGATTATCCTTCGATGGTCAAAGATTTCCGGCACTGGTGTCACCAGACTAACCCCGCTCCCGGAGAAGCTTGGATCTGGTCAGGTGCCGAAGGCAAACGGATCATCAACCTGCTCACGCAAGAAGCCTCCAGTGGTCATAGCGGCCACCCTGGCAGAGCCACTTTGCAACATGTCAACCACGCATTACGCGAATTAAAGAAAATCGTTCAGGAGGAAAACTTGAAAAACATCGCCCTCCCACGTCTGGCAACTGGTGTTGGCGGCTTGAAATGGGACGATGTAAAGCCCCTGATTTACACAGCGTTGGAAGGCACAAATGCCAATGTGTACATCTATTCAAGCTTTGTAAAAGGCCAGATGGCAGAAGAATAAATACCTTTTAATCGCCCACTTTATTATGAATCTCGCTACAATCCTGCTTTCATTTCTTTACGCCAACTCGACCCGCATTTTGCGCTGGGCTATCGGCATCAATTTTTTTTGGTTTGGCATGCTGAAGTTTTTCCATGGGCTTAGCCCGGCGGAGAATCTGGCCAAAGACACTATCCGTATTCTCACATTTGGCATTATCCCGGATGCTGTCAACTTGATTTTATTGGCCATTTGGGAAGTGGGCATTGGAGTGATTTTTCTGAGCGGACGTTTTACCAAATTTGGTGCTCAGGCAGCTGTTTTACATATGATTTTCACTTTTATGCCGCTGTTTTTCTTCCCGGAAGTTTCCTTTTCGCAGGCTCCATATGGATTTACGATTGTGGGTCAGTATATCGTGAAAAATCTGGTGTTTTTAGCGGCGCTGTTGGTCATATTAAAAGAGGAAAAAAATGGCAGTGCGAAATTGGCAAGGAAGTTATCTGTTTCCGCCAAACATGAAGTGGGATAAACCAAATACGGCGCGGAATAATAGGAGAAACTGATGGCGTTCTGCCTTTTAGCACCAACGCTCCTTTAAATAATCGATATGGGCACACCACACATCGAGGCAAAAATTGGGGAAATTGCTGAAACGATTTTTCTACCCGGCGACCCCTTGCGGGCAAAAGCCATTGCAGATCATTATTTGTCGGATGTGACACTGTTCAATGATGTCAGAAATATGCTGGGCTACACCGGTTATTACAATGGAAAAAGGGTTTCGGTCATGGGAACCGGTATGGGGATGCCCTCTATGGCAATTTATTCTTTCGAACTCATAAAGGTATATGGCGTAAAAAACCTGGTCAGGATAGGGACCGCCGGTTCGATTCAGGAACATATTGGTGTTAGAGAAATCGTTATCGCACAAGCAGCATCTACTGATTCCAATTTTGCGAACCAATTCGGCTTAGATGGCCACATAGCCGCTGTTTCGGATTTTCAATTGCTTCAAAAAGCCGCCAAGGAAGCAGAAGCGTTGGCCCTAAAATACCATGTAGGGAATATGTTGAGTTCAGATATTTTTTATCATTTTGACAAGGAAAATTGGAAAAAATGGCAAAAAATCGGTGCGCTTTGTATTGAAATGGAGGCATACGCCCTACTATTGAATGCTGCATATCTGGGTGGGTCGGCGTTGGCAATAACCACGATCTCCGACTCTCTGATCACCGGTGAACAACTTTCTCAAGAAGAGCGGCAAAACTCTTTTGGAGAGATTATGAAGATTGCCCTGGCAATTGTGCCAGATTAGTGCCAAGAATCTCAAAAAAACAATCAGCTGGCGGGAACATGTCCGATAACAGGAAAAGTAATTGCCAGCAATCTGACAATTCGACAAATAATTGGCGGTCCTATTTTTTTAGAACAAAAGTCCGCTTACGTTTGCAGACAAAACACTCTTAAATAGGAAAGATATGCGGGTCATTTCAAAATCAGGGGAATATGGGCTGAGAGCATTGTTGTTTATGGTAGCGCATCGCGAAGAAGGTGCATTCGTAAGCATCCGCGAAATGGCCGGGGAACTGGATATCTCGTTCCATTTTTTGACCAAAATACTTCAAGACCTGACCCAAAAAGGTTTCTTGCATTCGTATCGAGGCCCAAATGGCGGTATCGCTTTCCTGATACAACCAGAAAACATTCTTTTGGCTGATGTAGTCCGGGCACTGGAAGGAGACGATTTTTTTGACAAATGCCTGCTTGGGCTGCCCGGTTGCGGCGAGCAAAAACCCTGCCCGATGCACAACTATTGGAAAACGATCAAAGCAAGTTTGAAAGAGGAATTTGAAACGACAACGCTGGCCGATTTGGGCCAATCCACCCGGCAAAATCGCCTTCGGTTGATGGCATGAACGATTTCGGTTTTTTTTGTTTTGATTTAAGATAAAATACTCTTTAATATTCTTTTCACTTCCAAACCTTCCCGCATCATGCGTACAAAAGGTACATTACCAACAGAGAGTCAGGAACCCTCAACGGATGGCGCCACCAAGAACATCAGCTACTTAATGAACACAAAGAACTGGTGGCAACCGCTCCTGTTCATTTTGATAATCAGCGTAGCCGGGGTAGGCCTGATTGGTTATCAAACTTATGTGGATGCCCCGCCCATGACCGGATTCAAATCGCCCTCCGGTGAAATCTTAATGGACAAAACAACTATTGAAAGAGGGCAAATAGTCTTCCACAAATACGCGCTGATGGAGTTCGGCTCATTCTTTGGCGACGGGGCACAAAGAGGCCCTGATTTTACGGCGGAAGCATTGCATTTGATCACCGTATATATGCATGAATTTTATGTCGAAGCCTTTAAAAAAGAACAAGGCCGAGCGGCTTCCGACATGGAAATGAAGATCATAGGCGAGAATATCAAAACGGAACTGAAGGCGAATAATTACAACAAGGCTGAGAACATTGTCATATTGTCGGCGGCTCAAACCTACGCCTTAGAGCGGCTGAAAAAGTATTATACAGACCTTTACATAGACAACAATCCCGATGGGACATTTCCTCCAAAAGATTACATTTCGGATCGGAACGAAACGGCGGATCTGGCGGCTTTCTTTTTCTGGGGTGCATGGGTTTGTGTCACGGAACGGCCGGGCACCAATTTTAGTTATACCCACAATTGGCCATTCGATCCCGTGGCTGGCAACACGCCAACTTCGCCGGTAATACTGTGGAGTGTGCTTGGACTCCTGGCATTTGTATTGGCCTGTGGCATTGTGCTTTATTTTATTGGCCAGTATAATCAGCTCTCAAACAAATTTTTTAAGCCCCCCAGCAAAGACCTGTTGACGGCGGAGCGGGTGAGCAGTTTCAAACCAACGCAGACCCAACGGGCTACCTACAAATTCTTCCTGGTGGCCATTCTGCTGTTCTTCTTGCAAGTGTTGAGCGGGATATTTACCATCAACGATTTTGTCAACTTCTTAGGTTTTTTCGGCATTCACACTACAGAGGTGCTGCCTGTCACGATTACCCGGAGTTGGCACCTGATGCTGTCGCTTTATTGGATCTCCATTTGCTGGATCGCGTCTTCTATTTTCATCCTTCCAATCCTGGCCAAAAAGGAAATTCCCGGACAGCTGCGTCTGGTCAACATTCTATTTGTCATGCTCCTCCTGCTGGCTGGTGGTTCGCTGGCAGGAATGGTGCTGGGACCAAAAGGAATATTTGGTTCCTGGTGGCACTTGCTGGGGCACCAAGGCTGGGAATACGTAGATTTTGGAAGGATATATCAGGGTTTGCTGATGGCCATTTTTATTCTTTGGGGCGTAGTGGTTTATCGGGGTGTCAAACCCGCCTTTATCAAAAGAGAACCCTGGAACCTACCCAATTGGATCTTTTATTCCGTGGTGGGTATCCCCTTACTTTTCATTTCCGGATTTGTAGGGAAGCCCGAAACCAATTTTGTAATTGCCGATTTTTGGCGCTGGATGGTGATTCACATGTGGGTGGAGGCGTTTTTTGAAGTGTTTATCACCGTGATTGTCAGCTATTTGATGGTATTGATGGGTTTGGTCAGTCGCCAGGCTGCAATTAGAGTGGTGTATTTTGCTACCATTCTTTTCCTTGGCACAGGCCTTTTGGGTATTTCCCACAACTTTTATTGGAATGCAAAACCAGTAGCGACCATGGCGCTGGGCTCTGTTTTTTCTACCCTGCAATTTGTCCCCTTGATACTATTGACAGTGGAAGCATGGCGGTTCAAGAACATGCCCCGCATTGCAATCAATGGAATAGAACACAAGCAGTTGGGAAATTTTGGCTTCCCTGAAGTTTTCTTGTTTCTCGTGGCTGTCAACTTCTGGAATTTCTTCGGCGCCGGTGTCATGGGCATCATTATCAACCTGCCCATCATGAATTATTTTGAACACGGGTCCTACCTGACCGTCAACCATGCGCACGCTGCACTGATGGGAGTTTACGGCAACATTTCGCTTGCTGCCTTGCTATTTGCTTCAAGATTGTTGCTCAATTCAAGCAATTGGAGTGAAAAACTGGTCAAGTTCTCCTTCTGGTCTATCAACGGAGGATTAATGCTGATGGTTATATTGGACCTGTTCCCTGCCGGGGCTATCCAATTTAAATCCATTGTGGACAACGGACTTTGGTATGCCCGTTCGGAGGCGTTTATCGGCCAAGGCACCTTCAAAACCCTGACCTGGATGCGTGGCATAGGGGCCACGGTATTCTTCTTTGGCGGCGTGATTCCATTGGCCTGGTTTATTGTCACCAGGGCTCGTTCGCTCAAATCGCCTTCGAAGACGGTACACGAGTTTGAGGATTTATCCAATTGAAAATCTAAACGGAATGCCAGCCCGCATGGGCAGGAAGAGAAAGAAGAAACTGTTCAGGTATGATAAGACCCACAGGCTGGTGGAGGTCATCCTGAAACTGATTATTTAGCAATTGAAATTTATATGAAAATCCTTCCTATTCTATCTGTCCTCGCATTGGTTTTTGCGGTTTTTTTCGCCTGCAAAAAGGACGAAAGTATTGACCCCAACCTTCCTAAAGTTTTTGTTGCAAACGAAGAAGACGGGACACTTTCCGTGCTTGACGCGGCGAACGAAAAATATCTGGCCACTATTAAACTGGCATTATCTGCCAATGAACCGCTCCTTTGCCACAACGTACAGGTTGCACCTGATGGAAAGTCCGTTTGGGTAACAGCCCTTCCCGGCGGGCACCACGGGGAGGAGCAACTGATTGTCATTGATCCGCAGACCTTTCGCATTGTCAAGCGAATCCCTATGGGAGAAGGCTTGCACATGGCTCATGTCGTACTGGACGAAGCTTCTAAATACGCATTCGTAACTGCAAAAGAGTCCAACCGCGTCATTCAGCTGGATGCTGCTACATTTCAGGTGGTGAAAACATTCGATCTGGGCACTGGCGAGGGTCCACATGGCATTCGGTGTTCCAATGGAAAATTGTTCGTGGCCCATCTTGGGGGGCAAAAAATTTCTGTCATCAACATCGCCGACGGTCAGATAACGGAGATTCCTGCCAACGGCAAGGTTGTTCAAACGGCGGTCACGCCAGACGGAAAATTTGTTTTTGGAAGCGTGTACGATACGAAGGAAATATTGCGCTACGATCTTGAAAACGGGCAAAGCAGTTTGATTGCCCTGCCTTCAGACGCTCAGGGGCCGCTTCAAATGTACCCTTCACCCGACAGCAAATGGCTGCTGGTTTGCGACCAGGGGATGCTCGACGGTCGCCCTGCTTCTAACAAGGTGTATTTTATTGACATAGCCGCTGCCGCCGTGGTTCACACCCTCGAAGTGGGCAACGCCGCACATGGCGTTGTAGTAGACAACCATGGGGAAAAAGCTTTTGTAACCAACACCCTTGGCAACTCCGTTTCTATAATTGACCTGAGTTCACGCTCCATTTTATCCACCATTTCAGTAGGCAAATCACCCAACGGGATCAGTTATTGGTTTCCGACGGGCGGTATGCCGTAAAAATTCAGTTCACCAAGCTACTTCATTCTCAAATCCTACCCCCCACTTTTTTTTAAACGGTTCATTCAAATTTCAACTAATACAGAATGTCATGAAATGTTTTAATCACGTCCGAATCTTGTTGTTTACGGCCTTTGCCGTAGCACTCTTTTTGCAATCCTGCCGCAATGACGAGCTCTCCCCATCAGATCTTTCACAGGCAAAATCATTCGATTAACACGTTTTCAATGCCTGCGCTGCTTTTTCAACAAACTCTGGGACGAAGACCAGAGAAAAATGATTGGATGACACCAGCATGACAGGCTGCGGAATAAACAAAAGATAGCCGGATATTCGCCCCATGAAAATTGCAATTCTTGGCGCCGGCATGGTCGGCAGAACCATGGCCCTTGACCTGGCAGATGCCTTTGAGGTCACTTCCTTTGATTTAAGTTTGCAGAACCTTGAAGCGCTTCAAGCAAGAAATAAGACCATTAAGGTCGTTCATGCAAACCTGCAGCAATACGACCAATATGGCCAGTGGCTTCAACCATTTGATTTGGTCGTGACCGCTGTTCCGGGTTTTATGGGCTTTGAAGCCCTTCGCCAGGTTATCCTGTGTGGAAAGGATGTGGCCGACATTTCGTTCTTCCCTGAAGATGTGCTGCAACTGAACGAACTCGCCCGGGAGAAAAACGTGACCGTAATCACCGACATTGGTGTTGCCCCCGGCATGAGCAACCTGATTCTGGGTTACTATGACCAGCGGATGGACGTAAGCAATTTTGAATGTTATGTAGGAGGCTTGCCGAAAATCAGGAAAAAACCCTTCGAATACAAAGCGCCTTTTTCACCGGTGGATGTCGTGGAAGAATATCACCGTCCTGCCAGGTTGAAAGAAAACGGACATGTGGTCACCAAACCAGCCTTGAGCGAAAACGAACTGATGGATTTTGATGAAATAGGCACACTGGAGGCCTTTAATACGGACGGGCTTCGGAGCCTCCTGTTTACTATGCCGCATATTCCAAACCTGAAAGAAAAAACACTGCGCTATCCAGGGCATGTAGAACTAATAACAGCATTGAAGGACAGTGGCTTCTTTTCGGAGGCACCGATCAAGGTCAATGGCGTGGAGGTGGTTCCGCTCCAATTTTCATCTGCCATCCTGTTCAAAGAATGGAAACTGGGCCAAACCGAAGAAGAACTGACCGTTATGAAGGTCATTGTAGAAGGAACGGTTGGTGGAAAATTCAAGCGCATTGAATACGACCTTTTGGATCGCTATGACGATAAAACCCAGATGTCATCCATGAGCCGCACGACAGGTTTTACCTGCACGGCTGCGGTAAATCTGATTGCCAATAAAATGTTTGCTGAAAAAGGAGTGTTCCCTCCTGAATTCGTGGGCAAAGACAAAAACTGCTTTGAGTTCGTGCTTAATTATCTCGAACAAAGAGGGGTGATATGGAGGCAAATGCAACCCCAACATAGTTTGCCGCTTGAATTGCGGTATCCACTGCTCTAAATTTTAGGGGAATACCTGACGACTATTTCCATGGACACTGACAACCGTCACCAACTACAGCGTTACTCTTTGTCATCTTTGTAAAAATATTAAAAAACACCTAAGATGGACAACAAAGAGGTTCAATTCGATTACCGCGTAAAAGCCATTCAAGGCGAAAACAGGATCAGTAATATTACTGCTGTAGACGTGGATTTACAGATAGAGTGCGCCACTCCACCAGATTTTCCAAATGGTATCGCGGGGGTATGGTCGCCTGAAACTTTTTTCCTTGCAGCCATCGCCGGGTGTTATGTCAACACTTATCAGGCATTATGCGACAAGTTCAAAATGCAGCCCGTTTCCTTGGAATGTGAAGCCAGCGGCACCGTCGCACTGGTAGAAGGGAAGTATGCATTCACTGGTGTGATGCTGAATCCCATTGTCACGGTAGCCAATTATGACGACGAGGCAATTGCATTCAAAATCATTGAAAAAGCGCATCGTTATTGCCTGATTTCCAATTCAATCAAGTGCCCGGTATCTGTTTCTGAAAATGTGCTGGTACTGATTCCGTAACTTTGTCCAGACCTCGCAGGTTTTTGAGACCTATGATACGTATACAATGTCATAAAATACCATAGTGAGCGTCGTGACAATTTTTTTGACAGGATTAACAGGATGTACAGTATAGATCGGCTTCGCCGACTTGCTCCGATCCTTGCTTTGAGGCAATTATCTTCCAAAAGCATCTTTGCTTCGGAGTCGGCGAAGCCGATCTATCCTGTACATCCTGTTAATCCTGTCAAAAAAAATATCATTCAATAGTCAAAAAACTGTGTACACACCATAATTTATTGAAACCGACGAGGTCTTCTGCCAAAGTTAATTCTTTCAATGTCCACTATTTATGCGCATTCCATTAATCATATTATTTTTCATCACCCTGCTGACTCCGGCTTGGAGTCAATTTATTTGTTACTCAGATTCCACCACGATTTATGAGTTCCCAGGTACGAAACTGCCACCCATGGTCGGGGAAGCTTCTTTTAACTCAACCCATTTCAGGGTGATTGTCGGTGGAAAATTTCTGGATGCCAAGGCCCCGGAATCGGAAGCGGTTTACAACTGCGACATGATTGTGGTCGACTACGCAGGCAAAAAAACCTATGTCTTACCGCTGAGTTATTTCCCTCCTTTTGTGGATGACCAGTTTGCTGGTATCAACCATTGTTATACAATGGACAACGATACGGCCTATATCATGGGCGGGTTTGGTTATGACCTGGCTAAAGGCTACGAAACGACCTTTTCCACCCTTACGATCTTTTCGGTTAAAACCTTAATAGACAGCGTGATACAGCACAAGAACTACCTGGGCTTGTTCCAGGTACTGGAGTCCGACAGCCGCCTGGCCATCACAGAAGGGAACCTGGTGAAGATTGGGAATTATTTCCTGGTGTACAACGGCAGGATCATCACACCAATCGAGGAGGAATTCACCGATCGCCTTACCGTAAGCGAATGGGAATTGCGTGGGCAATTGCGCAAGTTCAGGTTGAAAAAAACGGCTGGCTATCTGGAAGTGGACGAGTTTCAGGTTTGCAACACTTCCAAGGTTTTTTACCAATGTATGCCTGATAACTGGACCGGGAAACCCACGAGGGTTTTTGAAATGGATAGGAATTAATCACTACTTTTCCTCTGATAGGCAAGCTTCTGTCACATAATGGTAAAGTCATTGCTTTATTTAAGAGTGTTTTGTCTTAAATAAAACAAGCCCCTATCTTTGTGGTACCATTGATCCTCTGGACAAACACTCATCACAAATCAATCTACAATTTATGACAACGCTTGAATCAAATACGGTCAACCTGACACTGGCTCAAAAACCGGTTACGATTGGAGAAATGGTAGTCGCTGATTACCGCAAAGCAGAAGTTTTCAGAAAATACGGCCTCGATTATTGTTGCGGCGGCAAAAAGCCGCTGGAAGAAGCCTGTCAAAAAAAAGGCCTCGATCCGAGACCTATACAGCGAGCATTGGATGAATTGGATTTGAAGCCAAACACCCTTCAGCAAGATTTCGAGCAATGGCCTTTGGATACGCTCTCGGATTACATTGTGGAACATCACCATCGTTATGTGGAGGATTCTTTGCCCATGCTATATGAATTGACCAATAAAGTGGCCCGGGTTCACGGTGAACGCCACCCGGAACTGGTAAAAATTGCCCAGCATTTTGATGCCGTTGCGCAAGAACTTCAAATGCACATGCTTAAAGAGGAGCGTATCCTTTTCCCCTACATCCAGCAAATGGCGATAGCCGACCGGGATGGGAAACCAATGCCCGTCCCCGCCTTTGGATCCGTCGCAAACCCCATTCAAATGATGGAAGCGGAGCACGAATCCGCTGGCGGCAACCTTGAAGATATTCGCCATTTGAGCAGCAATTACACACCTCCAGTAGATGCCTGCACCTCCTATCAGGTGTTATTCGCCAAGCTCAATGAATTTGAGCAAGACCTGCACCAGCATGTTCATCTGGAAAACAACATCCTGTTCCCCAAAGCAATCGCCTTGGAAAAGGATAGATTTGCAGCATGAGCATCTGGTATTTTACCTCCGTTTTCCTCCACATCGTCTTGGCCGCATTCTGGATCGGCGGGATGCTGTTTCTTCCGCTGGTGATACTGCCAGAAATTAAACAGCATCCCGACCGAATCGCTATACTCTACAAGACAGGCATGAAATTCCGCTTTTACGGCTGGATTGCACTCATCGGCTTATTGTGCACCGGCCTGCTGAATATGTACTTAAAGGGAATGCCGTTTACCTGGGCATTTTTTAGCCAGAGTGATTACGGCGTGCTAGTCAGCTGGAAACTGCTGATATTCATAGGAATATTGCTGGTAAGCGGAACGCACGACTTCCTGTTTGGCAAGAAAGCCCTGGAAGAATTGCAGGTGAGCGACAATAGAAATTTTAAGATTTTGGCCCGTTGGTCGGGCCGCATCAATTTGTTGTTGGCGCTGGTGATGGCATTTTTGGGAGTGGTGTTGTCGAGAGGGGTAACCTTCGTAGGTTTTTGAAAAATTACAAAGTTTCACTCACAAATCCTTCCGCCGAAACACCCTAACCGCCACTGCTATTGGCACCCAAACCCACAACATCAACACGATAACCGCAAACCCTATCCCCCAGCCGGTACCCAAAAACTCCTGGAACAATGCCCCCGTATAACCCATCAGCGCAGAAATGTCCATTTGGAGCAACACCACCACCCGCGCCAGGTCAATGGGGTTGAGCGCAATGACCGCGACCATTGCTTTTTCTAAGGGGTAATCGGCAAAACTGAACATGAGGAACAGCACGAGCGCATCGTACAATAGCGCAAAATAAAACCACACCAACAAAGCCACGCCGATGCCTTTCGCCTTGTCGCGGGTAAGCACGGAGGCCAAGAGCGCGATGGATACAAAGGCCACCGAAAGCCCCGCCGCTACAATTACAAGGGTTAATCCCGTTGCGCCCGCAGCAAAAAGCATGACCGGGATACCAAGACCTGCCAATACAGCCAGTAGCATGGCAATGGCCAATCCAAAAAACTCGCTCCAAACAATCACACTCCGCTTAATAGGCTGCGCCGCCAGCAATTCGATGAACTCTGAAGCGTTGTAAAAATGGATGGTAGCAAACACAATGCTCACCAAAGGGGTGACGATCAGCACTATATTCAATAAACTGACCAGGCCCTTCGTCGGGTCGCCACTCAGGTTGAACAATCCTACCGACACCGCCAAAAGGAACAGCGTGTAACCGATGACTATTCGATTTTGGAGGATGTCGTAGAGAACGTATTTTACAATGCGGAGCATGGAGATTGGGAAGATTGGAACGATTGTTACGATTGGGACGATTGTTACGATTGTTTCGATTGGGACGATTGTTTCGATTGGGACAAATGAGACGATTAATTCTCCTTTAAACCAACCGGAATATCAAATCAATCGTAACAATCGAATCAATCGTCCCAATCGAAACAATCGAATCAATTGTCCCAATTGCCTTTCATGATTTGCGCCAAAGCGCGGTTGAGTTTGTCCTCGCCAGTGCGGGATTTTAGTTGTTCAATGGATTGATAAAACTGGACTTTACCTTCAATGATATATATCACATCGGTGGTTAGTTCTTCCAAATCGCTGAGAATGTGAGATGTAACCAGTACAAGTTTGCCTTTCGCCTTTTCAGTCAACACTTTTTCTTTCAATATTTCTGAGGCCAAAGGGTCCAGGCCAGCAGTCGGCTCGTCCAACACCAGCACATCAGGGTTGAACAGAAATGCGAGGCAGGCGCTCACTTTTTGGCGCGTGCCTCCAGAGAGGGTGCGCATGGTTTTGTGGGCAAATTTTTCGACTTCGAAGGCCTGCATCAGGTCATCATCCAGCTGAGAAAAAGTACCCCGCCGGATTTCTTTCACCATATCGAACACTTGCCCAACGCGCATATTGTCTGGATAACGCCCTATCTGAGGCATATAACCGATGTGCTGACGGTAATCCCAGGTGCCGAGAATAGCTTTGCCATTCAATGTCAGCGAACCATTGTCTGGGACGACAAGGCCAAGGAGGCATTTCAAGAAGGTCGTTTTACCGGAACCATTGGGGCCGACGAGCGAAACTGCCTGGCCGGCTTCCATGCGAACGCTTACGCCGTCGAGGGCTTTAAGCTTGCCAAAGGATTTAGTGAGAAGGGTTGATTCGAGCACGTTTTTTATGAAGCAATACTTAGTTCGGGAAACATGATTCATCCCGAATTTTTGGATTCAGCCCGTTCCAGAGATTCAGTCTCTAATGGGAATTTGTACTATTTACCTAAATGCGACTTAATTTGAACCACAAAAGACACAAAAGGCCACAAAAGTTGCTCTATTCAGTCTTTTGTGGTTCAAATTTGGTCGCTTGGTAAACAGATACAGGACTTTTATAAATTCGGGATGATTCAAGTTTCGAATTATTTCGGCAACAATACCGCATCAATCACGTGAATAATACCGTTGGTCGCAGGTACCGTAGCCACCACATTAGCGCCGTTAACCGTGATTTTGCCGTCTTTCACGCCCATGGTGACATTGCCGCCATTGGCCATTGAAAGTACCTGACCATCAGAAAACATTTCCGGTTTGTACACCGCAACAGCCACATGGTATTGTAAAATGTCCGCCAAGGTCTCCTTTTTATCTGGCTTCAGCAAACCTTCCACGGTGCCCGCCGGCAATTTGTCAAACGCAGCATTGGTGGGCGCAAATACTGTGAAGGGACCTGCATTGGCCAGCACGTTTACCAGATCTGCGGCTTTCACGGCTGCCACCAAGGTCGTGTGATCTGCACTGCCCGATGCAACTTTTACGATGTCTTTTGCAGACACGTCATCTTGCACGGCAGATTGTCCGCCGCCAAGCGGGGCAGCGCCCTCGCTGGAAGCAGTTTGATTCGGAGCTGTGTTGGTGCAATAGGCGAATGCAATTAAAACCAACATGGCAAGCATAGGGCGAAGAAAAAGGTTGATTTTCATACGATTGTGTTTAAAAAATGAAGATTTCAATCCTCGTAGGTTTTGGAAACCTAGGAGGATTAGAGTTCGAGCGGCTTCATTGTTGGTTTCTCATCCATTAATTGCTCGGGGGTCAGCGAGGGAATTATTTTCTCAGCTTTATCCATCAGATATACCATGAAACTGCGCATCAGCATCAATCCATAGGGCATTTTTTCCACCACCACAGCGTAAAGGCTAACTGGGCGAAAGGGCACATCCCCTACCCCATCGCGGTTGAGGTCGTAGCCTTCATAACGGTCCCAGTAGTTACCGTCGAAAGTGTTGAGAACGAGGCTGCCATTGGTGGACACGTCGAAGGAGTTGCCAAAAAAGTTGTTTTGTCGAATCACATTTGCGTCGCAACTGGCCTGCACGCGAAGCGCCCAGCCATTTTCACGGAACTGGTTTTGTTCCAGTATGATGCGGCTTGCGCCTTCCATATACACCGCGGCGGAGTTGTGCTCGAAGGTGTTTTTCCAAATATGGCTGTCTGAAATGTCCTTCAGCAACAGGCCGTAAGCACTGCCACCCCAATTGTAGCCAAATTCGTTCTCCGTCATCTGAACTTGACGGGAATACATCACGGCCACCCCTGCACCGTTGTGATGGAAGGTGTTGTGGTGGTAATTGTCATTGTGCGAGAACATAAAATGCAGACCATATCGCAGGTTCTGCTCGCTGTTGTTGTAACGGATTTCGGAGTCCGTAACAAACTCAAAATAGATACCGTCTCGGTGGCCCTTCAAATAATTTCCTTCTACCAAAGCACGCGAACCTTTCCAAAGGTGAATACCGTTGCCACTGTTTTGCTCTTCTTTGATAATGCCTTGAATGTCATTGCGCGACACCCTGCAATCGTTGGTATTGGAAAGATAAATGCCGAAGTTGCAGTCGCGAATTCGGTTGTCTTCCACCGCTACCCTGTCGGAAGAAAGGACTTTGATGCCTGCGACATCAATGGTGCTGAGCTGCCCGCTGTTGCGGATTTCAAAGCCCTTGATGTAAACATCAGAAGCGGTCACAGTAATGATTTCACAATTATGCTGACCGTCCAAAACAGGGTAGCCAATACCGATGAACGCCAGGCGTTTATCAATCGCCAGATTGCCTTCAGCGTATATGCCTTCGTGAACAAAAATGGTGTCGCCGGCTTGGGCTTTTGACAACGCAGATTGTATGTTGGCATAAGATTGACCCGTGCCGACATGAAGGTTCGTGGCGGACAAATGGAATGCCGACAATAGCAGTAAAAAAATGAATAATAGTCTCACTGTCAGCATTTTTTAATTTTCTTGAAACCTCCCAGGTTAAAAAAACCTACGAGGTTTGACTGTAATTTCAATTGTTGTCATTTTTCTCATGCTCCTCTGAATTACTCGCTTCTCCACCGTTCGCATTGAACCACTGTACCAAATAGTTGCGTTGGGATTCCGAAAGATTGGCTTCCGGGTGTAAGCCCAACCAAGTATAACTGGGCAAGGGCATTTCTCCTTCTTGTAGCACTTCGGTACATTCTCCCAATGCTTCGGTACGATCCTCGGGGGATAGTTTGTCAAATTCAGAAAAATTCAGGTGCGCTCGCCCTTCTTCAATATGGTTTGCCAACCACCAAGAAACGGGAGCAACCTGCGTATACCAGGGATATTTGGTTTCAAACGAATGGCAGTTATAGCAGGCGTTCTTCAAACTCGTGAGCACTTCCGCTGGAGGGTTCGCTACAGTCTGAAAATCTAGACTGGCGTTAACCAGCGGGTTTGTCTGGTTGGGTCGAATGAATTGGATGAGCAATAAAAGCACCAATGCCGACCAAGCGATTTTCTTAAGCATAATAATGAATTTTAGCTTCATCAACGCTCAAAGCGAGCAAATCAAGTGATTGCAGCACTTGACTTTGGTCAACAACTGGGGTGACTTTTCTCCAGCACCTAAGCATGTCCCTGACGGGACTTTTATTAATTCGGGATGGTTCCTCCTGTTAGCAGCCTTGGAAATTCAAAATTTCGTCCTTAGCTCCTCCCAATTCATTTCCTTCCCACCACCAATTTCGGTCTTCACTGCGTCCAAATCTTTTTGCTCAGAAAAGCTAGCAACATCGGCGCGCATCGGGCTTTTAATGGCTTCGTTTTCGAGAAAGAAAGCCTGGTTCACGTCCACGAATTGCCCTGTTTTCTTAAAATCTACTGACAGCGTTTGTGCAATTTTGTCGGCAGGCACTTCCCCTGATTTCAGAAAATTGACCAAACAATTGAGGTCGTCGAATTTGTACACCTTGCCTTTTTTGGTCACGATTTCTGCACCAAAGCGCTTGTCTGTCAAAGTCATTTTGCAATGGTGGCAATTGTCTTTCCCGTAACGAATTGGCTCTGGGCCAGTGGCGCAGGAGGCAAAGGACAACAAGACAAAAAGTGCCGCAATTCCGCCTATTTTAGGCGCCATCGCACCCGACAACTTTTTCTTTTTTCTGTTTTTAAAAAATTCCCACCACCATAATACGGTGGCTAATAGGCACACCCCGATGATAACCCAAGCCCCTGTATCCGGCCCTGAGTACGAGGTGAAATTGAGCAGGTTTTTATAGCCTATCAAAGGCGGCTGGTACGACATATCCGGCACAATGATGGCCGCCTTGGGATCAAGATTGTGGCCATATTCGTAACCCCAACGCCAAAAATCCCACATTGCCGCCACACCATAAACATAAGACAACAGCGTGAAAAAGAACAAAGTGCGACCACTTCCAAACACCGCCGCGGCCAATCCTACCGCAGCCAAAAAGCCCAGAAGTAGCCCGATGTATTTGAACTCCGGGAACATCTCGACACTGATGTGTTTCATCCCGATATAGTGGTTGAGTCCATTGATAATGTCTATCTGGCCCGATAAATTGTTATGCCAGATTTTCATGGTTAAGCCTTCCGGATATTGCGGTGCCCATAGCAGGATTTGCCACAGCGGTACATAATATGTGATAATGAGCGACAGGCTCGCTACCCCGAGTAGAACGCGGGTTGTTTTGCTAAGTGTCATGGAATGTGGATTTGAGTATTTGGGGATTTGGTTATTTGGGGATTTGGTTATTTGTTTCACTCATGCTTGGCATTCCTGTTACCTCCTGGAAGCAATAATCGCATGCTTTGGCAAAACAAATAACCAAATCCCCAAATAAACAAATCCTCAATCTGTGCTATTTCGTCGCTCCCGTTGGCTCGGCTTTATTGCCAGTACTGAATGCGAGCGGAGTATAGGAGCCTCGTGGAGACACTCGGACATAGCCCTGCATTTCCTGGTGAAGTGCCGAGCAGAAGTCGGTGCAATAGATAGGGAATACGCCAACACGGTCGGGCACCCATTTGAGGGTACAGGTTTCGCCCGGCATGATGAGTATTTCGGCGTTGTTGGCGCCTTTTACTGCGAAGCCGTGGGGCACGTCCCAGTCTTGTTCGAGGTTTGTGACGTGGAAATATACCTCATCGCCCAGTTTCACGCCTTCGATGTTGTCTGGCATGAAGTGTGAGCGGATAGAAGTCATGTTGACGTGCACCTTGTTGCCTTCACGGAAAACCTTGGCTTCTTTCTCGCCTTTGGCGACATATGGGTGGTGGTTGTCTTCGATTTTGAAAATCTTGACCGATTTCGGTGTGACCAGGCTTGCAGGGATGGCTTCAGCATAGTGCGGCTCGCCCGTGGTCGGAAAATCGAGCAGGAGTTTCATTTTGTCACCACTGATGTCATAAAGTTGAGCGGATTGTGTGAGTTCCGGCCCAGTGGGGAGGTAGCGGTCTTTGGTGATTTTGTTGTAGGCAATGACGTACTTACCATGCGGTTTGCGCGTTGGGCCGCCCGGAACACAGAGGTGACCGATGGAGTAGTAAGTCGGCACTCGGTCTACCACTTCCAGTTTTTCGATGTTCCATTTTACAATTTCGGAAGAAACGAAGAAGGAGGTATAAGCAAAACCTTTGCCATCAAATTCAGTATGCAATGGGCCAAGGCCTGGTTTTTTTACTTCGCCGTGCAAAACTGCAT
This sequence comes from Saprospiraceae bacterium, assembly GCA_046160625.1. Lineage (GTDB taxonomy): Bacteria > Bacteroidota > Bacteroidia > Chitinophagales > Saprospiraceae > M3007. Next base: position 30,427 of record JBJXGZ010000127.1, read on the forward strand.
CGTATTTCAATACCGGAATTCCGTCAAATTCCCCTTCAAAACTTTTGTCGGCAATCGCTTTTTGAATTTTGCTGAAAGAAAATACCGGAATTACCGCGGCCAATTTGCCTGAGCCACAGATGTATTCTCCCGTGGGATCTACGTCGCAGCCGTGCGGTGATTTTGGACAGGGCATGAAGTACACGATGTCTTTCAACTCCTTCGGGTCGAGCACGATGGTCTCGGTTTCGATGGTTGAAGTTGCGCTGTGCGTTTTTTCGTCGTACACGTTGTGGGCATAGCGGACTTTCGATTTTTTCCCCTTACCTGCCTTCACATATTCCTCGCATTTTTTCCAGTTGAGGGCCATTATAAAGTCCTTGTCTTTCTGAGAAGCGTTTACTTCCAGCAGGGTGCTGGCTTGCTCAGTATTGTAGCAGGAGAAGAAAAACCAGTCTTTTGAAGGGCCTCGGCCTCCGCGACTCAGGTCAAAATTGACCCCTGGCAGCAGAACTTGGAAGCTCACCTTCATTCGTCCTGTTTCGGGCTGAATCCCAATGAAAGAGACTGTGCCTTTAAAGTTTTCCTTATAGGTGCCTATGCCCACATCCGGGTTCGAATCAGCGTCATCCATCGGATAACTAAAACGGGTACCTGCAACGGCATACTCCGAATTCTCCGTTAAAAAAGGCGAAGAGTGGTTGCCTGAACTGTTCGGGATTTCAATGATTTCTTCGGTGCGGAAGGTGCTGAGGCTGATACGGGCGATGCGCGGCGTGTTGTTGCCATTGACGAAAGCCCAACGACCATCGTGTTCGCCATTGGTGGTAGACAAGGCGATGTGGTGAGAATCGTCCCAAGGCACTGGTCCGTGTGACGTGTTGAGCATGGGCTTGGTCTCTTCGCTGAAACCCCAACCGCTCTCAGGGCTCAGGGAAAACACCGGGATAATGCGGAACAAACGTCCGGAAGGAATGCCGTACACGCTGACCTGGCCATTAAAACCTCCAGACACGATGTTGTAAAACTCGTCATATTTCCCTGGGGCGACATACACTTTTTGAGCGGCATCGCCTTCTACTGCAGATACCGGATTTTGAGGTTTACATCCAGGTGTGAGCAGGATGGAAGGCAGCGCAATAGCTGCTGCTATGATCAGTAAAAGATGTTTGTATTTCATATAAAATGTTGATTTAGTCCGTTTGAATTGGGTTGAGGGGTTTATGGAGTTTGAAAGATTTGAGGGGATGGTACTATTCAAACCCTTCAAACTGAATCAAACCCTTATTTCTCCCCATCATTCGAGCGCATGAACTCAAGGAGTTTGCGGGAATCCTCCTGCGAAATGTTTTGGTTGGGCATACGTACGAGACACTCTTCAAGCATCTTTTGAGCCTCGGCGTCTTTTTCGAGCATCATGTCCACATTGGTTATCATGTTCATTATCCAAACAGGTTCGCGGCGTTTGGTGACGCCGGCCCATCCCGGACCAACGAGTTTTTCGCCGCTGAGTTTGTGGCAGGCAAGGCATTTTAATTCGTAAGTGGCTTTACCTGAAGCCACCCAATCTTTGTTGAGCGGGTTGGTAAGTTCAATGGATTTTACTTCAGTACCGTGTACTTCAGGCTGCGGAGCAGCCGCCTCAGAAGGTGTAGGCGATTTTTTGGCCGCATCCTCTGCCTCTTTTTTTGAGGTGCAGGCGATAAATGCAAGCATCAGGAAAGCTACGAGGCAAATTGTTTTTCTGTACATGACTAATAAGGTTTTGACGGTGACGATAATTAAAGCGTTTTAACTCTTTTTCTCCACAAAAGTATTAGGGTCAAAAAAGGCAGGAGGATGAGCGGCGTCAACCCGGACGGTGATCTTGGTCAACTATCCCAATCTTCACAACTAAGGTGCTTTTGCGCCATGGTTTCAAAAGCATTTGGCTACTCACTTCGCGCCGCAACTTTCATAACGCTTCAGCGAAAAAACAAGAAAAGAATCAGCTTGCTGGAGCTCTCCCAAAGCCTGGATATACCACGTCATATTTTGGGAAAAATCATGGAGGAGCTGGTTTGGTATGGTATTATGGACTCCCCGGAAGAGCCTATCGGTGGCTTCTTTGCCAATACCCAAACGGCAGAAACGTCCTTGGTGGACATCCTGATAATTAGAGATGGGAGCCTGGTATTTACACACTGTGCGCTGAATATCAAGCGCTGCGACGCAGAGCACCCCTGTCCATTACACAACGATTTTCGAGTCTCCCAAGACGGGATGCTAAAATAATGGCTGCAAAAACAGTGGGAGGATTGGCGACCGACGTGGAGGAAGGAAGGGCCTGTTTAGTACATAAGGGAGCGGGCAAAATAAACCGCAGAGGCACAGAGACGCAAAGAGGTGATCTTCAAACGCTCCGTGTCTTTGCGCCGCTGCGGTTAGATAATACTAATCTTACTCAGGTACTTTGGTCTCTGCTATACCTGATCCCTTCGCCGCTCCTTTGCCAATTCCACACCAGCCGCCCCCAGGGAATCTCTAAGTGCTTCGTAGAAATGGTTAAGCGTATCATCGTAGTGCTGGCCAAGCGTCCAAACAGCCATTTGGGTTTTCATGTCGTCGCGACTAATGCCAGCCACTTTAACCTCTACTCCTTTGTCAATCAAGACATGAGGGCATTGAGCAGCCGCTTCTTTTACAGCCAACTGAATTTTTTCCAGGGATGTGTTTGCATGGAGCAAGAGCGTGATTTCGGCCTGAACCTCGCTGTTTTCAACAATGTTTTCGATGGGGCCTTCTGTTATTTTGCCGTTGGGGATAATGATTTTTTTGCCAGAAGGGGTATTCAAAATGGTGTTGAAAATTTGAATTTCTACCACTTTCCCACTTCTATCGGCCACCGTGAGATGATCGCCCACTTTGAACGGGCGAAACAACAGTATGAGCACACCGCTGGCAAAATTGCCGAGACTGCCTTGCAATGCCAGGCCCACCGAAAAAGCAATTGCCGAAAATATGGCAATAAAAGAGGTGGTTGCGATGCCAATAGTGCTGGCTACCATTAGCACCAGCGCAACTTTCATGGCAACATCGGCCATAGACGTGAAGAAAGGGAGTAAACCCTCGTCCACGCGACGGGCACCAAGAAAGTGGTCAAACCCTCGTGTCAGCCGACGGATTAACCACAAACCGCCAAAAAGAATGGCAAAGGCCCCAAAGGTTTTAGGGCCGTATGTCCAGGCCATTTCTATGGCTTTGTCAAGGATATCTTTTGTGTCCATTAACGAACTATGATGTATGAATCCGAATCAGGGGTTAAAAAAACAGATCCATTGTTTATGATCGCTTTCGCAATTCTTAACCCCTGATTCGCATCCATCGTTCAATTCGTTTTCACAAATTTCAGGCTCAAAACCCGCCCATTCGATGCGCTTATTTTCAGACAATACATCCCTTCGGGCAATTGCCGGATTTCAACTTCGCTCGAAAGTTCAGAGGGTTGAAGTTGCTGCACCAGACCACCGCGCATGTCAACGATACAAGCAGCAATCACATCCAAATCAATGATTTCCAACTGAATGGCGGAGTACGCCGGGTTGGGCCACAGCCTGACTGAACCGCTAAGACCAGGCTCACTTGTGCCTACCATGTTGGAGATTACGATCGGTGGAATGGAGCCTGTGCAACCATTTATGTCTGTCATAATCAGTGCGTAGGAACCAGCGTTCAAGCCCGTCAAATCCTCGGTATCGGAAAAGGGCTGACCATCTTTGGTCCAGGCAAATGTGAAAGCACCGCTCCCGACTGGAGTAATAGAAATAGCGCCAATACCTTGCCCGTTGACATCATGGATTGTTTCGTCTATTATAATTTCAGGCACAGCGTGGACAACGATGGAGAAGGAACAGGTGCCGGTATTCCCCGAAAAATCTGCGGCCCGGTAAACAATGGACGTTATGCCCAAATCGAATATCGAGCCGCTCGCCGGACCGCTTATCACAACAGGCGTTCCAACGAGGCCACAATTGTCAGCAGTGGTCGGAATCCCATAATTTACTACCCCTTCGCCACAAGCCTGAATATTTGAAGGGCAAGTTAACACAGGTCCTTCGTTATCTGTGGCGATGATGTTGAATGACACCGTTGCGGTACAATTGTTTGCATCCGTAACAGACACGGTGTAATTGCCAACTCCAAGATTGCCTATGATGCCTCCCGGCGGGGTGATAATATAAGGCTGAGTGCCGCCACTTACGGCAATTTCTGCGCCTCCATTCAAATCATGGGGGCAAAGTACATGCTGTACTGAAAGCAGGGTGACGACAAGGGGTGCTGGTTGTGTAATAATGACCGATTGAGAAATCATACACCCTGTTGCGTCCGTTGCGATTGCGGTATAGGTTCCGGCTGCTAAATTGGTCACGGTTTGAGTGGTTGGGCCATTGCTCCAGAGGTATGAATAAGGCAATGTTCCGTTGCTCACGGCGATGGTGGCTTGACCATCCGCAGTGCCAAAACAAAGTACGTTGGCAGAAGAGATCATAGCTGAAAGCGCACAGTTAAAGGCTGCAACATTAACGGCTTGTGTGCTTGTGCATCCATTGGCATCTGTGACAATAACACCGTAAAGACCAGGCGCCAGTCCCGTAATGGTTTGAGTAGTCTCGTTGTTGCTCCAAAGGTAGGTATAGCCGGGAGTGCCGCCAGTTGGGTTGGCGGTAGCCGTTCCATCACTTGCCCCATTGGCAGTTACGCCGGTCGCGGAGGCATTGGCGGAAAGGACTGGTGGCTCGCTGATACTGATGCTGAGGACAGCAGGGCAGTTGTTTCCATCGAGAATGTTTACTGTATAGGTCGCGGGTGCTAAATTGCTGACGCTCTGGGTGCTGGCTCCGTTCGACCAGGCATAAGTGACAGGATTGGCTGCGCCTGTAAGGATCACGGTTGCTGTGCCATCGCTGACGCCATTGCAGGTCACATTTGTGATGGTAGCGGAAGCCTGGAGACTGCAACCGAATGAGTTGACAGTAACTGTTTGCAATGCGGTGCAACCATTCGCGTCGGCCACGATGACCGTATAGCTGCCCGGCGCAAGATTCGTAATGGTCTGTGTTGTTCCTCCATTGCTCCAGGCGTAGGTGAATCCCGGAGTACCGCCTGAAGGATTGGCCGTAGCCGTTCCGTTATTGGCGCCATTGGCTGTTTCACCTGTGGCGGAAGCATTCGGCAAAAGCACAGCAGGTTGCGTGATGGTAGCCGAAACCGAGGCCGTGCAATTTTCCCCATCTGTTACAATCGCAATGTAGGTTCCAGCGGCTAATCCGCTAATGGTAGCGGTGGTCGCTCCATTGCTCCACAAATAGCTAAATATTCCATTTCCACCGGAAGCTGACACGGTAGCAGAGCCATTACTACCACCATTACAACTGACATTGGTGGATGCTGAAATGTTTGCCGTGACACTTGGTGATTGGTTCACCACAACACTGTCAAGGGCCATACAACCATTGTCAGTGTTAATGACTTTCAGGAAATACTTTCCGATGCTGTCCACAACCGGCGTGAGGGTAGTGTCGCCAGAAACGATGTGCCCGCCCTCTTTGGCGGTCCAGAGGTAGTCGAAATTAGGACCTTGTGAAGAAGGTGTGCCATTGAGCTGAAGGATGGAATTGTTGCAATTCAAATTCCCCGGAGGGACGATGCTATCGAATGGCGCAACGGTGTTAATCACTACAATGGCCACGGCGCTGGATGTACAGCCATTTGCATTCCCCGCTACAGTGAGCGTATAAGTTCCGGCAGTATCCGTAAGGGGGTTTTGAAGGTTTGAACTAAAATCATGACCGACCCACAAAAACGTCACGTTAGGCGCGAGGGGGGAATTACCCAGCAATTGTACAGTGTCATTTATACAATTGAGTTGTCCGGTAACAGACGCTGATGCACCGGGTGGGACAATATTTTGCATTACCGTTATGGTATCAAAACCCTCGCAACCATTAATAGTATTTGTTACCGCACCGAAATAATCACCGGGAACATTGACATTGGGATTGGCAATATTGGAAGAAAAACCGCCGGGCCCGGTCCACTCAAAAGTTGCGTTGGGGGCATTGGTTGTGAGGTTCAACTGCACAAAATTGATCGTGCAAGTCAATTGACCTGACACAGAGCCGTTTGCTGTGGGCGGAGTGGTGTTTCCAACTACAGTTGCAGTTGCCGTCTTAGTGCAGCCATTTGCGGGGTCTGTTACGGTAAGGGTATAGACACCTACTTGATCAACTGTGGGGTTTTGCTGGTCCTGATTGCCGGGATTAATACCCGGACCACTCCAGTGAAATGTAACGCCCGACGTTGAAGAACTGCCCTGAAGCGTCACAGTTGAATTATTGCAAGAAATGGTGCCGCCTGTTGCAGCGGCATTTGGCGGGGTCGTGTTGCAAGTCACAGAGGTAGACGAGCTGGCTGTACAGCCATTGGTGCTGTTGGTGACTGTCAGAATGTAAGTGCCACAGGCATTTACCGTAGGCATGAGGGTGGTACCGCCAGAAACGATGTTTCCACCCATCGTTGTCCAGGCGTATGAAAAGGTAGGGCCGGTAGACGAACCTGTTCCATTGAGTTGTATTTGTGTAATGGAACAAGTGAGCGTACCATTCGGTCCGGCAACAGCGACAGGCGGGGTGGTATTGCCCGTTATGTTAACTGTGGCCATTTTGGTACAGCCATTGGCATCGGTCGCCACAACAGAGAATGTACCAATCTGGTCAAAAGTGGCTACACTGGTAGTTTGGCCATCAGACCAAAGATATGTATAGCCGGGTGTGCCCCCGCCGGCAGTGGCAGTAGCAGTAGCAGTAGTGATACAGGTAACAGTGCCCGAAACGCTGGTGTTTAGCGTCATCACAGGGGGCTGGGTAAGGGTGGCTGAGGCGGTCGCAGTACCGGTGCCGGAGGAAGCGGTTACGGTGACTGTATAAGTCCCTGCCGCGAGGTTTACGGCTGTCTGGGTAGTTTGACCCCCTGTCCAGAGGTAGGTGTATGGTGGGATACCTCCACCTGGTTCTACCGTGATACTGCCGTTGCTGCTACCATTACAGGAGGGGTTTACAGTGTTGCTGATTGTGGCGGTTACGGGTGGAGGGCCAGAAAAAGGAAAGGAGAGATTGTCCCAAACAGGGTTGTCACCACCGCTGCCACCATTGTTGTTGCATAAATTGACGATGTAATACACTTTTACTGTATTGCCTGGAACGTTAAACGGTGACCTCCATTGGAAATCCCAGGATACCGTCCCACTTGAAATGGTTTTACCACCGCGGTGCTCCACGTATTCCCTGCCAGAGAGGAATTCAGTACCCAGATCTCCAGCTGATTCAATGAGGTCTCCACAATCAGCATTATTTGCGTCCACAACCACCATCTGAATACCTGCTTTGACAGGCGAGCCATTAGTGACCTGCATAGTGACATTGATGTCGTAGAGTATATCAGGGTCGGCGGTGGCCGGGAACCCCGTCACGGTAATATTACCATTGAACCCCCCTCCAGTATGACAGCCATTGCAGTTGCCGTCGAAGGGGGCGGCAGTCCTTCCGGTAGGAGGATTGCCGTTGTTGGCGAGCCAGACAAGCATACCAAGCAAGAGGCCAGTAATGGGGAGCAGGCGGGAGTGTTTAAGTTTTTGCACGCTAATTAGTTGTTTTTGTTTGTGAAGTATGATTTTATCGGATGACAACTTCCAAAAGTTTAAAAATTTCAGGAGGTTATGACTTTGGGGAAACGCCCTAAAGCACCTATCTTTTCAGACAGGATTACACGTTAGAGAATGGAAAAAATTCGGAGAAAGGGGGCCCTTCTAGACTAATGGGAAGGCGATGAAACTTACGAAACTTAGAGCATTTTGGTTGCGCTACATTTCAGCAAGTCTTTTTTGCAAAGCAAAAGAACGGAGATTGCACATAGCGTTTTGTCGGATTTTGACAATAGGCGGAATATTATTATGTAAGAAACCGGATCGATGTCATGCATTGTCAAACCATTCCCATGGATGGTTACGCCACCACCAACCCGGCCTTTTCCGATATCTCCAGCATACGGTCTATCGAAGCACGGCCCTGCTCGATAACCCAGTCGGGAAGGATGATTTCAGGGAGTTCGTGCTCCATGCAGAGGTAGAGTTTTTCGAGGGTGTTGCGCTTCATGTGTGGGCATTCGTTACAAGCGCAATTGTTCTCCGGGGGCGCAGGAATAAAGGTTTTGTGCGGACTCGATTTTTGCATCTGATGCAAAATGCCCGCTTCCGTGGCCACAATGTACTCCGTAGCAGAATCGCTCATGGTGAATTTGAGTAGACCCGTCGTGGAGCCAATAAAATCGGCCATGTTGAGAATGTGCGCCTCGCACTCAGGGTGAGCGATGAACTTGGCATTGGGGTGTCGCTGGCGAAGTTTTACAATCCGCTCGTGGCTGAAAATCTCGTGAACCATGCAGGCCCCGTTCCATAGCACCATGTCACGCCCGGTCTTTTTGATGAGGTAAGCGCCCAGGTTTTTGTCGGGCGCGAAAATGATGGGTTGGTCTTTCGGGATACTATCAATAACCGCCAGGGCATTGGTGCTGGTGCAGCAAATGTCGGTGAGGGTTTTGAGTTCGGCGGTACAGTTGATGTAGCTTACCACGAGGTGGTCGGGGTATTTTTCCTTGAATTTACGGAAGAGCCCAGGAGTGCAGGAATCGGCCAGGGAGCAGCCTGCCTTGAGGTCTGGAAGCAGGACTTTTTTATTGGGACTGAGTATTTTAGCCGTTTCGGCCATGAAGTGAACGCCCGCAAAAACGATGATGTCGGCCTCAGTACTGGCGGCTTTTTGAGAAAGACCGAGCGAGTCGCCAATAAAATCGGCGATGTCCTGAATTTCAGATTCCTGATAGTAGTGCGCAAGAATAACGGCGTTTTTCTCGCGCTTGAGGCGGGTTATCTCGGCCATGAGATCAAGTGTAGGATCTACTTCGAGATCGAGGAAGCCGTTGCGTTCGAGTTTTGCGATAGAAGAAGTGAGGGACATGGTTGGGATATTGAGATATTGGGATATTGAGCGATATTGGGATATTGAGCGATATTGGGAAAATATCCCAATATCCTAATATCCCAATACCTAAATCGTCAGCACATCCACAATCGTTTTAAGCGCTATGAAAATCGGCTCGCGGCCTTCTTTGCTGACCAGGGAATCGGGATCGTCTTCGCTTTCGAGCACGGCTTCTTCGGCAAAAGCGAGCAGGTCTTCTTGTGGGGAGTTTTCAAAAAACGGATCAAGTCGGTCGCGGAATTTCTTGGCGGTAGATGCTTCCAGAATTTCATAGTTGGCCTCCTCGGCTTCGCCGATTTCTTCCTCGGAGACTGCCGGTATCGGGCCATTCACTTCCACTACAGATTTCCAGGCGATGAGCGCAAGGTATTGCAAATAGCCTTTTTCATCTTCGTTTAGCAGTTCAAATTCTTCGCTGAAAAGCCAGGCGAATATGACGGGTTGTGCCTCTGAGAACGCTTCCATCTGCTTTTCATATTGCTCATCAGAATACGCCTCAAGGGTATCGATGATGGCGTCAATTACTGTTTCGGAGACGAATTTCATAGGCTCAAAAAAATTGAAAATCAAATGATTGCGTGAAAATTTGCGGGTAAAACTACGGGTTTCCGGGGAATTGTTTTTTCCAGTCGTTTGAAGAAATATTGGAACACAGCTTCGGCGGATCAAACCGGTTTTTACAGATTTTTTCCAAAATCTGTTTTGATCCATTCTATCTGTTTATAGCGTGTGCCATTTCATTTTTTGCCCACCCTTGCCAAAACCCTGAAAAAAAATGCCCACCGTTCCAAGAGGTTTAATTTTGCCCAAAATATCTTTCTAAAACATGAAATGTTTCGCTTTATCATCTGGATTCATCTCCCTCCTTTTGCTTTGTCTTCCTGTAAGAACATTTGCTCAAACCCCTGAAAAATATTCCCGCGTTGCTATCAGCCTCGTGGGAAAAAATGTTGCAGACCTGGCAAGCCTGGGCATAGAAACCGACCACGGCCTCCATACGCCGGGCCACACGCTGGTGACCGACCTCTCCGCATCTGAAATCTTGTTGGCACAAAATGCTGGTTTTCAAACCAAAATATGGATTGATGACCTCAAAAAAGATTACCTCGAACGCCTGCAAAATCCAAAAACGGAAGACCGCAGCGGCAATTGCAGCAGCGGGGGAGTAACGCCCTACCCTACCCCGGCCAACTATACCTACGGCAACATGGGCGGATACCACACCCTCGTGGAAATGATGGCGGTACTCGACGATATGCGGGCAAAATTTCCCAACCTCATCACGGCCCGAGCCGACGCGAGCGACACCATCGAAACCTGGGAAGGCCGCAAAATCCAGTACGTCAAAATATCCGACAACCCCGACAGCGAAGAGCTGGAGCCAGAAGTGCTTTACAACTCCCTGCACCACGCCCGCGAGCCAAACGGCGCAAGCCAGATGCTTTTTTTTATGTGGTATCTGCTGGAAAACTACGACACCGACCCGGAGGTACAGTATATCCTGAACAACGCCGAACTTTACTTTATCCCTTGCGTGAACCCTGACGGCTATGTGTACAATGAGACCACCGACCCGCAGGGCGGAGGGTACTGGCGAAAAAACCGCCGCGACAATGGCGATGGCACATTTGGTGTAGATCTTAACCGAAACTACAGCTATTTTTGGGGCAATGACAATAACGGTTCTTCACCCAACACCAACAGCGATACCTACCGCGGCCCCGCTCCGTTCTCAGAGCCTGAAACCCGCACGATGCGCGATTTTGTGCTGGCGCACGATTTTGTTTTTTCACAGAACTACCACACTTTCAGCAACTTGCTCATTTACCCCTGGGCTTACAACAACCAGTTGGCCGACCCTTCGCTCGCCATTTTTGGAAAACTTTTTACCCGCGAAAACCATTACAAAACGGGTACTGCTATCGAAACCGTGGGCTACAATGTGAATGGAAATTCAGACGATTGGATTTACGCTGTGGGAGGAGCTCATTCGTTCACACCCGAGGTGGGTACCACTGGATTCTGGCCGCAACCGGGTGAAATAGACAATCTCAACCGCGAAAATGTATGGCTAAACCTCAGCACTGCACTTTGTGCGCTCCGATTTGGCGAAGTGGCGGACAAAAGCCCGAATTACTACTCCACGTTTACCCCCAATATCGAGGTGGAACTTACCCGTTATGGTTTTGAAGACGGTGATTTTCAGGTAACGTTGACCCCACTTACTACCAACATTATTGGCCTTAATCCTACTACACAGATCGAATCACTGACACAATTTGAAACGAAAACCTTGAATTTCAATATCAGCTTGCAGCCCACAGTACAAATTGGGGATGCGTTTACGCTGCTGCTGTCTTATTCCAATGGATCTTACACAAAAACCGACACCCTCTACAAATACTACGGTGGCAAAACAATCGAAGTGTTCAATGAAAACGGCAACAGTCTGAATGAATGGAACGGCGATTGGGACAAAACCCCAAGCACTTTTGTGAGCGCCCCGTTCAGCATTACGGACTCGCCCAATGGCGATTACGCGGAAAATATTTACTCAGACTTACAACTTTCTAACCCTGGGGTGCTCATCCCCGCTGCAGCCAAACAGCCCCAAGTGCGCTTTTGGGCAAAATGGGATCTTGAATCGCGATACGACTTTGTGCAAGTCCAGGCCAACAACCAGCCGATCTGTGGCCGATATACAAAACCGGGCTCCGGCAAGGGTGCACAGCCGCAGGGCGAACCGATTTTTGATGGATTCCAGGCAGAATGGGTGGAAGAGTGCATGGATTTGTCGGATTTTATCGGCCAATCAGTCAGCCTGAAATTCATCCTCGGCTCTGACAACGGCACAGAAGGAGACGGTTTCTATTTCGACGACCTGCGTATAGAATATACCGATCCGACACTGCTGTACACCGTGAGCCTACCGTTGCTCGATTTCCGGCTTCGGCAGAATGAGCCAAACCCTTCAGACGATTTCACTGTGATTCGTTGGGAAAACCAGAAACAAATTTCAGGCAATGCTACCCTGCTTGTTTACAATCAGTTAGGTGTAAAAGTTGCAGAACGGGCGCTCAGTCTCCCCGCGCAAACGGAGACCCGGCTTGATACCCGCACATGGCCTGCCGGGCTTTACACATACCTGCTTCAAACTTCGGATGGCCAAAGCCAGCCGATGAAAATGGCGGTGCTGCGCTGAGTTTAAAGTTTTTAGGTGACACCTCCTCGTGCCTCGGAGATGTCACCTAAAAACCTCACAATCATATTTCAAATAGACACCCACCATGAATAAAAAATCTTTTCAAATTGCACTGATTGCCTTGTTTCTGGCAAACAGTCTGGCGGCTCAATTGCCACAAATGTTTCAACGCGGCACTGCCCCGGTTCGTGTAAACGGCATGGATTTAAAATACCCGTTTGCTGGCGGCTTAAATGCCCCGCAGTTCTCCCTAGCCGATCTTGATCAGGATTATTTGCAGGATTTGGTACTTTTTGATCGCGTGGGTAATGTGCTGCTGACCTTTATCAATGAAGGCACTGCGGGCGCTCCGAACTATGTGTTTCGCCATGAATACGCTTCCAATTTCCCGGCAGGGCTGACAGACTGGGTGGTGATGCGCGATTTCGATAAAGATGGCGTGATGGATATTTTCTGCGCAGCATTGTCACTATCAAGCCAGGAAATCCAGGTGTTCAAAGGGTATTATGATGGGTACGGTTTAAAATTCACGGCCCATCTTTTTACCTATCCAGCCAATTGCTCACCTTGCAACCCGCTTTATATTTTTTACCCTGACAACAACCCGGCATTTTACAATAACTTTCCAGTGAACCGTGGCGACGTTCCAGGCATTGACGACATTGACGGGGATGGCGACCTTGATATTGTGGCATTTTCCGCAGGCACCTCCACCAGCCTCACCATGCTCCGAAACACCTCGGTGGAAAACGGGCTGCCGCTTTCCAAACCACAGTATGAGCTGTATGATAATTGCTGGGGGCGCTTTTACGAAAACGGCATGGAGCGCTGTCACGCTCAGTTAAGTTGCCACCAAGATACCTGCTTTCTAAATTGCTCATTCGCCCCGCTTGCTGTTGAGGAGCGCGACGGCCTCCACCCGGGTGCTACAGTGACCCCATTCGACAACGACAACGATGGCGATAAAGACTTGTTGCTGGGCGGTGTCTCCTACCCTTGCGTGAACATGATGACCAATGGCGATAACCCCCAAAATGCCTGGATGACGGCGCAAGACACTGCTTTCCCGAGCTACAACGTACCCATTGATATCCCTTCATTCCCAGGTACCTATTATTTCGATTACGACGGAGACGGCAAAAAAGACCTGGTTGCTGCAAGCAACAACCCCACCAGCGGCGAAGACCGCAAAGGCATTTGGTACTATAAAAATACAGCCAATGTACCTGGACAGCACCATTTTGAGTTGCAGTCAAAAAACCTTTTTGTGGGGGAGATGATTGATTTGGGCACAACGGCCCACCCAGCTATTGTGGACGTTAATGCTGATGGTTTGCTCGATTTGGTAGTGGGCAATTATGGCTTCTATACTTTGATTGGCACTCAATCAACGTTTACCAATTCAAGGCTTTTCCTTTTTATCAACGTTGGCACCCCAACGGAACCGGCGTTTGAGTTGGTGAATAGCGATTTTGCAGGACTTTCAGATTTCGCTCCGCTGGACTATGATTTTTCTCCCAGTTTCGGTGATATTGACAGCGATGGAGACCTTGACCTTTTGGTGGGCAACAATATCGGCGGTGTTTATTGCTACCGAAATACCGCAGGGCCAAATCAGCCCATGATTCTACAATATGATGCAGACCCCATGTGGTTGGCAATGGACGTAATTGGTTCAGTTTCATCGCCTGTTGTGTATGACCTGGATGGCGACGGTTTGAAAGATCTCCTGATGGGTGAGCGTTCGGGCAACATCAACTTTTTCAAAAACAATGGCTCCTCTTCGCAGCCTGTTTATACTGCTTCACCGACATTGCAAAAAATCGGTCAGATTGATACGAAAATCTCGCCAGATGTGATTGGCATGAGTGCGCCAGCCATTATTCAAACCCTGGACGGCCCTGTTATTGTGACTGGAGCACAGCGCGGCCATTTGGAGGCATACTACCTGCAAGGTGCCAGTGAAGCTGTTTTCCCGGCTATTTCGGAAAAATGGGGCAATATAGACGAGGGCAATCGCTCCCACCCTGCGTTCGCAGACCTTGACAACGACGGCGTTTTGGACATGATCGTGGGCAACCAGCGCGGGGGCCTCGCTTTGTACAGAACTGAAATGGTAGACATCAATGTGCCATTGCATACTACTTCTCCGGACATGCCAAGCCTCCATATCAGCCCGAATCCTGCCCGTGCCTGGGCGCGTGTGGATTGGCCAGTGAACACAACGATCCGATGGCAAGCGTTCAATGCCCTGGGACAATTATCCGCCGAAGGCGAATCTGCCACTGGCTCCTTCAATGTAGAAGTAAAAAACTGGAAACCAGGCATTTACATTCTGAAGGCAGAATCGGAAGGGGTGATTGCAACGGGGAGATTGGTGGTGGTACGGTAGGTTAAAATTAAACCGCAAAATGTAAAACCGTAAAACCGCAAAATGTAAAACTAAGAGGGGTTGAATCGTTCTTTGCTGCTTGGGTTTCCATCTTTTGATTTTACATTTTATGGTTTTGCGGTTTATTTTGGTTTTACATTTTTCGGTTCTCCGGTTTTGCGGTTTTGCGGTTTAATTTTACACTGCCACAGGGGCCTTAATCCCCGGCCATGGATCGTAGCCGACCAATTCAAAATCTTCGTATTTGAAATTGAAGATATCCCGCACATCAGGGTTGATTTTCATTGTCGGCAGCGAACGAAAATCACGGGAAAGTTGGAGATCAACCTGTTCCAAATGGTTGACATACAGGTGGGTATCCCCGCCTGTCCAGACAAAGTCGCCCGGCTGAAGGTCGCAGACCTGAGCGATCATCATGGTCAACAATGCGTAGGAAGCGATGTTGAAGGGTACTCCGAGGAAGACATCGGCACTGCGCTGGTAGAGTTGGCAGGAGAGTCGAGCGCGTTCTCCCCCCTGCACGGGGGGGCTGGGGGGGGTGGAGGGGGATACGTAAAATTGGAACAGACAATGACAAGGAGCGAGTGCCATTTGTGGCAAATCAGCGGGATTCCAGGCAGATACGATGATTCGACGGCTGTCGGGGTTTGTTTTTAAAGTCTTTACGACCTCACTGATCTGGTCAATCGTGCGGCCATCAGGTGCAGCCCAGGAACGCCATTGTTTGCCATAGACCGGGCCAAGATTGCCGTTTGTATCGGCCCATTCGTCCCAGATGCTTACTCCATTTTCTTTGAGGTAAGCCGTATTTGTCTCGCCTTGCAAAAACCACAGCAACTCATGGATGATGCTTTTGGTGTGTACTTTTTTGGTAGTTAGCAACGGGAATCCTTCGGCCAGGTTGAACCGCATTTGGTAGCCAAACACGGAAATTGTGCCGGTGCCGGTTCGGTCGGATTTTTGGGTGCCGTGTTGGAGGATATGGCGTAGGAGGTCGTGGTAGGCTTGCATGGATTTTAATTATCTCAAAAAAAGCGCTTTCGAGAATTTAGGTGGCTCTTTTTGCATCCTTATCGAATTTTTAGCGTTGGCAAAGGTAAAGTCGGATGATTCGATTTTTGTAGATTGATTCAATTATCCGATTGAAAACCAGGCGAGCGCTGGGTTGTTAAATCCAAAACCACTATCCGTTGACTATAAAGCAAAGTCAATTCAACAAATCCTTCGCATTTTTGCAGCCCAATTGTGTTGCTACTGGCAACCTGGTTTGTGTTCATAGTTCATAGTTCATAGTTTTTACCCGCCAAAGCAACTCGCCCCCGCCAAAGGCTAAGGCGAGTAAAAGCGTAGGCGGGCATCGTTCCTCGTTCATGCAATTTCTCTTCCCAGCATTCCTATCCGCCATTGCGGTCATATCTATCCCGATCATCATCCACCTGTTTTATTTCCGGCGGTTTAAGCGGGTTTATTTTACCAATGTACGTTTTCTCAAAGAAGTAAAAGAGGAGACCAGCAACCGTCAAAAACTGCGCAATCTGCTTGTTTTGTTGATGCGCTGCCTGGCCATTACAGCCATGGTACTGGCCTTTGCCCAGCCCTTTATCCCGCTTTCTTCGGGGGTAAAAAAAGGCGAACGGGCAGTGTCCATTTTTGTGGACAACTCCTTCAGTATGAACGCGCTATCAAAAGATGCGCCGCTGCTCGAACTGGCCAAACAACGGGCCCGCGATATCGTGTCGGCCTATGGCGTGGAAGACCGTTTTCAGGTATTGACCAATGATTTTGAGGGACGCGACCAACGCCTCATTAGCAAAGAAGACGCGCTCTCCCGTCTCGAAGAAATCCGTACCAGCCCCACTTCTCGCGACCTTTCCAAAGTGCTCATACGCCAACAGCAATGCCTCAACACAGGAAAACAGGAGAATAAAACCGCCTTCGTCGTCAGTGATTTTCAGACGAACATTGCCGACATCGGCAACTTCCGAGATACCCTTATCGAGGTGAATCTTGTGCCCATGCGGGCCGTGCAGGAGCGCAACGTTTCTATTGACAGCGCATGGTTTGAAAGTCCTGTGCAAATCCTGAATCAGCCCGCCAACTTGCTTGTTAAACTCAGTAATCGAAGCGACGAAGAAGCCTCTGACATTCGCCTTAGCCTTCGCCACGATGGACAAACGAAACCCGTTGGAGCAGTCAGCATTGGCGCCCGTGGTTCCCGGCTCGACACGGTGAGTTTCACTATTTTGCATGCCGGCTGGCATGAAGCGCGGCTTTCGGTGACAGATTATCCGGTGCAGTTTGACGACGATTATTACTTCGCGTTTTATGTTGCAGAACGCATCAACGTGTTGTCGGTCAATGGATTATCTCCAAACAAGTTTTTAGACAATGCTTTCCTCGGGGCGAAATATTTCAAGCTTGACAACGCTGATGCCCGTGCGTTGGACTACTCAAAATTTGCCGATTACCAATTGATTGTGCTGAACGAATTGAGCATCGTTTCCTCCGGCTTGGCCAATGAGCTGAAAACTTTTTGCCAAAACGGTGGCAATGTGCTGGTTTTCCCCAGCCAATCCGCAGATCTAAATTCGTACAATGCTTTCCTGCAAAATTTTGCTGCCGGCAATCTCGGCGCCTTCGAAACTGTTGAACGCCAAACCAGCCAGATCAACACCGAGGAGTTTGTGTTCCGCGATGTTTTTCTAAACAAAAGCGCCAATCTCCGCCTGCCCAATACTCAGGGCAATTTTAAAATCGCCCCTGCACGTGGGGAGCAAATCCTGACTTACCGCGACGGCTCGTCGATGCTTTCTAAATTCTCGCAAGGCGATGGCGCCCTTTATTTCTGCGCCGCTCCGCTCAATGAGCAAGTGAGCGATCTGGTGCGCAATGGCGAGATATTCGTACCGATGCTGTTCAAAATGGCGATTGCTGGCACCAAAGGCCGACAAATTGCCTACACGATAGGCAAAGATGAGGTGCTTGAAGCCAAACACAAGGTTTCCGCACGCGGCGAAACGAATTACAAACTACGGCTGGTAGCAGAGGGTGGTGAGTCAACAGCCAACGGCCAAGGATCCTCGGTCAATGCCCAACAGTCATCTGCCAACAGTCAGGAATTCATCCCCGAACAGCGAATTTTTGGCTCGAAAGTTTTGCTAACCCCCGGCACCCAGGTACGCGATGCAGGCTGGTATCAACTTCATTTACAAAGCGATAGCACGCTGGCAGAATTTGCTTTCAACTACGACCGCAAGGAAAGCGATTTGGCTTTCAAGACCGATGAATCGCTCGCTGAAGGCCTTCCAAAAAACATAAGGGTGCTCGCTACCAATGCTGAAGCCAACTTTAGTCAGGTAGTGAACGAGCAAGAGCGCGGCATTGTGCTGTGGCGCTGGTGCGTTGTTTTCGCCCTCCTGTTTCTTGCGCTGGAAGTGTTGTTTTTGCGCCTGTGGAAGGTGTAGTTACTTAATGTGGGAATCATGCAATATTCTCTTGTAATTGTGTAACAAGTAACTCCCACGCTCCCCCCCACCTTTGTATTGGAAAGTCCAACGTCTTTGAGTCGCTGGACAGCTACCTCGCAGGGCCTCCTGCCGTATGTAGTATTCCTACCCATTCATTTCATCCAAACATCACCTATTCTATGAACATCAAATCATTTTTTCTAACCCTTGCGCTTGCCGCAGCGTTTTTGAAACCACAAAGCCACGCTCAGGTAGCCATCAAAGCAGGGGTAAACTTCGCCAGTATTTCAGAATCGGCGAGACTTGAAGAATACGAATCGCTGGAAGAAAAATCGGTGGCCGGTTTTCAGGCGGGTCTTTCTTTCGATCTCGGATTGTCAGACATGTTTACCATTCAGCCGGAAATTCTCTTTATTCAGAAAGGTGGTAAATCCACCTACAAAATCAACGATGATAACAAAATTGTGTCACGGCTCTATTACAACTACGTTGAAGTGCCCGTGCTTGCAAAATTGAAGTTTTATAAAGAAAGCGGTAGCGGTTTTTACCTGCTCGGTGGTCCATTTATAGGATTGGCTATCGGCGGAAAAACAAAAACATCTACCACAGTGCTTGGTGAAACCACCACTACTGAAGATGATTTCAATTTTGACAACGACGACGAAGCAGAACGCCAGCGTCGAACAGACTGGGGTGTTTCCTTGGGCGGCGGCGTGAAATTTGGTCAGGTATTTTTGGATGCTCGTTACAATCTGGGCATCAACAATTTACTGGATACTGATTCCAATAACAATAACGATAATGCGCCTTACCGCCGTACCCGCGGTATTGGGGTCACGATGGGCTACGAATTCTAAAACTTCTTATAAGCAGCGTCGGTAGTTCTGTACTTCGACGCTTGCTTTGGCCTTTTCTACCGGCAGCTACTTAAAATTTACCATTAACACTTATTCAGACATTATGAAAAAGCAATTTTTGTTCGCAGGCCTACTGGCCTTTTGTTCAGCCAGTTTTGCCCTGGTTTCCTGCTCAGACACTCCTTCAGAGCGCCAACAGGATGCCAAAGAGAACCTTCAGGAAGCCAAAGAAGACCTCAAAGACGCAGGTCAAAATGCTGCCAATGCAATAAAAGCAGAACGCGACGATCTGGCTGCTAAAATGAGCCAGGCAGGTCGTGATCTGGATGCCGAAATTGAGGCACTCGACCGAAGGATTGAAAAAGCGACTGCTAAAGAGAAGGTGAAGTGGCAGGAACGCCGCAAAATGTTGGCCGCTGAACGAGATGAACTAAAATCCGATTTGGCCAAGGTTGGAGACGACATGAAAGATGGCTGGAGCGATTTCAAATCTGCTACTGCCAGGAAACTTGACAAGATATCAGCAGACTTGAAGGAAAATTAAATAATACCCGTTTATTAGGCCGCCCTGTTTCCAGGGCGGCCTTTTTTGTTTTAACGCCAATGGCTCTTTATTTGGATATTCGCCCTTGGAAAACCGCCATGCGCCATATAACTAAAACCTTTAGCCAGGCAATGTCAAAAACAAAACGTCGCGCACAAAACCCCGCCGAACGGCCGCTTAAAGTTCCATCAACCCCTCCCGTCAATCGTGTAAGTTCTCCCGCTCCCTTTGCCTGGATAGGCATTGCGCTTTTGGTCATCGCCTTCATCGCACGCTTACGCCTGTTAGATATTCCCTTTGAGCGGGACGAGGGTGTATTCACTTACATTGGCCGGGCATTGTGGGAAGGCGAGCGGTTGTACACGGACTTGTACGACAACAAATTGCCGGGGCTTTACCTGATCTATGGATTGTTTACTCAGGTGTTTGGCGTTCAGCCAACCGGGATTCACTTGGGGGCATTGCTATGGCATCTGGCCACCTTGGCTGTGTTTTTTTTATGGCTTCGTGAAATATTGGGGCGCGACCGCGCCCTGGCCTCTACGGGACTTTTCGCCCTATATGCAGCCAGTGGCGAAGTGTTGGGCTTTGCTGCGCATGCTACGCAGCTTTGTGCGCTGCCTGCCATCGCCGGCTTATGGGCATTGTGGCGGGGTACCGCACAAGGCCGGAACCCTCAAACGGTTTGGATAATTCTGGCAGGTTTGGGCGCAGGATTGGCCATTTGGATCAAGCAACAAGCCCTTTTTTATGCGGTATTTGGTGGCTTGTACCTGGCTTGGTGGTTGTTTTTCAGACGCGACCGCGCTGAATCTATTATACGGGCATTTGGGCTAGGGTTTTTGTACGCCCTCGGTGTGATTTTGCCAGTTGGGTTAAGTGCAGCCTGGTTTGCATTGCAAGGTCGCTTTGACGATTTCTGGTTCTGGACCGTGGAAATTTCAGCAGGAGAAGCCTTCAAAACACAGGCTCCAGGGGGCTGGTTTTTTTTCAATTTCTATTTTCCAAAAGTAATATCCCATTGGTGGTGGGTTTGGTTTAGTGGTCTGTTGGGTTTGTTCGTTTTACTCCGGCAGAAGTTAACTCCAAACCAACGTGCCCTTGGCTGGCTGCTTCCGCTTTCCATTTGGGGAGTGTCGTTGGGCGGAGCATTTTATCCCCACTACTTTGTATTGTGCTTGCCTTGGCTTGCCATTTGTGCCGTGGTGGCGCTTGATACCGTGGTACATAAATACGGAATGGCGGGTTGGATTGTGACCGCTTTGGTGGTGGTATGGCCAGTGATGGCACACAATGGGTATTGGTTTAGAGAAAACCATCGCACCGTCCTGCGCCAGGCTTACGACAACAATCCTTTCCAGGAAATGGCAGAAATAGGTGCTGAATTGAAGCGGCGCAGCACGCCCAAGGATTCAATAGCCATTATCGGCTCAGAACCGGAACTGTTATTGAGCGCTGACCGCCGTTCCGCTTTGAGTCATCTGTTTTTCCAAGGCGTTGTACAGCCGCATGCGCGCAGCACCCAATTCCAGCAACAAATTCGCGAAGAACTTTGGGGAAGGCGGCCACGATTTGTGGTGTTGCCCGGGGGACAATATGAGCACCTTAAAGACTACCCTTTGGTAAAAGAGATAGTAACCAGGTTGCCAAAGGATTATCACACCATCGGTTTTGTGGATATTTATCCAAACCGATCGCAAATCATCTGGGATCCACCGCCGGAACGGGCCCAGCCACAAACCCTGTTTTGGGTGATAGTTATGGAGCGGAATTAGGGGGTGAAAAAATCAAGGCCTTGCCACCTTTGCATCCCGTAAATTTTCATTGAAAAACCGCTCAATCTTCTCAAACAAGTGTACCCTGTCTTTTCCCATCACGTTGTGCAAGTGTTCGGGATAGGCAAAATAATCAATCTGTTTGCCCCGGCGCACGCACTCCCGTATATACCGCAAGGAATGTTGCCAAAGCACTACATCGTCTGAAGTACCGTGAATCATGAGCAGACGACCAGTCAGATTGTCTACGTATTGGTAAAGGCTGTTTTTGGCGTAGCCCTCCGGGTTTTCCTGCGGTGTATCCATGTATCGCTCGGTGTACATGATCTCGTACATCCGCCAGTCAATGACCGGACCACCCGCCACACCGCACTTGAACACGTCTTTAGACTCCGGACGGGTCATCAGCGAGGTAGTCATAAAGCCCCCGTAGCTCCAGCCAAAAACGCCGATTCGGGCCGGATCCACAAATGTTTGGGCTTTCAAATATTCAATCCCTGCCAACTGGTCTTCGATTTCAACATCACCTATGCGTCGATGTATAGCGCTTTCAAAAGCAAAGCCACGGTTGGCCGAACCACGACCATCCACCGTGAAAACGATGTAGCCTTCCTGCGCCATGTGGTGCATCCAGAGTTCTGCTCCTGCCAGCCAAGTATTGCTTACCAATTGAGCATGAGTGCCCCCGTACAGATATACCAGCACGGGGTATTGTTTTTTTGAATCAAAATCCGGCGGCAAAATCATCCGGGTATTCAACTGCATCCCGCCTTTGGAAGGTACCGTTGAAATGCGCGTAAGGCCAAGGGAATAACCTTCAAGCGGGTTTTTTGCACCAAAAATGATCTCTCGTTTAGCCGGGTCGGCCCAGCGCGACAGATAAATGAGGCGCGGTGTTGCGGCATTCGCAAAGACGTCCAAAACCCATTCACCCGTGCTGTTCACCAATGCGTGATGCACCCCTTCCTCCTGGTTGAGGCGTGTGAGTACCCCTGTTTTCAGATTAGAGGATATGACGTAACGGTTCATCCCCGTCTCGTCGGCCACCTGATAAAAGCAGTTTTCGCCTTTGGTATCGAAGCCGTAGAAGGCAGTAACAGGCATGGCCCCTTTGCTTATTTGTCGGACGGTTTTCCCATTCAAATTGCAGAGATAGAGGTGGTTGTAGCCGTCGCGCTCGCTTTGCCAAAGGAATTCTTCGTTTGAGCCAGACACAAATACTGCGGGTTTTTCAGGCTCCACCCATTTGTCGGAAGACTCTTCAAAAATCGTTTTGACAAATGCGCCTGTGGAAGCATCGTACTGGTTAAACCACAGATGATCCTGGGCGCGGTTCACTACAGCAATCAGCACGTATTTATCGTCCGGCGTCCACGACACATTGGTCAGATATTGCTCGGCCACGCCTTCTGGCGTGGTTTTCAAGTAGATAGTCTTGGCCGTTTGTGTGTCAAAAATACCTAGGGTGACATGGTGGCTGGTGGTCCCGGCGTAAGGATAACGCACTTCACGCACAGTGGCAGGCATAGAATCGAGCACATAAATCGGGTACTTGGTGACCATACTTTCGTCCATGCGGTAAAAAGCCAGAAAGCGTCCCGACGGGCTCCAAAAAGTGCCCTTAAAAATGCCAAACTCGTCGCGGTGAACACTCTTGCCATACACGATTCCATCGCCTTCGCTTTTTGCTATGCCCAGTTCTTTTCCGGCGATGTTCGCCCAAAGGCCATTGCCCAAGGTGTAGGCTGCAGCAAAAGTTTTGTCAGCAATGTCAACGTTTTCTGCCTCGGCCGGATACCAGTTCTTTTTGCTCAAGCCTTTATCTGGCGAATATGTGAATATATCTTTTTCTGTGCGAAACCACAAATTGCCATCTTCCATCCAAGTCATATTCGGCAAATTGGGAAGACTGGGAGCTCCCAGCGCAGCAAGACCTTCGTTGATCTTAGGCAGAAGAAAAATGGTGTCTGACTTCAAATCTGGAGCATTCACCACCACCATTTTGTCGCCGAGAACGTGGGTAAAAGTCGTCGTGCCCGGTATCCATTGCAACTGTTTCAAATTAGAAGGTGCAAGTGTTGCGCGTTTTAAAAACGCATCGGACATGGAGAATTTGTTCTGCGCCGAGCCCGTAAGCGGGAGTAGCAGAACGATCAGGATTTTGAGAAATTGGGATATTGGAGAATTGTGCGCGTTGGTCATTTTTTCAAATATCATGTTGAAAAAGAGTGTTTTTCTTTCAGCATTTCGGATGTCCCACTCGTTAGTTTTTTTGACAGGATGAACAGG
>JBJXGZ010000128.1:0-13606 GCA_046160625.1 Saprospiraceae bacterium
TTAGCATGATATTCGAGCGTTTGGTGCTGCGCCTCGTGGTGCAACGGCGGCAAAGGTAGTTGAGCGTGAAACGCTGCGTGGAACAATTGTCCGATAAGTTATCCCCCTTCTTTCCACAGGTTGCTAACACAGGGCACTTAATTTCTCCAAAGCTTTGGAGGCAGGATTATTCGTAAACTTGCCAATTCTGTCAATGAATGAATTATCCTATTTCTCTGATAATCACATTATTCTACCTTTGCCTTCAACAATTACAATACATGACACCACCAGAGCAAATACTAAATGAGGTTGAAGCGCATATTGTCGAGTTTTTTGCGCAAAATATCTCACCCGAATACGTTTTTCACGATTTAGGACACACCATTCAAACGGTGGCAGCTACCAAGACTATCGGCGAAGGTTTTCGCCTTGGATCGCAGGATATGCTTGTTTTAATGCTTGCTACCTGGTTTCACGATACTGGTTATTCCATGGGGCCTGCCGACCATGAGGAACGCAGTTGTGCCAATGCAAGCCAATTTTTATCGGATAAGATTCCAGCTGAGTTGCTTAGCCAAGTCTTGTCCTGTATCCGATCTACCAAGGTGCCGCAAAAGCCTGACACAGTGCTCGGGCAGATTATTGGAGACGCTGACCTGAGCCACTTGGGCATGGATATTTATTGGGATCGAACTAGTCGCCTGCGCCAGGAACTCGTGCTGACCCGTAAAAACGTGATGAGCGACCAGGATTGGGTAGATTTCGAGCTTAATTTCATGCTTAAACATGAATATCATACCGTTGTCGCGCAAGAGCTTTTCAACAAGCGGAAGGCAAAGCACATCCAACAATTGCTCAAGCAAAAAAAACGCCTCAACCCTGATAGTGCTCCAACTTTAGACGATATAAGCTTAACAGAAGAAAAAGAAAAAGCAGGCGACCTGAAAAAGGCACTAAAGGATAGCGAAAGCGACATTAAATCATCTCGGATGGGCCGTGGAGTAGAAACGATGTATCGGACAACATACCGCACCCATACCAACCTAAGTTCTTTGGCAGATAGCAAGGCCAATCAGATGATCTCACTCAACGCCATTGTTATTTCTATTTTGGCGTCTACTTTGTTGCCAAAACTGCAATCAAACAAGGAATTAGCCATACCCACTATTTTACTGCTCCTTACCTGTCTGCTTTCAATGGTTTTTGCCACATTGTCGACTCGCCCCAAGGTGACTGAAGGAATAGTGACGCGCGAAGCCATTAAGCAGCGCAAAGCAAACTTGCTGTTTTTTGGCAATTTCTATAACATGCCCCTCAACGATTTTCAGTGGGGGATCAATGAAATGCTCACAGACCAAGATTTTCTGTACAGTTCGATGAGTCGAGACCTATATTATTTGGGTATTGTACTCGCCAAGAAATTTCGGTATCTGAGTTACTGCTACAATATTTTCATGTACGGAATCATCGTTTCGGTACTCAGTTTCGTTCTAGCATATCTAGTTCAACATAATTTCGACCTTAACTTTTTCCAAAAGGGGTAAAACGCTTTCGGAATCGGGGTTTATCATTCATTTGTCAACGCTCAACACTCCATTTTGGCTGGTTCAATTGTTATCATTCCGACCTACAACGAAAAAGAAAATGTAGAAGCCATTGTGCGAGCCGCATTGGCTCAATCAGATGATTTTCACGTACTTATCGTGGACGATGGGTCACCCGATGGCACAGGACAAATCGTGCGTGACCTGCAATCTACCGAGTTTGCCGGACGACTTCATTTGCTAGAGCGCAGTGGAAAACTAGGCTTAGGAACGGCTTATATCGCAGGCTTCCGTTGGGGGCTGGAGCGCGATTATGCATACTTTTTTGAAATGGATGCTGACTTTTCGCACAACCCTGCCGACCTGCCAAGATTACTGGCAAAATGCCGAGATGAAGGAGCAGACGTTGCAGTAGGTTCTCGGTACTGCCGAGGTGGGCATGTGGTCAACTGGCCTCTAGACCGGATCATCCTCTCTCGCGGAGCATCCATTTATACCAGCCTTATCCTTTGGATGCCCGTGGCTGATCCGACCGCAGGTTTTATCTGTTACCGCCGACAAGTGCTGGAAGCTATGGATCTGAGTAAAATTAAATTCATCGGATATGCCTTTCAGATCGAGATGAAATACACCGCTTATCGACTGGGATTCAAGGTGAAAGACGTGCCCATTACGTTCAAAGACCGTGAAAAAGGGCAGTCAAAAATGTCTTTGAATATTATTCAGGAGGCCATGTTGGGGGTATTGCAGATGCGATGGAAGTGAGGAATGAATGATGTTTCTTTTTATGTTTTTGTGGGAGTTTTGAATTTTTGGGCTCGAAAAATCTTTCAGCATGAAACAAATTACACTCTTCACCTGCTTGGCCACCGTCTTGCTATGGAGCTGCAAAAAAATAGACGGGAGCTATACAGTTATCTGCGAATTTGAATCTTCCAATGCTGCCAGATGGTTGGTCGTTACCGATGATCGAGGCAAGGTGCTTGGCTCTGAAGAAATAGCAAAAGGCAGTTCTTCCTTTCGGGGTAATTTCTCCATTGCCTATAAAGATTCCCCCGATTCCTTTGATGTTCATTTAGTAACCCAGAATCTCAATTCGGGTTCTTATTGGGTCTATTCGTATATCGGGGTTTACAATGGTTCTGCATTGTTTATTGATCCTGACTTGCCTCCGTATTTAGAGCCAAGGCCATTTTTGTTGATTGTAAAGGACGTTGCATCTATTTCTGAAATAGATGTGTTTGATTCCATAGAAAATTGGTGGTACTCATTTAATTCCGGCAATGCAATAGCGAGTTTTTCACTTAAGGTTCGTGATAGGGAAGGTTTGGTTTTGAGGTTAGAGGCAAATGGCGAACAAAAGCTTCGTAGTTTATACCTTTCGGATACGACCATTGCAAACAGAGACAGCTTGGTAGTGACTTGGGAAGATTTCAAACCGGAATCAGATATTCGTGAGGTTACCCTAAAAGGCGAAGAAAATCCTAGTATTGTATTTGTGGAGGCCGTATCCCCCGATTTCAAACATTTCGTGTGCCTGTTTGGGGAAAATGGAACTTTCCATTCAATGACCCAGAAATTTAACCGACCGGAAGCTTTGCCCGCAACCTGGCTTTATCGCATCTCAGGGTATCAGGATCAAGTGTGGTTTGACCGGATGTTCCAGCCGACAGAGGTTTTAAAGATGGAAAAACTGGATGTAAAAATTGACAAAATCACTAGGTCCGGCAATACATTATCATTGGTCACAGAAGGCCAATTTGATATAGCCCGGATAAGTTCGGGAGTCTTAAAAAACGTATCAGGCACAGACCGCCATTTTTATTGGCAGCTTAATGGCAGGCCTCACTCCTTTGCCAATTATCAAATCCCTGATCTGAAAACTTTTTTCCCGGATTGGGTCGACGCTTCAGAGATTTTCAAAGAAGGCCTTATTCGTGTAGCGGATTACGACCTATACAATTACGAACAACTACAATCAGGCTTTCCCGACCGTTTGAATGATCGATATGCTTTTGCCAAGAGCGGATATAGAGAGTTGTGGATAAACTATTAATAGGACTTGCGCAAAGGCATCTAAGGCTAATTCACAAAATCCCCGCTTCAAAAGCAGGGATTTTGCATTTTTGCACCCAACAATGACCACCCCGGCCCATATCTACCTCTCTTTCGACGCTGCCGATGCTCGCACTGCAGCTGATTTACAACGCCAACTAGCTTTGGCTTTGCAGCCACGGCCTACCGTTTTTTGGAATAAAACAAACGTGCCAACTGAGGCATTTCGCTCCAAGGCTGCCGCGTTTTTGGAGAAAGCTGATCTGTTTGTCGCCGTGCTTTCCATGCACTACGAAGACACGCCTGATGTCCGTTGGGAAGCCGCACAAGCCATAGAAACACAGCGTACTTATCCTGCCCTTCAAATTTTAACCTTACAAGCACGTAGCACTGCTATTCCAAGTGCCCTGCTAACGTACCAGACCGCACTTCCACCCGGCGAAACCATTGAAGATGAAGGTATTGCACGAGATAGGCAATTACTTCGTGCCACGGCTTCGGCAATTAATCTATTGGCCGCCGCACCCAAAAGCAACGACATTGGCATTGGCAACATCTCACTTCCCATCAGTATTGAAGACCTCCGCGAACGCTTGCTGGCCCAGACAGATCGGATCAACCATGCACCGTTGTTGGCCTTGTTAAAACGCCTTATTCGAGATGTACAAGTAAAACGAGGAGTGCTAGACGTGGAGGATTATTTCAAGCAATTGCGTGAAAAAACTCGCCTTTCTCAAATTAGCCTCGCTGAACTTAAAGTTAAAGCAAGCCCGATTCAAGAGGACTTATTCAACCTCATCGAACGTTTGCAAGAGGAAGATTTGGTGCAGGAATGGCGGCAGATATTTATTCGAGATTACTACAGATTTGCAGGAGACAGCCGGGAAGACAGTACAGTGCCGCCCTTTTTTGTGCCTATTGATGATATTATTATCCCCGAAACACTGAATCTCCCAGTTGGTCCAAGAGAACAAGAATCGTTAGAGCAAATTGGCTTGCTTTCTTTTGATCAAAAAAACGATTTCAGACGCAGTCTCCTTTTGGCAAAAGATGCCATGGCGGTAAAAAACAATGCTCAGGCTATGCCTATTGCGATCATGTGCGCACGAAGGTGGATCCCCAATCCGCCCAATTGTATGAACACCTGCTTATTACGTTTTTACAGAAAGAAACTGCGATTCGCGCCATGGAGGATGCCGTAAAAGGCAATGACCGCCTGCTACAATATGTATTGCTTTTTGCCAGCCGCTTGCGTGAATATGAACGGGAGGGGAAATGCCGCTCCAGCACAGCACAGCACAACCTGGAAATTGCCTCAGAAGGTGTTTCTGATGCGGCGTTGCGCCTTTACCACGCGCTGCCCAACGACCCACTACGCCATACGGGCAAACACGCCGAATCTGTACCCGACAACCGCCGCCCATTGCGCGTAATCCTTGATAACACCCTGAAGGTGTGCCGTTTGGTGCATCCCTCCGAAGAACTTTTAGAGGCAGCGGTGATTGAGTGCTGTGGTGGCGGAAAATGCCACTGGATCGAAAGGGTGGATGTGGTAAAAGGGCAGTTCCAGTTTGTACCCAATGGTCATTTTGACTTGCTGGGCGAAATCCATGAGCTGCAAGAAATGCTCCGAGATATGGAGGCCGCCCACGAAAATAAAATCGTGAAAAGCAGTGGGTTGCTGCGTGAAGACTTGTACTTCAGCCTTTTAGCCAAGCGCCAAGCCTTGGCCAACCAAATTGCTGAAGACACCAAACGTCGTCGCCCTTATACGGATATCAGGGATTCAGTAGTCCGTTTTACCTATGCCTGCTTACT
This sequence comes from Saprospiraceae bacterium, assembly GCA_046160625.1. GTDB lineage: Bacteria > Bacteroidota > Bacteroidia > Chitinophagales > Saprospiraceae > M3007. The sequence continues at coordinate 5,400 of JBJXGZ010000128.1, forward strand.
TGGGGCAGAAATATTTACGGATCAGGATGAGCGTGGTAGAGGCAATTCGTTTTATCGACTCGCGCTGGAATATCTGTTGCCGGGCTTATTGGTTTCACCGTCAACCGGGCTGGGTACCACCTTGCGCTGGTTTACCCTCGATGCTCAAGGCGAAGTCGTAGCACACCCGGATTGCGCGAAATATGGATTTGATGTCCAGGCCATTGTGGAAAAAATCGTGCGCGACCATGCAGGCCAGGCGGGCTGGCTTCAGGTGCAGCCCAATATCAAGCAGAGTGTTTATTTGCAATTTGTATCCGATACACAGGCTGCATGGGAAGAAGTGAAAAGTGGACTTTCCTACACTGATTTCCGCCGATTAGAAGGATTAGATGCTCGACGCAAACTGATCACTTGTTTGCGTAATTGGCGTACAGCCTACCGTGCTTATCCTGAAAAATCAGGGCAAGATTTTCTGGACAACTGCATTCAGGAAATTGCAGGTGAAAACCTATTAGGTTGGCTACAATTTGACTCAGTGGGCCAACTGGCTACGCTGTCTGAAAGTCTTGCATTAGGGTACGATGCACAGTCGGAATTGCGCGAATTGTTAGCTGAATCAACACGTTATACCGAAGAAGATTTGCGAAGAACTATTTCGGAAAATATCTTTCAAAAACAAATTTTGCCAGAATACAACCAGGTAAAAACGGGTGATGAAGAACAGCGTAGTATCTGTTCAAGGCTTCTTCGCGGCGCACTTTGCGCCTACAAACTTCATCAGGATTTGCGTTTTTTAGACCTTGTGTGGTCTGAAATAACCGAAGAGGTCAAGTTTCGTTGGATAGATATTGAGATCGATGGCACTGAGAAAACGTACAAGGCTATATCTGGTTTCGATCCGCTGTTGGTGGTTCGCGAATTAAACGATGCGTTGCCTAAACGATTCCGACTGCTGGAACTTCGTGAACGCGTGTCTAGTCGCCGGTTGCGCGACGCAGAAGCACATTATTTTCACGATATCAGCGAGTTTCGTCACGAAAACCGATTGCCCGAACGAAAAGTGGCCGTAGAGATTATCCGAAAAATGAAGGGGATTTACCTGTATTTCCCTCAAGCATTCTTTTTGAAATTACCACTTGACGAATTGCAGGGACGCGGTCGGGTACGTTGGCATGCCAATTTTTTAGGCATTTTCCCGCTTCAGGAAAATCACTACGAAAACAGCTATTTCAACTTTGAGTATAAGTTTGAACGCTACGAATTAAAACGTCTTTTGGACAATCAATTCGGTGAAATGCAGCGTGTGCTCCGGGAAATTGGGGAATTATAAGTTAATTCTTTCTCCGTAAAAGCACCATACAACTGTGTGGAGAACGAAACACAATTTCATAACGATCTAAAATTGGTTGTGCCGTTTCGGGCGACATTGCGTAGAAATATTCATACTCATAGGCAGGTGGTCGATCTGAATGCCAGGGGGCAAGTTGTGCCACCTGATTGAACCCACGAGGGTCTTTTTCCACATGGTACATCAGTGAATTGAGTAACAACCAGGTCGCATCCAAGGTGTAAGGCGTTTGCCGTCCTTCGGCCTCTTTTGCTTTTTTGAGGTAATCAAATACCAAATAGCTATCCTGGTCATGCCACCATTCAAAACTTTCCCGCAAATTGACACAACGCCCAAGATTGATGATGGACAAGGCCAAGATCGGAGCCATCAGACCCCAGGCCCACGTATTGGAGCGTTCCTGAAGCCATGAAGCTGCTACCCCAAGTGCGAGCGCAAAAAGCGGCCAATAAAACAAGGCTAAGCGAGGTTCCAGGTAGGGCGTGTGCGTGATTTCTACCTGCACTACATTGGTAACCAAAGCACCCGCAAGAATTGCGACCAAGAATATTCGGGGATCGGCAGCCAAGTTTCGATTTTTTTCCACCCAGCGATTCAGCGTGACGTAAATTATGCCTACCGTAAATAGCACTCCCAACCAGGCAAGGATGTGGGCCCCATCGTTTTCCAGAAAAGGACTTTTGTGAATCGCAGTCCGCATTGATTTTTCTGCGGAGTTGAAAAGCGATTCGAGTTTATTCCAGTTTTTAAGTTCGGAATGTTTGCTCAGCCTTGAAAGTGGTATGTACAGCAAAGCAGTGAAAATACTGAGGACCGAAACGGCGGGCCAGGTTTTTTGCCAAAGTGCTGCGTATGAAGCGCTCGCTTGTTTCGCCGAGAGGAACGTTAGACCAACAATCGGAACATAAAACAGCAACAACGTGAAATTGGCATAAACGGCAAAACCCGCAAAAGTCGCTGCCAAAGCAAGGTGTCTGGCCTGATGCCCTTGGGTGATAAATTTCCAGGATTGCCAAACGGACACCATCATTAGGCCCATGCCCAGGCCATAGCCGCGTGCTACGGAGAAAAATTCCAAGCAATAGGGTTGGCCCAACAACATGGCAAAAGTGAATACCTGCACCCAGGGAGACTTAGAAATTTGGCGGCAAAGGAGACTTCCCGCCCAGGCATAGGCTAAGGCGCCAAGCAAAACAGGTAGCCTGAAAATCATCGGATGCCAGCCAAAAACGCTGGTAAGCCCTTTGATGAGCAAGGTATTCAGGATGTGGTTGTTCGGATTTGCGTCGCTTTTAAAAAAAAGCGTGTCAAAAAAGGCTCTGGGTACGTGGCTAATGGCGGTGCTGCTTTCGTCTACGGTGACGGGGATAAGCCAGGCCCGAAGCACCACGTAAAGGCCAAATACAAGGGCCAACAGTCCAATGATGATGTTTGCTTTGCGATTCATGGGGCGAATATCTGCTAATTCATTTTTGAAAGGAGAAATTAGTGCAAAAAAAACCGCCCCAGTTTTCACCAGAGCGGCCGTATTTTCACTAAACGTTTCTATTTCAAATTATTCAGAACCATCGTTACGTCCACGGGTGATGGCGTACTCACCTACTTTTTTACCTACTTCCAAACCAACTTCGCAGTCAAAACGGTAGTGAATGCAACCGTAAATTCGCGAATTAGAAGCTTCTTTTGCCATCGCTTGCAAATCACTAGCGTGATCAGGGAACAAGTAAGCAAGCACTTCTGCGCCAGCAGCGGAAAAAGTGGAGTGCCCTGAGGTATACGCCGGGAAATTTGGAATACCAGTACCCGTAGTAACCTTCGGATCTATCTCCGTCGGGCGAGGTAGCAAGTAGTAATATTTAGTATCCCAGCAAGATATACCGGCATCTTCCAGAGCCGTATTGACCAAAGCCATTGCCCGTGCGGAGCGAACTTCGTTGAATTGTTTCTCGTTGATCAGTTCGCTGGCCCGACGATTCCAGTGGCCTGGGGGCGTGTAGCTGCCAGCTCCGTCTGCCCAGAATGTGGTGATACGTTGCTGTTCGCGGGTTCGGTTTTTGACAATGCCCCGAAGTTCTTCCATGGCTGTTTCAAATGCCGGAGAACCAGGCTGTGGCGGAACGGGTGGACGGAGTGCGATTTTTGTAGCACCATCAAAATTCCAGGTTTTTACATTGCCAAAGAAAGGCAACATGGGAGGGCGCACCGGAATGTCGAGGCTGGTCCACAATTGTGTGATGCCCCGTGCTGTAGCGTCGGCTTTTAAGTTTGGATAATCAGCCTGGGCATTTGCGGCACCCATTTTGTCTTTTTTAGCCCATTCGTTGATGACATTCAGTGCGATTATCCGCCCCAATGAATCACCAGCAGAAAGATCACTTTGCACATTTGCACCAGCCCACAATCGACTATTTTTATGTGCTTCGGCTTTAGCAACCACATTTGCCACTTCGCGGGGAAATATAAACTTGAGAATTTCGCGCGAAGCCGCAGCCACTACGGCGTCTTCGGAAGGGTAGGAGGGGAGATCGTTTACAGGAATGAGGGGCTGAATATCTGTGGCGTTTTTGTACGGAGCAAGGCGATTGTATTGGAATTTGCGATGCCAGCAGGCTACTAAGGCATCATATTGCGCAACAGCCAACAGGGCCAACATCCGAGAGGTTACGGGCGGATTGGTAAAAGGTACCCGTGGATACGCGTCTGGGTTGGCCGGATCAAAAACGAGCGGTGGATATACTGGAGTGCCAGTAGCATCGTACACGTAATTTGGTGGTACGTTATAATTAGCAGCCAACTCGCGAGCGATTTCGTGCCAACGTAATACACCATTGCCTCCCCACCAGGCAGCTTGCTCTTTTTCCTCAAAAGTGGCAGCGGCCATTTTTGACCTTAAATTATCCAATTCAGCTAAATAAGCCGTAGAACCGATCGCGTTTGGGGTGGGAACTGCGGTCTTGTTGCTGTCAATAGCCAAATAGGTTTTCCAGTTGCCAGCATTTGCGTCAAGACTCGTCTCGGCATAGGGTTGATAGGTAAGGTCTTCCGGTGGAGTTTTGTCGCACTGGCTAAAAACGAATGAAAGGCCAAGTAGAATGGCCAAGCTATAAGTGATATTTATCTTTTTCATTGAAAATGAATTTTTGTGTGGAATACTTGGGGTGTTTAAAACTTGGGTGTTGAAAGACCTGAGCTAACTCGGGCCGCATTAGAATGGACTCATCTGCTGAGCTTACTTCCCAACTTCTTCTGTCCCTTTTTTATTGATGTCCAAGAAATAAGTTGCACCAACGGTCCAGGTCAAAGATTCTCCGGTATTACGCCCGCTGAGTACCTGACTTACGGTGGCTAAAATGCCCAATCGTTTGAAAATAAAATATTTAGCAAAAACGCCCACCTGACTTGCAGCCATTTTGTTGCTGGCCTGAGGCACTTCATTGTATCGAATATCATCGCCAGAAAGCCCGGTAAAGGCATCGTACCAAACCTCTGCCTGAAAACGTGGTTTGATAAAGCCCAGGCGTGCGGAGTAGTCAAATACATTGGGTACTGGCATTACATCGCTATAAATCACCTCATTATCTAAAACATAGGCATCGCGGTCAAGCTTTGTTGTGCCGCGCCAAGTATGTCCGCCCTGCGCCGTAACATAAAGCCCAAAATTCGCCGTGTAATTAAAAATAGCCCGGAGCGAAGCCGTTTTGCTGTGCAATCCAATGCTAAAAGGCAGCAAATCAGGTGTATAATTGTTCACTGGTGCGGAAAGTCCACCTGTTCCCTGTAGTTTGAACATACCTTTAAGGCCTTCTACTTCAAATGCCTGGTATTTCAAGAAAACGGATAGGTCTTGCAGTCCTTTTTGACCAGTGATATAGCTCACGCTAGCGTCTGTCCAGACATATGGCAAACCAACCATTACGTTTAGTTCTTTGCAAATACCGTAGTTGGCCATGAGCATCGCACTCTGGGTAGTTAATTCTCCAAGGTTAAGGTTGGAGCGTTTTGTTTCGCCTTGCCAGTAGTTTTCCCATTTGCTATTGGAGTATTGACCGAGGATACAAAGCTGTCCCTGAGGCATCATCAGCCCATCGGTAGGGGACTGAGCAGAGATTTTTCCACATAAAAGCAGAAAAATGAAAAGATAAAGTTGTCGCATGAATATAAAGTTTTGTTCGATTATTTGCCTGCAAACCTAGAGCCATTAGGCTTTCTAAATCCTTAGAATATCCTTAGAACTTGTTTTGAACCCCAAATACCTATCTCCAAAAAATATGCTCAACGGGATGTAATTGTTGTAAACCTAGTGCTTCAATTCAGGGTACATTTTTACCTTCGCCGTATGAAAATTGATGCACCAAACGCCCCAAAACCAGTTGGTCTATATCCCCATGCACGCCGTGCGGGCAATCTGCTTTTTCTATCCGGCATCGGTCCAAGAGACCCGGAAACGGATGGAGTCCCTGGATTAACTCGTTCATCTTCAGGAAATTATACAGAGTTTGATTTCGAGGCTCAGGTACATTCTGTATTTCGAAATGTACGCATCGTACTGGAGGCTAGTGGTGCAAAATGGGAGGATCTTGTGGACGTAACTGTATTCCTGGTTAATATGGAACGTGATTTCCACACTTTCAATCGTTTGTATGCAGAATACTTCAAAGACAATCAGCCTTGTCGCACCACCGTTGGGATAGATCGCCTGCCTACACCGATTGCAATTGAACTAAAATGTGTAGCCGTGATACCCGAATGAGGTCTTGAGATTTTGGGAAAATGTTACTAAAGCAAATGATTTTGAACACAATTGCTTATACTTTTTTTAAAATTTCTAACAACCAAGAGATTCTTATATACCTTTGCTCTGTTCACTGAGTATCGCAACCCAAAGGCAGGCCAATCTTACCCGGCATTTTTTGTTCGAAGATGATATTGCTGCAACAAGTCGATGCTCGATTTTTTTTCATTTTTTTCATTTTTTCGCAATGAACATCTTCGTAGCAAAATTAAACTACGACACTATCGAGGACGATCTCCGTGCTGCTTTCGAGCAATTCGGTGAAGTTTCTTCGTGCTCTATCGCCCATGACAAAATGACCGGCCGCTCAAAAGGCTTCGGTTTTGTTGAAATGGATAACGATGAAGAGGCTGAAAAAGCCATTGACGCACTCAACGAAACAGACCTGGATGGCCGTACTATTGTAGTCAAAAAAGCTGAACCACGCGAAGCTCGTAGCGGCGGCGGCGGCGGCAGTCGTGGCGGCGGCGGCGGTTACGGCGGCGGCGGTGGACGCAGCGGCGGTGGCGGTGGCGGCGGACGCTACTAAGCTAAAACAACTTTGAGACAAAAACTTCAGACAGGATTCACCGGATTTTTAGGACGCTTCAGTGAAACCGGTCAAACGGTTCAACTGGACGCTGTCTAACTTCCGGCGAATTCTGTCTGTTTGTTTTTTGGCTATCACAAATGCGCGCTTCCGAATTTTGAAGACGCGCCACAAGGAAAGTAATGAATTTTGATGAACTGGGATTGCTTCAGCCGCTGGCTGATAGATGCAAATCCCTTGGATTTACCGAACCGACACCGATTCAACGACAGGCTATCCCTGTCATTCTCGGCGGTTCGGATTTAATTGGCTGTGCCTCGACAGGCACTGGCAAAACGGCGGCGTTTCTGCTGCCGATACTGCAAAGATTAACCACTGAAAAAAGCGTTGGCGGAAAACGGTCTGTCCGGGTTCTGGTCCTGACGCCGACCCGCGAACTGGCTTCGCAAATTACCGATCACTTGCATGAACTGGACGCTAAGCAAAAAGTTCGCGCCGTGACAATTGTCGGCGGAGCGAGTTTCAATCGGCAAAATATGGAACTCCGAAAAGGCGTTCAAGTCGTCGTTGCCACACCGGGGCGCCTGACAGATCACATCGAAAACAATACGATTGATCTTTCCTGCGTTGAAGTTCTGGTTCTGGACGAAGCCGACCGCATGCTGGATATGGGCTTTCTGCCGGTGATTCGTCAGATCATCAAGCTGCTGCCAGGTGAACGACAGACGCTGCTGTTTTCAGCAACTATGTCTTCTTCGGTTGAAGAAATCGCTCGCCAGTACATGCAGCATCCAGAAATCGTCAACGTGAACCCTCGCGGCAGAGCTGCCGTGACAGTCAAACAGACCGCTTACCCGGTGGCTCTGGAATCAAAAACCAACCTGTTGTTGCACTTGCTGGAACGTGAACGCTTTGATCGTGTGCTTGTCTTTACACGCACGCGGCGCGGAGCCGAACGACTGTCCACTTTGCTAACCGCTCGCAAACATCAGGTCAACCGCATTCACGCCGACCGTACGCAGTCGCAACGTGAAGCTGCCCTGCGCGGTTTCCGCGACGGACGTTTTCGCGTTCTGGTGGCGACTGATATTGCTGCCCGTGGAATTGACGTGGATTCGATTTCGCACGTCATTAACTTCGACGTGCCCGACGCGGCTGAAGATTACATTCATCGTATTGGTCGCACAGGACGTGCTGGCAACGAAGGCCAGGCTCTGACCCTGCTGACTCCGGTTGATGAACTGTCTATGCGTGCAATCGAACGCCTGACCGGACAGAAAGTCGAACGAATCGTGGTTGATGGTTTCGGCGGAATGGCTTCCGCTCCGACAAAACCTTCATCAACTCACAGTGCAAAGAAACCCGCCGGTGGGTTCCGTTCATTCAGTCCGCGCCGTTCAAGCGGCAGACGATTCGCGTAAATCGAATCTGCAAACGTGGGGCGATTCCCAGATCGCCCCTTTCGCTCTCTCGAACGTGCAGTTGTCATCAGCCAGCCAACCTGCATCAAGCTTGCATCAATCCCCAGGATTTCGTAGCCTCGCAGCCGACCTAAT
>JBJXGZ010000129.1:0-3743 GCA_046160625.1 Saprospiraceae bacterium
GAGTCGTGCCACCACTAAGCAAATCAATCATCAATTGCCTCATTATTTCGTACCCGCTGAAACGCAGTGTTCATCCGTTCAAAAAAAGCCGGAGTCGGTTTTTTGCACAAATATATCTGGTCCCCATGTTGCCTCGAAAGCGGCATGTCCAGTTCCCAGACTTTTTCAATTTCCTGGAAAAAACCGGGCATGTCGTCTCCCAACTCACTATTTACATAGATCAGCGTTTGAAAATTGGCGGGCAACGAATCGGGCAACCAGTATTGGTAGTTGTCATCGAAACTTAAGACCTTGTCCACACCATATTTTCTACCAAAATGCTCGATCGCGCCAGCCTGCCCATAACTATCGGCATAAATGGCGGCAGTATTTTTGTCCGGGATTTTTTGCCAGGTTTCTCCTGCGTTTTTAGCCAGTTCTTCCCAACCGAGCATATCGGCGAAGTCTTGCGGCAAAGCGTAGTAGTTGCCATCCTCCCAACGCAAGATGCCCTCCATTCCAGGTATTTTGGTAAAGTGTTTCACAAAGTTTGCCTCTTTTTCGGGTGGGAAAAGCGGCAGGGCTGCAGGCATCACCAATCCCCCGATAAGCAACATGAAAACAGGCAGTGCATATTTCACCCAAATCATTTGGCGGGCTGTCAATCGCTCCAAAAAGGCCGTGCCAGCCGCCAATAGCACTGGATAAGCTCCCAAGGAATAGTAGCTTTTTGCGCTAAAAAACAACAATACCGCCAACACAGTCAGGTACATCCAGCCAAAAACCCGCCAGGCCGCCGCCGCTTTATGAAACAGCAAAAACCAAAGGCCTAAAATCCAAACCGGGAGTGCGGGCAGGAAAAATCGAAGCTGGTCGCTGAAAAAACTGCCCAGCGATACTTGTGCAAACTGCGTGGCAGCCAATTCGCCCATGTGTCTAAAAACTGGAAACCCATGTTCCATCTGCCAAACCAGGTTTGGAGCAAAAATCAACAACGCAAGCCCGGCAGCGAGGTAAAATTTCTGCTCCTTAAACACCCGGCGGTTTTTGAACAAAAGTATCCCGGGGAGCAGGGCGAATAACAAAATGAGCACCATATACTTGTTCAACAAGCCCAAACCTGCAGCCACCCCAAACCAAAGCAGCCACGACGGCTTTTCCGTATTGATGTATTTGAGCAAAAGCCAGCAGAGCAATGTCCAATAAAATATATCGAACACGACGGGCATGAACAACATACAAGGCCGCAAAAACGCGCCAGATGTCAAACCCGCCAAACCAATGATTATCATGGAGAACCGCCCTACCCCACTCCCTGAACTATCCTTTTCAGGCAGCATTTCTTTTGCCATCAACCCCGTTAACAGCACCGTAGCGGTGCCGAACAAAGTGGAAATCAGCCGGATCGCCTGTACCGAACCACCCAGCACAGTATCGCCGAACCAGGCCCAAAATCCAATTCCCGGCGGGACGGAGGCATAACCCCAATCCAGATTTCTGCCCAGTGCGAGGTACAGGAGTTCGTCTCGATGAAAAGACCATTGCCCATTCAGGTACAAATGGAGCAATAGTTTGGCAATAAGAAAGGCAGCTAAAATTTGTAGCCAGCTTAGTCTTTTCATTAGTACGACCTGTTTTTTTGACAGGATTTAAAGTATTCATCAGTCGTCCCCTTTGTAACAATATAAAATCGGATAAATAAAAATACCAAAAAGCACTACTTTTCCCCATGTAGCGTAATTTGAACCACAAAAGGCACAAAAGGACACAAAAGACCGTATCGTGCTCTTTTGTGTCCTTTTGTGCCTTTTGTGGTTCAAATTATGTCAAGTTTACCCGCGCTCCAATTTCCCTCTCCGCCCATCGGCATCAAAGAAATAAACACCCGGAGCAAGACGGCTCAAATCAAGTTCAAACGACTGTCCCAAAATGTCTGTTCGACGCAGCACTTCTTGGCCTGTGATATTGAACAATCGGAAAGTTCGAACGCTTTCCACACCTCCGGGCAGTGTGAATGTCACATTGCCACTGGTTGGATTTGGGGACACAAGGGTCTGATTTCCCAGCAGTTGTGAACCTGGGTCGTTCGTTCCAACCGTAATGGGCTGCTCGGTATAGAAGGCGATGAGCACCATCATCTCGTCGTCGGAAGTAGGGCCAAAATTTACGGACGTGGGACCTTCATTGACCCATTTGGCTTCGTGGATGATACCCTGACTCCATTTTACTGGCAAGGATGGTTCCCAATAGCGGATCGGAATGTGCTGATAATCATACCAGGGCGTAGGGCAGCCGGGTATTCCCATCGGACAAGAGGCGTCATAGATGAGATCGCCTTTTTGGCCATTGACAAGGCGTTTCCACACCTTATAGCCCCGGCCATACTTGTGGGTATGCCCCATCAATCCCCAGATATAAAGGCTATCGGCGCCAAACTGGAATTCGGATCTTGTATGGGTAATTAAGTCTCCACTGTTGGGAATAGGGATGTTTGGGTTGACAAGCAGCGTTGCAAACATTTCCTGCTCGGCGGTGCCTGGTGACTGCGTGTACACATTGATGTAGGCTTCGCACTGGTAGGGCTGGGAAAGGGAGTAGTTGATATAGTGTGAGTTGAAGTCAAGTACAATGTTGTTGTCCCACTTGAAGGCGGTTTTGTTTGGCAAACGCAAATCGGTGGCTTCCTGAACCGCCGCTAAGAGGTTGATCTGGTCGTGATTCGCATCGATCCGAAGGCCTGCGGGAATAGACGCTGCACCCGTTCCCGTAAAGTTGTACAACAAAAAGTGATGCGAGAAAGGCGAAATTTTGAAGTCCAATCCATTCACTTCCACGTTATTGGGGAGGTTCATTTCCCATTTTTGGTAATATTCCACTTCTGAATCAGGAGCAAGGAAGAATGGGCCCATTTTCAACTGGAAACCCTCACCAGGTGCTGGACCTGGAGGCGGACCGTCGGGGAAGGATTTTTCGCCGCCAACATTATAAAAGGTTTCCACGAGCGTTTTGTCAAATTGTGATCCGGTGGTTTTTGCTCCATAGAGTATCCATTGGCGGATGATCTCTTTCTCCGCGTCGGTAAGCGCAGTACCTGGGTAGGCTGGCATAGTGCTGCCCTCCTGTGCGTGGAGTGCCGGAATGCTTGCCTCCAGACCATTGTTTATTTTTTTGAAAAGGAAACTCTTGTCGGCACGGCCGGGGTACACACGCTTGTAGCCATTGACGAGCGCATTGGCGTTGCTTGGGTTGACGTTTACGAGTTTCGAGGCTACATTTTGGGCGCGGTGGAGTTCGGTTATGCCAGTGCCTTCCAGGTCGAGATTGGCTTCGGGGGAGGTGTGGTCATGGCAGGTAACGCACTTGTTCTGGAAGATTTTATAGACTTCCTGTACAGAAGGGAGGGTTGTTTGGGCGGAAAGCGGGAGCGCGAAGGCGCAGAGGAGTAGGGTAAGTAGTTTTTGCATAACGCTTAATCTGTTAGATGTTTTACCCGCCTTGCATCATTATAGGAGGGTAGTTATATGGACAAAGGTGGTTCATATAAGGTTATCGGTGTTACTAAATGGGGGTGATTTTGTAGAATTTAGTAGAATATTAACGGAAGGGAATTCCAAGCAAAAATCAACCGCAGAGGCGGAGAGGCGCAGAGATGCAGATATATAAACCGCAGAGGCGCAGAGACGCTGAGGAGGAACAACGAAGGTTATTTGGAATAAAAAACTTCTCACCGATCTGTGACTACTGCTGAGTGCTCTGGACACCAA
>JBJXGZ010000130.1:0-9838 GCA_046160625.1 Saprospiraceae bacterium
CAATGGCAAAAGAGACATTCAAGCGCGATAAGCCGCACGTAAACATTGGCACAATCGGTCACGTTGACCACGGCAAAACTACGCTGACGGCTGCCATTACCTATGTGCTTTCGAAAAAAGGTCTGGCCCAAAAAACAGACTACGATTCTATCGACGCAGCTCCTGAAGAAAAGGAGCGTGGTATCACCATCAACACAGCGCACGTGGAGTATGAGACGGAAAAACGTCACTATGCACACGTGGATTGCCCTGGTCACGCTGACTACATCAAAAACATGATCACGGGCGCCGCTCAGATGGACGGTGCTATTCTTGTTTGCGCTGCTACAGACGGCCCAATGCCTCAAACGCGTGAGCACATTCTGCTCGCACGTCAGGTAGGTGTGCCTAACATCGTGGTGTTCATGAACAAGGTTGATCTTGTAGATGACCCTGAGATGTTGGAACTCGTAGACATGGAACTCCGTGAGCTGCTGACTTCTTATAGCTTCGACGGCGACAACGCTAAGATCATCCAAGGTTCTGCTATCAATGCTTTGGGTGGTAACGACTTAGCCGCTGAAGCAAAAATCATGGAACTCATGGACGCTTGCGACTCTGAAATTCCGGAACCAGAGCGCGATACAGCCAAGCCATTCCTCATGCCGGTAGAAGACGTATTCACGATCACGGGTCGTGGTACGGTAGCTACCGGTCGTATCGAGCGCGGCATTATCAACATAAACGAACCTGTGGACATCCTCGGTATGCAGGCAGAGGGTGCCATGATAAAATCTGTCGTAACGGGTGTGGAAATGTTCCGCAAACTCCTCGATAGTGGCCAAGCTGGTGACAATGCAGGGTTGCTTCTTCGCGGTGTTGCGAAAGACGACATCAGACGCGGTATGGTTATTTGCAAACCTGGTTCTGTAAAGCCGCACAAGCACTTCAAGTGCCAGGTGTACGTCCTTTCCAAAGAAGAAGGTGGTCGTCACACCCCATTTTTCAATGGCTACCGCCCACAATTCTACTTCCGTACCACAGACGTAACGGGTGATTGCGTGCTGCCTAAAAACGTGGAGATGGTAATGCCTGGCGACAACATCGAACTCGAAGTAAAACTCCTCAGCACCATCGCTATGGAAAAAGGCCTCCGCTTCGCTATCCGCGAAGGTGGCCGTACCGTGGGCGCTGGTCAGGTGACGGAGATTCTTGACCTATAATAAGGTAATTGGTTGAATTGGTGATTGGTTTATTAGTGATTTTACGCACTATTAACCAATCACCAATAAACCAATTACAGACAAAGGGGCATAGCTCAACTGGTAGAGTGACGGTCTCCAAAACCGTAGGCTGCGGGTTCGATCCCTGCTGCCCCTGCATAGCAAAATAAGTTGCTCTTCGTTTCGGCGTTCGTTCCCCGTCTGTGGGCAACGGACTTTTTTAACGCAAAGAGCAATATCAAAGGTTTACAATGGAAAAATTGACACTTTACTTAAAAGAAAGCTATCACGAGCTAACTAAAGAAGTGCACTGGCCTACCGCAGCGCAATTACAGGAAAGCACCATGGTAGTGTTGGTTACCTCTGGTCTACTAGCGCTTATAATCTTTCTCATGGACAACGTCTGCGGTATTGTTATAAAGAAAGGTATTTACGGTCTGTAATTGGTGTTACCGGTTTCGCATTTACCCCTTTCTTCAATCCAAAAAGTATGAGCCTAGACAAAGAGACAACGACCTCTACCAATGCTGAGGATAGAAAATGGTACTCCCTGCGTGTCATCAGCGGCAAGGAGAAAAAAATTCAGGAACGGATACTACTAGAAATAGAGCGTTCCGGCTGGCAGGGCTTTGTCTTCAATGTAATAGTACCAACAGAGAAAGTTTATAAAGTACGGAACGGGAAGAAAGTGATGCAGGAGCGAAACTTGTTGCCAGGCTACATCCTGGTTGAAGCGTTCGGCTCCAAGTTGAAAGGCGATGTGGCGAAAATGATTGCGGACGTTCCCAATGTGATTCATTTCCTCGGGAAAGAAGATCCGCTCCCCATGACCCAAGTCGAAGCAAACCGCCTCTTGGGTAAGGTGGATGAAAGTACCGAATCCGGCGAAACCCTGAGCGAACCATTCCTTGTGAACGAAACCGTGAAAATTATTGACGGCCCCTTTGCAGAGTTTGTGGGTGATGTGCAGGAAGTGAATGAAGAGAAAAAGAAACTCAAAGTAATCGTCAAGATATTTGGGCGTGGCACAGAAGTAGAGTTGAACTTTTTACAAGTCGAAAAAATCAGCTGACGTAGCTTGCTTGATGCCTGTTCTCCCAGGCTCGCTTCCACAAAAAGCACGACAGCAGTTTATAAGGTGATAATGAGATATTAGGGAATGTGAAGATTGTCGCATCCTCCATTGTCAAATTATCAAATTGACCAATTATTACATTCCGCAATCATGGCAAAAGAAGTAGATGTATATATCAAACTCCAGGTAAAAGGCGGCCAAGCCAACCCTGCACCGCCTATCGGACCAGCACTCGGCTCGAAAGGCGTGAACATCATGGAGTTTTGCAAGCGCTTCAATGCGCAGACCACCGAGCAAATGGGCAAAGTGCTCCCGGTCATTATATCGGTGTATAAAGACAAAACCTTTGACTTTATCATCAAAACCCCTCCGGCCGCTATCCAGCTCTTTGATGCTGTCAAGCTCGCCCCAGGCAAAGGCTCGCCCGAACCAAACCGTAAAAAGATAGGTTCGGTCACTTGGGATCAAGTGCGTGCTATTGCCGAAAGCAAAATGCCCGACCTTAATTGCTTCACCATCGAATCGGCCATGAAAATGATTGCTGGTACCGCCCGCAGCATGGGAGTGACGATCACGGGTGATTTGCCAAAAGGGCAAACTGCGCAAGGAGAAACACAGAATTAAATTAATGTGGTCAATGTGATTAATGTGTTCAATGTAAATTGACATATTGACCACATAAAAAATTTGACCACATTAATTCACAAGGGAGTCCCGCCCATCGGGACGTTATACCTTAACACACAATCAATGGCAAAGAAGTTAACAAAAAAACGCAAAGCCGTTGAAGGGAAAGTTGACCCAGACAAGCTCTACTCGCTCAACGAAGCGATGACACTTGTAAAAGAAGTCAACACGACCAAATTCAACGCATCGGTTGATGTGCACGTCCGCCTGGGGGTGGACCCGCGCAAAGCCGACCAAGCCCTGCGCGGCACGGTGTCGCTGCCACACGGGACAGGCAAAACCAAGCGCGTGCTGGTGTTTTGTATGCCCGACAAGGTAGAAGAAGCAAAAGCCGCAGGTGCCGACCACGTTGGCCTTGACGACTACATTCAAAAAGTATCGGAAGGCTGGATGGACATTGACGTGATCATCGCCACACCCAACGTGATGGCTCAACTCGGTAAGGTTGCACGCGTTCTTGGCCCCCGTGGCCTGATGCCTAACCCAAAAACGGGTACGGTCACCAACGACATCGCCAACGCAGTTTCCGAAGTAAAAAAAGGTAAAATCGCTTTCCGCGTGGACAAGTTCGGTATCATACATGCCTCCATCGGGCGCGTATCTTTTACCCCCGAACAATTGGCCGACAATGCACACGAACTCGTGTCAACGCTGGTAAAAATGAAACCCTCTTCTTCTAAAGGTATTTATATGAAGACCGTTTCGGTAGCCAGCACCATGAGTCCGGGCATTGCGGTGGATCCGAAGTCCATTAAGGTTTAAATTGTTGATTTGGCCATTTGTTTATTCGGTTATCACCAAATAAACATTTAACCAAATAAACATTCTCTCAACACTCACCATTTCAACATAGATAGAAATGACCAGAGACGAAAAAACGGCAGCGATTGCAGAACTCAAGGAGGAACTGGGCAACACCCCGTTCTTTTACCTCACAGACTCTTCGACGCTTACCGTTGCTAAAATCAACAAATTTCGTCGGATGTGCTTCGAGCAAGGCATCAAAGTCAAAGTGGCAAAAAACACTTTGATCCAAAAAGCGCTCGAAAGCGAACCCGAATCTAAAGGTTACGCCGCGCTGTATGGCAGCCTGAGCGGCCCAACCACTATCCTGATTTCTTCGAACCCAAAGGCCCCGGCCAAACTGCTCGAAGAATTCCGCAAAACAGAAGAGCGCCCGCTCTTGAAAGCAGCATACATTGATTCTTCAATTTTTATTGGCGACGAGCAAATTGCTGCGTTGGTAAAACTGAAGAGCAAAGAAGAGATGGTCGGTGAGATCATCGGCTTGCTGCAATCTCCGGGCCGCCGCCTCGCCAGTCAACTCACTGCTGCCGGCTCTAAGATTGCCGGTATCGTGAAGACGCTGGAAGAAAGAGGTTCTTAGTGGTAAGTGTTAAGTGTTTAGTGGTTTACCACTTATCACTTATCACTTATCACTCAAAAATTGGCTTCCAAGTTCGCACCATACCCTCATCAGACCCTCTGAAAAACATTGTTTCCAACATTTTCGCAAACAACTTTTAAAATTCTACATCATGGCAGATTTGAAAGCACTGGCTGAAAAGCTCGTGGGCCTTACGATTAAAGAAGCCAACGAGTTGGCTGGTATCCTCAAAGACGATTACGGCATTGAGCCTGCTGCTTCGGCAGTAGCAGTGGCAGCCCCATCAGGCGGCGGCGGCGGCGGCGAAGCTGCAGTTGCCGAAAAATCAGAATTCGACGTAATTCTGAAGGATGCTGGCGCAAACAAACTCAACATCGTGAAAGAAGTGAAAAACCTTCTAGGCCTCGGCCTGAAAGAAGCAAAAGACTTAGTGGACGCCGCCCCAAGCCCGCTGAAAAGCGGTGTAAACAAGGCAGAAGCGGAATCCATCAAGTCCACGCTTGAGGCTGCTGGCGCTGTAGTCGAAGTCAAGTAAGATTGGTTTTCGGGCTTACAGTGCCTTCGGTTCTTATTCCGGTGCTGTTTCTCTGAATTCTTGACTTGCTTATTCGACTCCATGCTTGCTATTCACTCAAAGTACACATAGACAAACAGTTAGGCTTGGCACTCTCCCCCACGCGGGAAGTGTCAAGCCTCTTGTTGTCTATATTTAGGGGACGGCTACTCGTTGTTAAAAATGGATAAAATGCTGTTCTTGGCTTTTTGCTTGATGTTTTCAATACAATCTACGGCTCAAGTAAGCTCGGCTGATTCGCTTTTGAGAGTTCTTTCTGCGAAAAGAGATTCATTAAGGTTCAGGCTTAATACCGGAAAAGTTCCAGAAGAAGAAAGACCCAAGGTTGTTGAGGAATGGAAACAAGCGAGAGAGCGGGCTAAGGTAGCAGAATATGCAGTTTATTTAGAGCGGCCACAGCAGCATTTGATGCGCCAATCTAAGTTCTGGATAGAAGATGGTACAAGGCGACAAGATTCTTTGGTAGACCGACTTATCTATCTGGTATCTGAAGATTCGATGGCTGATTATCGAGAGAAAGATGGAGCGATAAGGTTGCTAGCAAAAGCAAGAAATAAAAAAGCCCACACATTTTTGTTGGATAATCTATGGCGATTGAGTACTACTGATGACTACAACAACACAGACTACTGGTATGTTAAACAAAATACCGACAACAACTGGGTTCTTTTTCCTCAAATCATTCATGTTTTATCCACCCAAAAATTAGAATATGAAAGTTTTGACACCATTGCACTGCTTTTGGATAACCTTGAACAAGATACTCCGCTATTGGCCTCCCTCTTGAATTTATATGTGCAAAAATATCAAAATGAAATTTTTACGGACAATGTACAGAACATAATTCGTTTTCTTGAGGGACATTAAGATGAAATAAATCCTCAAAGCCAAACCAATAAACTGCTCAACAGCATTTTTTGCAAAAAAATATGACCAACCAAGGCATCTCTAACGAGACATTTCCAATAACAGGCGTTCAGGAACGCACAAATTTTGGGAAAATACGTCTCGCCGGTCACTACCCTGACCTCCTCGAAATCCAGTTGAAGTCGTTCCAGGAATACTTCCAATTGGAAACCACTCCAGACAATCGTATCAACGAGGGGCTGTACCGTGTGTTCCAAGAAAATTTCCCCATCGCTGATGCGCGGAACATCTTCAACCTGGAATTCCTCGACTACTTCATTGATCCCCCGCGCTACACCATTGATGAGTGTATGCAGCGTGGCCTCACCTATTCGGTACCCTTGAAGGCGAAACTCCGCCTCACCTGCAACGACCCCGAACACATTGATTTCGAGACGAAAGTGCAGGATGTGTTCCTTGGGAATATCCCCTACATGACCCCAAAAGGGACCTTCGTGATAAACGGGGCAGAGCGCGTTATCGTCTCACAACTTCACCGCTCACCGGGCGTGTTCTTTGGGCAGAGCTACCACCCGAACGGGACAAAAATCTACTCTGCGAGAGTTATCCCGTTCAAAGGTGCCTGGATGGAATTTGCCACGGATATCAACCTGGTCATGTACGCTTACATAGACCGTAAAAAGAAATTTCCTGTTACCACGCTGCTCCGTGCCATCGGCTTTGATACGGACAAGGCGATTCTCGATCTGTTCAACCTCGCTGACGAGGTGGAAGTGACCCGTGCAAACATGGAAGGCGCCATTGGCCGCAAACTTGCAGCCCGTGTACTCAAGTCCTGGACAGAAGATTTCGTGGACGAAGACACTGGTGAGGTGGTGTCCATTGCACGTAACGAGATCATTCTCGAGCGCGATGCAATTTTGGATGAAGAGAACATCGAACTCATTTTGGATGATGATACCAATGTCCCGACCATTATCCTGCAACGCAAGGATATTGAAGAGGATTTTTCCATCATCTACAATACCTTGACGAAAGACCCGACTTCCAGTGAAGTGGAAGCGGTAAACTATATCTACCGCCAGTTGCGTGGTTCTGATCCCCCGGATGACGAGACGGCTCGTGGTATCATTGACAAACTTTTCTTCTCCGACAAGCGATACAACCTTGGCGAAGTAGGCCGTTTCAAAATCAACCGCAAGCTGCTCACCAATATTGACGACAACAATCTGGTACTGACCAAGGAAGACATCATCGCCATTGTGCGCTATATTGTCTCTTTGATCAACAGCAAAGCCGAGATCGACGATATTGACCACCTTTCCAACCGTCGCGTGCGCACGGTGGGTGAGCAATTGTATGCTCAGTTCGGCGTGGGTCTTGCCCGTATGGCACGTACCATTCGCGAACGGATGAACGTGCGTGACAATGAGGTATTTACGCCGATTGACCTGATCAATGCGCGTACGCTCTCCTCGGTCATCAACTCGTTCTTTGGAACCAGTCAGTTGTCGCAATTCCTTGACCAAACCAACCCGCTTTCCGAAATCACGCACAAGCGGCGTATTTCGGCGCTCGGACCAGGTGGTCTTTCGCGGGAACGCGCAGGTTTTGAGGTTCGTGACGTACACTACTCGCACTATGGTCGCCTTTGCACCATCGAAACGCCTGAAGGCCCGAACATCGGTCTTATCTCGACGCTTTGTACGCACGCGAAAATCAATAAGATGGGCTTCCTCGAGACGCCTTATCGCCGTGTGAAAGATGGCAAAGTAATCCTGACGGGCGATGTGGAATACCTGTCGGCAGAGGCAGAAGACAAGATGAAGATCGCACAAGCCAACTCCCCTGTTGGCGAAGGCGGGGCGTTCCTCAACGATCGTGTGAAGGCTCGTGAAAGCGGCGACTTCCCGATTTTGACGCCTGATGAACTGGAATATATTGACGTGGCTCCCAACCAGATTGTGGGTGTTTCGGCTTCCCTGATTCCATTTTTGGAAAATGACGATGCCAACCGTGCACTCATGGGCTCGAACATGCAACGTCAAGCCGTCCCACTCATCCGCCCAAGCTCTCCCATCGTTGGAACAGGCCTGGAGGCGAAAGTGGCACGAGACTCCCGCATGCTTATCAATGCCGAAGGTTCAGGTATTGTCGAATATGTAGACGCAAACGAAATCACCATTCTTTACGACCGTACTGAGGAAGATACCCTTGTGTCGTTCGAGGATGCGCGTAAAACCTATACCCTCACCAAGTTCATGCGTACCAACCAAGGCACATGCATCAACTTGAAACCCATTGTGCGTCGTGGCCAGCGTGTGGAAGCGGGCAACATCCTTTGCGAAGGTTATGCCACCCAAAACGGTGAATTGGCCCTTGGTCAAAACCTGAAAGTGGCATTCATGCCATGGAAAGGCTACAACTTCGAGGATGCCATCGTGCTTTCGGAACGCGTGGTGCAGGAAGACGTTTTCTCTTCTATCCACATCGAGCACTTTGAACTTGATGTACGCGACACCAAATTGGGCGAGGAAGAATTGACCATGGACATCCCGAACGTGAGCGAAGAGGCCACCAAAGATTTGGACGAAAACGGCATCATTCGTATCGGTGCATGGGCAAAAGAAGGAGACATTCTTATTGGCAAAATCACGCCAAAAGGTGAAACCGACCCGACGCCTGAAGAAAAACTGCTCCGCGCCATCTTTGGCGATAAGGCCGGCGACGTAAAAGACGCTTCGCTCAAAGTGCCACCAAGTATCAACGGTGTCGTGATAGACAAACAACTTTTTGCCCGCGCCAAAAAAGACAAGGTGCAAAAAGAATCGGAAAAAGCACTGCTCGATAAACTCGAAGATGAACATTTGGTGGCTTTGAACAAGTTGAAAACGATCCTCGTGGATAAGATTCAACTGTTGGTCAAAGACAAAACTACCAATGGCATCCGCAGTATCTACGGCGAAGAAATGGTGTCGAAAGGTTCGAAACTTAGCGTTCAAATCCTGCGCGACACCATTAAATACGAAGAGGTTGATTACCTGAACTGGACGAGCGATAAGCACACCAACCACTTGATTTCAAGACTGTTGCACAACTACAGCATCAAAGTCAACGAGGAAGTAGGCCGTTACAAGCGCGAAAAATTCAACATCAGCATAGGCGACGAATTGCCTGCCGGTGTGTTGAAATTGGCAAAAGTGTACATCGCCAAAAAGCGCAAACTCAAAGTGGGCGATAAACTTGCTGGCCGTCACGGCAACAAGGGTATCGTGAGCCGCATCGTGCGCATGGAGGATATGCCATTCCTGGAAGACGGTACTGCAGTAGACGTGGTGCTCAACCCGCTTGGTGTGCCTTCGCGTATGAACCTTGGCCAAATTTTCGAGACGGTACTTGGCTGGTCGGGCGAAAAACTCGGCTGCAAGTTCGCCACACCGATTTTCGACGGAGCAAAAACCGACGAGATCGCGGCTTGGATCGAAAAGGCAGGTTTGCCGGAACTTGGTCAGACATACCTCTCCGATGGCGAAACGGGCGACCGTTTCCACCAAAAAGCGACTGTAGGCGTGATCTACATGCTCAAACTCTCGCACATGGTGGACGACAAGATGCACGCACGCTCCATCGGGCCATACTCGCTCATCACGCAGCAACCATTGGGTGGTAAAGCCCAGTTCGGTGGTCAGCGTTTTGGTGAGATGGAGGTTTGGGCACTTGAAGCATACGGTGCCTCGAATATCCTGCAGGAGTTGTTGACCTACAAGTCGGACGATATCCAGGGCCGTGCAAAGGCATACGAAGCCATTGTTAAAGGCGACAACTTACCGGATGCGAATATTCCAGAATCGTTCAACGTACTGGTGCACGAATTGCGCGGCCTGGCGTTGGATGTGAAATTTGAATAAACGATTCCCAACCCGTCCTACGGCTTCAAGCCTGTCCATTACACACAAGTTCTTTGAAATATTGGAAACAGTTAGTTTTGAGGATGTTTAACCATCTAAGTTCATCCCTTTCGAGTTTGAGTCATTTTGGGGATTTGC
>JBJXGZ010000131.1:0-12134 GCA_046160625.1 Saprospiraceae bacterium
CAAGCGCAATTCGCGGATAATTACGTTGGGGCTTTTTCCAGTAAGCGCATCGAGTTTTCGAAAGAGGTTGCTGCGGCTCATATTCACACTTGCAGCCAATTGCTCTACCCCAAACATATCGTCGTCAAGGTTTTCTTCGATACAGGCTAGCACTTTTTGAAGGAAAAGGTCATCAATGGAGGGCGTTTTCACTTTTGGGAGGCCAAGTCGAATTTCTCGACCGAATTTGGTGCGCAGCACCTGACGTTGTTGAATAATTTTGGCAACCACCAGCCGCAATTCGTCGGCATCGAATGGTTTG
Organism: Saprospiraceae bacterium; assembly: GCA_046160625.1. Classification (GTDB taxonomy): domain Bacteria; phylum Bacteroidota; class Bacteroidia; order Chitinophagales; family Saprospiraceae; genus M3007. The sequence goes on from JBJXGZ010000131.1 coordinate 302, forward strand.
GTGAGGTAAGCCTCGACACCAGTTTCCAAGCCTTTCAAACGATCGGACTGACCAGCTTTTGCGGTAAGTAGCACAATAGGGATGTGGCTGGTGTTTTCGTCGGCTTTTAATATTTGGGTTAGCATGGTGCCATCCATTACGGGCATCATCAGGTCCGAAAGGATGAGATCGGGCAATTCAGCGCGAGCGATTTCCAAGGCCATTTCGCCATTTGTTGCTTCCAGTATCCGGCATTGGCTGCTCAATTGCTCAATTACATAATTTCTAACATCCATATTGTCTTCCACAATCAGGATTACAGGTAGATAACCTCGGGTAGCTGTGCGCCCTGGTGTTATGGTTTGAATACTTGATTCAGGAGGCCTTTCCATCAATGGAATAAAGAATGCGGAGTCAGATGCCGCCTGATCGTCTCGTAGGGTTTCTCTTGAAAGTACAGCGCGCTGTAGCGGTAGCCTAACGGTAAAAGCAGCACCTCTCCCTTCATTGTCAATGGGGCTTTTCATAAATATAGTTCCGCCATGTAACACTACAATTTCTTTGGCGAGTGCCAGGCCAATCCCGCTGCCTGGCTGTAGGTCAGACCCCGTGTTTTCAACCTGATAAAAGCGATCAAAAACGTGCGCTTGTTGCTCGGCAGGAATCCCCATTCCAGTATCTGACACTTTGATTTCGAGCCAAAACATATCCTTTTGCGGTGGCGGCTTAGATACGGCACTGTCCCCCGCTTCCGCTACTTCCAATTGTACCTTCCCTTCCTCAGGTGTAAATTTAAAGGCATTTGAGAGCAGATTGGCAATGATGATTTCGAGTTTTTCCCGATCAAACAAAGCGACCAATGATTCGCTTGGCAGCGCGATGTCATATTGAATTTGGCGCTGGGTGGCCAGACTTTCAAAGGAATGGGCTATTGCTCGCAGGCTGGCACTGAGATCGCCGGGGCGGGGCTGGAGTTTGAGGTTTCCGCCTTCAAGGCGGGAAAGGTCGAGGAGCTGGTTGATGAGTTGTAGAAGGCGATCGGCGCTGCGGCGCATAATGCCATAGTATTTAGTGGCATTTCCCTTAAAAAGGCCTTGCTCCATTTCGCGTAGCGGGCCAAGGATGAGGGTGAGCGGGGTGCGGAATTCGTGACTGATGTTGGCAAAGAAAGCCGATTTCATTTTGTCCTGTTCCTCCAAGTGCTGAGCTTCGGCGGCTTTGAGCTTCAAGGCAAGTTCCGCTCGTTGTCGTTTGAAACGCAGGAAAAAGACTAGGCCAGCAGCAGCAGCCAGCAGTAGCAACCCAGCAAGGAGGAGGATGCGCTGGCGGTTTTGTTGGCGCTCCAGTTGAAGCTGTTGCTGGGCGATGGTAGACTCTTGATCGCGGGTGCGGTACCGGCTTTCTACTTCGGCTACTTTCCGGGCATTGTCAATTTGGTTGAGGCTGTCTGAAGCTGCTTTCCAGAAGACTGATTGCTGAAAGGCTGCCGCGTAGTTGCCCAGACCCTCGTAGCTGCGGGATAGGTTGTAGCGCAACGACTTTAAAGTTGTATAGTTCTGGGTATGCTCGACAAAAGGTAAGGCTTTTTGAGAGTATTCAATGGAAGTGCGGTAGTTGCCGAGTACGTTTTCATTTTCCGCCAAGTTGTTGTAAAGCACTGGCAGGTTGATGTTGCTGCCAGTTTTTTCAAAATAAGCCAGCGATTGGAGGTAGTGTGCCTTTGCCTGTTCGTGATTGCCCCATTTGAAATGGTGGCGGCCCAGGCTTGTATGCTCCACGGCGATGTAGCGAGGTGTTCCTGATTGCTCGGCTGCCGCCAGAGCCTTTCCTGCGTAAAAAAATGTAGAGTCTCGCTGGTGGAGGTTGGAAAAAGCCCCAGCCATCATGGAATAATAGAAATGGGGGTTTTCGCCTTTTTGCAACCAAATAGCCAGGCCTTTTCGCAAGTAGTCGAGTGCTTCGTTGGGGCGCCCTTGCTTGACTAGCAGGGTAGCAAAATTGCGGTATGCATCGGCCAGGCCAGTAAGGTCATTCAATTCGCGAGCGAGTTCGATGGCAGCCACAAGTTTGTTGCCACTTTCACCAAAGCGATTGAGATGGTCGAGGGCATAAGCGGAATTGGACAATACGATGGCCAGGTTTTGCTTGTCGCCACAAGCGCGGAAAGCATCTTCACTTTTTTGGAGGTACGGCAGGGCTTGCTCCATTTGTGCCTTGTAGAGATGGGCTTCTCCGATCATTCGATTGGCCAGGCCGCGACCATTGTCATAGTCGTGCCGTTCGGATATGCGCAGCATCATTTCGCCGTAGCGCATACTGCTGTCAATGTTGATGCTGTGAAACTCGCCGCCGATTGATTGTTGGATTTCAATTTGTTGATGCCAGTCACGGGTGTTCTCCAAGATTCTGCGCAGACTATCAATCCTTGGTGTCTGTGCTGCTGCGCTGCCAAGTGCGAGTAAGGGTGGGATAAAAATCAGGAAAAAATATTTCATGGTATCGGTTTGAAGCGAAAGGTAGCAAGCATTGGCTATTTAGTGACGGGTTGACTCCAATTCAGCCCCGCAGGTGCTCCCTTGCAACGAATTTGAAAGGTTTTGCAACGCCCGTCAACGCTGGGCACTAAAATCATGATTCGAGGCAAAATCGCTTAAAAATGAGGATTTTAGGCAAAAAAAGCCTCCTGCAACCAATTTGAAATAAGCTGCAACGCCCGTCAACGATCCGTCGTCGGGCAGCCCCACACCTTTGTCTCATCGAAACAATACACATTGATTGTTCGAAACAACCACTAACATTTTCTAACAAACAAAAACATTTTTCAACATGACAAAGATCATTGCAGTATTCACCCTCCTGCTCTTTTGTGCCGGATTGGCAAACGCCCAAAAATTGCAATACGGCTTCAAAGCTGGTCCGCAATGGAGCAGCTACACCCGCACCAACGATGTTAAAGCAGCCTTGCGCTACCACCTCGGAGCTTTTGGTTCGTGGGCAGTCACAGAACAAGTTTCGGTACAGGCCGAAGCGTTGCTCTCCGCACAAGGGATTAACCGGGCCAGTGATTCGGATTTCAAAATGCGTACCCTTTACCTGAATGTTCCGCTCTTGGCTCGTTACGATTTTACCAAGCGCATCAGCGCACACGCCGGGCTTCAAGCCGGGGTTTTGTTGCGGGCAAAACTCAAAGTGGAGGGTTTCGATACTTACGACCGCAAAAAAGCCTACAAGCCTATGGATTTGGCTTTCTCTTTTGGCGGCGAGTATCGCTTTACACAGAACATCGGTGCGGGGTTGCGCTTCAACCTCGGCATGACAACCTTTCACCGCGAAGACAAAGAGCCGAAACAGCGTACTATTCAACTTTTTGCCGCTTATCATCTTCGTTGAGCCGACAACTTTCCACACAAAATTTTCAAGCAATGAAATCATACTATTTTAGACAGGCCGCGCGGCTGCTCCTTGCCCTGCTTTTCCCCATCCTTTTCCACTCCGCCCTGAGCGCCGTCACTGTTTATTCCAAACAAAGCGGCTCCTGGAATCTCGCCAGCACTTGGCAAGGCGGTGCTGTGCCAACCTTCATAGACAATGTCGTGATTAAAGTCGGCCACACCGTGACGGCAATCGGCGATTTTGTGGGCCAGCATGATCTGTCTGTTTACGGCACCCTCATTTACTCGGGTACTGGGAGCAGAACGATGTTGCCTGAAAGCACCCTTAAAATTGACGGGATGTTGCGCATGGACGGTGGCTCTTTCAATGTGAAGGGGACAACATCCGGTGCTGGCACATTCAAGCAATTAGGTGGAAACAGCAGCTTTAACAAGGCTTATGTGATGACAAACACGCACATCCAAGGTGGTCAGATTTTTTTCGAAAATGTCGATAGTTACGATGTTCACCTCGACCATTTTTACCTGAAAAACGCCACGCTATACATCCCTACTGTCGACGCGCTGCACATCAAAAAAACAATGTACTGGGGGGATAAGGGCAAGACGTTCGGCGACACAAAAATCGAAATCGAGGAAGGCGCAACGCTAACTTTTGAAGGAGGGCTTAGCTATTACACCAACAGCGGCAGCATCCTGAACCGTGGCACGATGATTTGTATTGGAGGGTACTTTGACAGCAGCAGTGGTGCCGGAAAAATATACAACTACGGCTACTTGGAGTTCAATGTGCCTGCCAACACATCATCAAGCTTATCAAACCAATATGTGGTGAATTGGGGTGGAGAGATATTGAAAAGAGGGCCTGGCACATTGTCCTTTAACTTCTCCAGTCATTACCTCGATGCCGGTGAGCCCTCGCTCCATGTGCAGGAAGGCGGATTTTTACTCTTCTCCGAAAGCGAAGGCAATGAGCTCAATGGTCTTTGGAGAGTGGACGCAGGTGCGCTGTTGTCGGTCTTGGCAATTGACAACAGCCAGTATGTGCGGTTTGCTCCCGACAAGTTTGTCAACAACGGCACGGTGTTCGGGAAGATCAAATTCGTAGGTGATGGCATCACTATCTTAGAAGGCAATGGAAGATATGATTATATAGAAATCGCCAAATCAGGCGGCGAAGTCACCCTGGCCGGCAGCCCGGAGATTAGGACAAAACTGACGCTGACCGAGGGGCGAATGGTTTTAAACCACCATGATCTGCGCCTGGGCACGGATGCCACGATTGCTGGCGGTGATCAAAACAGCTACGTCCAGACCAATAGCACAGGAACTTGTATGCGTTTTTGTCCAATAGGCGCGCATGTCTTTTTCCCTGTAGGCAACAACGATTACGCGCCATTCCTGATCCAACTAAGCGCGGCCAGCACTCCGGATTTTATCAAAGTGCGCGCCACCGACTTGTTTTTTGGAGAGTACATTGGCGGCAGTTCAGCCTCGGCTTGTGAGGAAGAAGTACCGGTGGGCATAGTGGGGCACAATTGGATTGTAGCCGAACAAACTCCCGGCGGCTCCGTAGCAACTGCGGTGGCCTACTGGTTGCCTGCCGCCGAACGCAGCGGCTTTGATCGTGACAACTGTGCTTTGGAGTGCTATTCCGGTGGCAATTGGCAAAGCAATGGGTTTGAGCCTGCCCATACTACAGGCGAATTGTATTATGCCAAAAGAAACAACCTCACTGCGTTTGGCTTATTTGGTGTGTACGATTATAGCCACGAGCAGGATGTAAACTTCATCGCGCCTTTGCCCGAAACGAACGGCCCGCTGTGCGAATGGGAGGATTTGCAACTAAATGCCAATACCAGCCCTAACGCTGAGGTGCATTGGACAGGGCCCAGCGGCTTCCAATCCAATGAGCATGACCCTTATATTGCTGGTATTCACCCGGGCCAAGCGGGGAATTACACCGTGAGAGCCTCGCAGTACGGCTGCGCGGAGCAGCAGGCTTCGGTGAATGTGCAGGTATATGCTGAACCCAACGCGAACATCCTTGGACCAGACCAAATACAGCCCGGCGAATCGGTTACGCTGACGGCGGCTGGCGGCACCTCGTACCTCTGGGACACGGGAGCTACCACAATGTCCATCACCGTTTCGCCGACGCTGACCACGGATTATCAAGTCACTGTCTCCAATGCCGGGGCTTGCAGTTCCATTGCCCTGCATACTATTGAGGTATTGGACGCCAGTGCTACAACCGAGGCGGAAGGCATAATCGGATCCTTGAAAATTGCCCCCAATCCGGCTAAGGACGCCACCACGCTGAACTTTGAATCCACCACCGCCGGCGAAGCGCAACTTAGCATTACCGATGTGCGCGGGTCGCAACTGCTTCGCCAAAACCTAGCCATCACGAGCGGCCTGAATCGGATAAACATCTCGCTTGCCAGTTTTCCGGCGGGCACTTATCTGCTGACTTTGATCAGGGCAGACGAAGTGAAAACCGTTCGGGCGGTAAAGTTAATGGGCGAATAAGCGACGGATTTATCAACAAGAAAACCATCGTCATTTCAACAAACAACAACAATCATGGGTAACAACGCGAGCCTGTTCGAAAGAATCGGTGGGATGAATGCTGTAAATGCTGCTGTGGCTATATTTTATGCAAAAGTTTTATCAGACGAAAGTATCAGTCACTTTTTTAATTCCACCGACATGACTGCACAATCCGTTAAAATGAAAGCCTTTTTAGCGGTGGCGTTTGGTGCGCCTATGCATGCTTTTTCAGGTAAAAACATGCGAGACGCTCATGCACACATGTATATTGACACCGCACACTTTGATGCAGTTACCGACCATTTGATTGCTACATTAGAGGACTTGAACATCGCTCAAAACCTAATTGATGAAGTGGTGGCAATTGCCTTGAGCACTAAAGACGATGTGCTAACACTGCACCCGGCCATTGAAAAAACTTCCAATTTCTAGCAACAATTATCCACCGCGAGCACCGCATTCGGCCTCGCAAACAACATTCACAAACAAAATTTTTAAACAATGAAACCTTTCTTTTTCGAGCAGTCCGCGCGACTGCTCCTCACCATTCTTTTCCCTATTTTTTTCCTCCAAATCGCAAATGCCAGCAAAATCACCAAACAGAGCGGCAATTGGAATGCTCCCAGTACTTGGGAGGGCAACGTCGTGCCTGACGACACAGAAGGCATTGTCATTCAAGCCGGCCATACGGTAACACGCAACAACGGGTTCAGCAGCTATGGCTTTTATATCGTTTACGGAACGCTCGTTTATACGGGTATCGGGAATCGCTATTTTTTCGATAACATAGCCAATGATGGGACAATACGCATCGAAGGCGGCACAACCATTGTGTATTCGCCGGTAACCGGGACTGGTACGATCAGGCAGACGGGCGGCACTACCACCTACTGGGATTTATATTCCATGAATCTAACCGACATTCAAGGTGGGCAGGTCAATTTTAACAATTCGGAGAATGAGATCATCGAAACCAACTACCTGAACCTGGTCAATGCAAGACTCAAAATCAGCCCCGCGCCAGCTTTTCATGTACAGGAATCCATGACCTGGAATCACAATGGCGCGCTGTTAACGGGCAGTGAAATAGAAATCGAAGCAAGCGCAGAGCTTACCTTTTACGGCGCCAATTCCAAGCAGTTCAACGACGGCACCATCCTGAATTATGGCACGATCCTGAGCTCTAATGGAGACATTGACCGTTGGTCTGAGACGGGCAACATTTACAACTATGGTCTTTGGAAGTTTGATGTGCCGGCGAATAGCGCGACTTTTATCCAACACCAAAACGTGGTGAATTATGGTGGTGAAATCGAGAAAACTGGCGCAGGTTATGTATCATTCTATACGGACGGTACCTTCCATGATTACGGGTTGTGTTCTGTCATTGTGAAACAAGGTGCAATCCACATCAGTACACCAAGTCAGGGCCATGAACTCAACGGGCATTGGCAAGTGGACGCTGGCGCTACCTTGTCTATCAACTCCTCTGACGCCGATAAATTCGTGCCCATCAATACCTACAAGTTTATCAACAAAGGGACGGTGTACGGAGGGGTTAATTTCTTAGGCGGCGGCACCACGATTCTGGAAGGCAACGGCAAATACGAAAGGCTGGGCGTTTCAGGAGCAGGCACCGAAGTCAAGTTGAATGGCAGCACGGAGGTAACGAAAGAGTTCAGAATGTATGGTGGGCACATTATTTTGTATTCGCACGACCTGCGTTTGGGTACGTCTTCGTTGATTGTCACAGGCAATTATGACAGCTACATCGTGACCAATGGCCTGGGAAGTTTGGTGCGTACTTGCCCAATAGGGGCTTCTGTCTTTTTTCCGGTCGGCAATGACGATTTTGCACAATTGGTGATAAAATTATCCGCAGGAAGCACACAGGATCAGGTTCGGGTGCGCGTCAAAGACACCTTTTTTACCGAATACAACGGAATTACCCCTGCTTGCACCGAAGAGATACCGGTCGGTGTGGTGGCTCACACTTGGTTTGTATCAGAAGAAACGGCTGGTGGCACGATTGCTGAGCTGTGGCCCCACTGGAAAACGACCTCCGAGCGCAGTGGATTCGACCGCGACAATTGTACTTTGGGGCATTACGTCAATGGCGATTGGCAAGCAAATGGATTTGGCGTGGCGTTTCAAGGTGGGCCCGTCAATTACCTGCAAAGAGATAACATCACTTCCTTCGGCCTTTTCAGTGTGTACGATGCGGGGCATGAGCCTGATGTCAACTTTACATTGCCCACGCCTACTGCCAATTCTCCTTTGTGCGAATGGAGCGACCTGCAACTCCATGCCAATACCAGTGCCGATGTGCAATGGACTGGGCCCAATGGCTTCCAGTCTACCCTTGAAAACCCTACTATTCCCGGCATTCAGCAAAGTCAGGGGGGAGTCTACACGCTGAATGGTTCACAATACGGCTGCCCTGCGCAAAATCAAAATGTGAACGTACAGGTGGTCGCCGAACCTACTGCGAGTATCGTCGGCCCAAGCGAGATCCAGCCCGGCGAATCGGCTACCCTGACCGCCAATGGCGGCACTTCATACCTGTGGAACACGGGGGAAACCGAGCAGTCCATCACCGTTTGGCCCACCCAAACCACGGCATACCAGGTCACGGTTTCCAATATTCCTGGTTGTAACGACAATGCCCATCATACCGTGCAAGTATTGGATGTCAGCGCGACCGACGAAGCCGCAAGCAATTTCGGAGCAATGAAAATTGCGCCCAACCCAACGACTGATGCGACGATGCTGACTTTTGAATCATCCATCGCAGGCGAAGCGCAACTGAGCATTACCGATGCTCGCGGGGCACAAATGCGCAAAGAGCAGGTAGCCATCGCAAACGGCGCAAATCAGATAAGCATCTCACTTGCTGATTACCAGACAGGGGTTTATCAATTGACTTTGATTGCCCAAAGTGAGGCCAAAACCATCCGAATCGTGAAATTGAAAAGTGAATAAGTAAGGGTTTGCTCAATAGGTCACGCTTGCTCCGGTGGGCGTGACCACTATTGTACCCTACAATGAGTAAATAAAATTGGGCTCCTGAAAGAGGAAAAGGTCGCGTTCGCTTAGGCGGGCGTGGCCTATTTTGTTGACCGGGCGCGGCAATAACCCTTGCACTTAGCCTTTTTTTTCGTGCACTTCGGCGGCTTTTTCTTGCGCTTCGCTTTGCTTGATTTGTTGATTGGGCAACCGTGCTTTCACCTTTGGCCCATCAGTTTTGAAAAATTAAGCAACAATCAAAAGCAAAAATTAAGCAATGAAAAATCTGATTCTCCTCGCGCTCTACCTCCTGCTTTCTACGGCAGCCTTTGCGCAAGCCCCAAACAAATTCCGTTACCAGGCCGTGGCCCGAGACCAGGCCGGCACGGTCATCAACGGCAATCTCAACATTCGCCTCTCTTTCCTCGAAGACGGCGCCAATGGCCAACAACGCTACGCCGAAACCCACAGTGTAAGCACGAATGCCCAAGGCGTGTTTGATCTCAGCATCGGCGATGGCCAGCCCGTATCGGGGAACCTGAATGATGTAAACTGGAAAACTTTCGACTACTGGCTGAAAGTAGAAATGAAAACGCCCGCCTTAGCCGACTTTATCGAAATGGGCAAAACCCAATTGCTTTCCGTGCCTTATGCCCGGTACGCTGCAGAAGCGGGCAACGATTGGGTGGCCGGTCCAGGCATCATTTTCAATGGCAACATCATCGCAGCAAGCGATGCCAGCCCCTCCAATGAACTCCAGACCCTCAGTCTCAACGGCAACTCCCTTGCCATCTCCAATGGAAACTCCGTACTGCTGCCAACCGGCACGACCTACACCGAAGGTTCCGGCATTGAAATCAACGGCAACGTGCTCTCCGCCACCGATGCCAGCACCAGCAATGAACTCCAAAACCTCAGCCTGAATGGCAGCCAACTCTCCATTTCCAATGGCAACACCGTGAACCTGCCCACATACTCCGAGGGCTTTGGAATACAAATCAACGGGACCACGATCAATGCAGAAGACCCCAGCCCCACCAACGAGATTCAGACCCTGAGCCTCAACGGCCAACAACTTTCGCTCTCCAATGGCGGCGGTTCGGTGCAATTGCCCAATGGTGGCTCAAGCGACTGGACGACTACTGCCGGAGTTACTTCAAATTCGCCCCTATCCAACAGCGTAGCCATTGGCACTACCAGTGATTTTGATTCCAAACTCTACGTCTCGGCCAGTGGCTCGGATCATGGCGGCAATTTCTACACTCCTGGGAGTGGAGATGCCGTGCATGCATACAACAATGGCTCAGGAACAGGCATTCGCGCCTCTTCCTTGAGTGGCACGGGGGCATATTTTAGTTCTGTAAGTGGCGATGCTTTGATTATCGGCAGTGGGAACGTGGGGATTGGCGTGAGCAATCCTACCTGGCGTTTGCAGGTGGATGGAAGTGCAAAATTTACAGGGACACCCAATTTACCTGGAGTATCCAGCGAGGCCACCGGGAGTTATTCAACAGCTGTTATGGGTGTTGGATCTGACGGGGCTGACGGGGCCTACTTTGTTACGTCAGGCTCTGGGCGGCCATTAATTGTTGAATCACCAATGACCGGAAAGGGTAGTGGTATTTTGACATCTGCTGCCGGCACTGCACAATGGGAAACCTACATTGATGCTGCCAAGGATTACAACTTCGCGCACAATGGCACCCTCAGGGCCTGGATATACGACACCGACGGCTCCTACCACAACAGTTCCGACCGAAGCCTGAAAAAGGACATCCAAGCATTCAGCAACGTACTTCCCCGACTCAGCAAACTCCAGGCTTATACCTACCACATGAAAGATGCCGAAGCCGATACACCCATCTCGGTAGGCTTTATGGCACAGGAAGTGGAGGAGCAGTTTCCGCAACTTGTCACCGAAAAAGAAGGCCATAAAACACTCTGTTACGACCACTTCGCTGTGTTGTCGGTGCAAGCCATCAAAGAGCAGCAAACTCAGATCGAAGACTTGAAAAAGCAGCTCGAAGAGTTGAAGCAAATGCTGCGGGATATGGCGGAGAAGTAGTGCCGAGTCAATTGAGGGGCTGACTTCAAGTCACCCCCTCAATACCCACAAACCATTCATTTTCAAAAACAACCCATCATGCAAAAGATAAAATTCTGGCTGAAAATCATCGGCCTGTTCCTACTCTGGGGCGTGTTATTGCCCCGCTTTGTCAAAGCCCAAACGATAGACCGCTTTGTCGTCGGCACCGCCGGACAAGCACTCTCGAACGGCGGTTATTCCATGGACTTTACCCTCGGTGAAACCGTAGCCCAAACCTTCTCCAACAGCCAGTTGCTTACGCAGGGATTCCAGCAAGTTTGGCTCGTGACCACCCCAATCTACGACATCGAGGCCGAGGGCTGGTCGTTGCGGGTTTTCCCAAATCCAACTCCGGGCCTGCTCCACATCGAAACGGAAGCAGCTGCGAAGGCCGAGCTCTTCGATATGGATGGCCGACAATTGCAAGTTGCTAATCTAAACCTTGGGATGAGCGAGATGAATCTTGCCCTACTGCCAGCCGGCACGTATTTCTTGAATTTGTACAACGCGCAAACACAGGGAATCAAAACTTTCAAGATTCAAAAAATACAATAGGCAGGCATTTCAATAGCCGATTATCAGGAAGTGGCGCAATGGCGGGCTTAGGTTAGGCTGCGTACATTATACGCTTGCTCTGGCTCGTCATTGCCACTCCTGAAACAAATCAACAATTAACCAAATCAACAATTAAAACACTTCCTGACAATGAAAAAATTATCTCTTTTCCTGACCCTCATCGCCCTGTTCTGGGCCACACGCTCTTTCTCACAGGCTGGCAGCCCCGACCCCAGTTTTGGGGGCGGCGACGGATTTTTGA
>JBJXGZ010000132.1:0-3269 GCA_046160625.1 Saprospiraceae bacterium
ATCAAAAAAGTACTGGTCATGGGAAATGTTTTTGATACCAATTACTACATTTCCCTCGACCGACATGATTTTGTCAACCATCAGAAACGGATGCCGATGGGGCAGCATTTTGAGGATGGCCGGCGTGTCGTATTTGGGTTTTACGTTGGGGTCGTATGTGGGAACTCCTTTTTTGGCTTTCGTTTTCTTTATCAGGGCTTTTATTTTTTTGGCGAAAGCTACGTTGGCAGCATGACCAGGACGGGCTGCCATAATTTGACCCTTCAGCGGCATGCCAACCAAAGCTAGATCGCCGATGAGATCAAGCAACTTGTGGCGAGCAGGTTCGTTTTGAAACCGTAGTTCTACATTATTGAGAATGCCCTCTTTTCGCACTTCCACTTTGGGTTTGTTAAACAGGCTTGCGAGATGATCCAACTCATGGTCTTCCACCGCCCTATCAACAATAACGATAGCATTGTTGAGGTCACCTCCTTTGATGAGGTTGTTTTTGACTAGGGCTTCCAACTCATGCAAAAAGCAGAAGGTTCGGCAGGCAGCAATTTCTTTGCTAAAATCTTTTAACGAGGTCAGGCTGGCGTGCTGGCTTCCCAGCACCGGACTGTTGTAATCTACCATTACGGTGAGTCTGTAATCGTCCACAGGCATGGCAATCATTTCTACACCCCGATCAGGCTCAGCGTATTGAATGTTTTGAGGAATAACGAAGTACTCTCGTTCGGCTTCCTGTTCTTGAATGCCAGCTGAAAGCAACAAATCCACAAATGGGGCTGAACTTCCATCGGCAATGGGTGTTTCGGCTGCATCGAGTTGAATCAGTACATTGTCAATTTGAAGCCCAACCAAAGCAGCCAAAACATGTTCTACGGTGCACACCTTAGCTCCTTTTTTCTCCAAAGTAGTCCCGCGGCTCAGGTCAGTCACATAGTCCACATCAGCCTCAATGATGGGTTGGTTTTCCAAGTCAATTCGTTGAAATTTGTAGCCGTGATTCTCGGCAGCAGGGCAAAATGTAAGGGTCACCTGCAAACCAGTGTGAAGGCCAACGCCGCTAATGCTGACGGTTTTTTTTATCGTGGATTGTTTCAAATTCATCGGGCGACAAAGGTAACCTGACACCCCCTTTGGCAAAGGGGGTGAAACCTGCAAGCAACCTAATGGCCAGCATTGCGTCTGAACAATAATTGGCAAATGGCTATAAATGCATTAAGTTTGTAAGTTAGAAAAAGTAAGTTCATCGCGTTATTTTTACATGAATTCCTCTGCCGGCATTGCCGGATTTATTCAAGCCGGTCGCTGGCTGTTGTTGTTTTTGGGCCTGTTTTGTATGGGCAGCACCTCGGTGGCAACGCACCTTATGGGTGGCGATTTTACCTATAGTTATGTTTCGAAATCGGGTGGATTTGTTACGTATAAGGTCTCGATGAAGCTATATCGCGACTGCAATTCGAATACACAGTTTCCTTCTTCTGCTACGGTAGGTGCCTACTACGCTAATAACAATTCGTCGTATGGTACACTCACTTTGAGCAAGGCGAGCGGATACTCAACGGAGAAATCCATTACTCCCAAGTGTCTTCCCTCATCCACCATTTGCATTGCAGAAATGCTTTACGAAGGAACAGTGCAATTGCCTGCAAGCAACACAACAGGTTTCTACTTTTCTGCTGGATCCTGTTGCAGAAACAATGGAATTACCAATATCTACACATCGAGCAATAACGTGGGGATGGGTTGGCTTCTTTATGTTCCACCGCCACAAACCTATACCAATACCTCGGTCAATTTTGCGAACCTTCCGGTACCAACCATCTGCCTGTGCGACACCATCTCGTTCAATCATAACGCCTACGATGCCAATGGCGATTCTTTAGTATATTCTCTGGCAACGCCATATTCAAGTTCTGGAGGCATGGGTGGAATCACCCAACAGACCCCTCCCCCAGGAGTAGTATCCTACAATAGCGGTTATTCATTGGCCTACCCGTTGGACACCTCCAACTACATATCCATTAACCCCGAAACGGGGGAAATAAAGACCTATATCTGCGATCAGGGACTTTATGTTATATCTGTTGAGGTGAAAGAATATCGCAAACTTGCGAACGGTAGCTCTGTATATGTTGGCTCTGTAAGACGAGATCTGCAACTGATTGCCAAATCATGCACCAACTACAGCCCCCCCAAATTCAAGTTGTCAACGGGCTATAATGACAGTAACTATTACAATCGCACCATAGCCGCGGGCGACACATTGAAAATCAACATTACGGGTGTTGACACACTTGGCGATTCGCTGTATATTTCAGCAAACGGGGCCATCTTTACTGGAGTCGATGGACAATGCAGCCCATTTGCTACCATGCCTGCCGACACCGCTGATAGTACAATCACTACACAGTTCAAGTGGGGGCCGGGATGCTGCCGTGTAGGGCAAACTTATGTTTTTACCGTTGACCTTAGCGACAACAATTGCGGAACAACCCAGAAGACATTTAGTATTAAAGTTAGCCCCATGGCTACGCTACCTAAAATAGATATTCGGTGTGTGGATGTGGTGAGCAACAGTAAGGTGAAACTGACATGGAACCCATCTGGAACTACCAAGAACTTTGGTAAATACCTGATCTACCGGCGAACGGGGACGACGGGTAGCTTTACAAAAATTGACTCAGTGATTACCGTCAGTACTACGAGTTGGACGGATAACAATGCGACCAATGCGGAGAGTACCAAATACCAGTATATGATGCGGGTGGCCAATCTGTGTGACAGCCTTGGTCCAACGGATACTATCACAGTGGTACAGGCCAGTGTTTCAAAAACAGTTACTTGGCGAGCCGATTTTAAATGGAATAAGCCGACATGGGGAGTCGGCATTAAGTATTTTATTTACCGAAATGACCCAGTCAACGGTGGATTCATGTTGCTTGACAGCACACGGGACACGACATATTATGTTTACGCTAAGAAATGTCAAGACTCGGTGAGCTACAGAGTGGTGGCGGTTGACTCGCTCGGAAACTGCAGTGGTTGGAGCACCATCAGCAGCAAAGTATTGGTCGAGGATGTGATTGCCCCAGTAATTATGGGCTACTACCGAGCCACCATCAACTCTGGTATGAAGGTGCAACTGGACTGGAAGCCGAACGATTCATTGGATGTCAAATGGTATTATCTGTATAAATTTGATGGTACTAATTTTAACCTTATCGATAGTGTCGCAGCGAATGGCTCGCTCAAGTATAGTTATGTTGACAATACCGTAG
>JBJXGZ010000133.1:0-9385 GCA_046160625.1 Saprospiraceae bacterium
GACACGGATTTCACGGATCAGACACGGATTTTCACGGATAGTAGCCTCTGGAACTAACCGTGAAAATCCGTGTCTGATCCGTGAAATCCGTGTCTGATCCGTGCAATCCGTGGCCCACCGCTCTCCCATTGACCGCTCCAATTTATTTTTAGAAGAACCCTCCAAAATCGAGATTTGGCACGATTCTTTCTGCTAAAAGTTCATTCTTGCTCGGCTCACGCTGGCTTATAATCTCTTGAACTTAATCTCTCTTAATCGGTAAGAAAAGAAGAGCCGTCTCGCTTTCCCGGGGACGGCTCTCTTGTTTTGGTGTAGCCCGGAACGCTGTTCCGGGACTAGGTGCCCCGGAACGGAGTTCCGAAGAATAGGCCCACCGGAACAGCGTTCCGGGCTACATTTGCCCATGCTGAAAATCGCCTTCTCGCCCATTTACAAATACGAACTCCCGGATGGGCATCGCTTTCCAATGGCGAAATATGAACTACTTCCAGAGCAGTTGCTTTGGGAAGGAACCGTCAACGAAGCCAATTTTTTTCACCCGGAATTACTTACTGAAGAAGTCGCCCTACTTACGCATACCCCTGAATGGTGGGCTAAAATGAACGAAATCAGACTTTCTGAAAAGGAAATACGCGCCATCGGTTTCCCCATCAATGAGCATTTTGTGCGCCGCGGTCGCCATATTTCAAATGGCACATTGCAATGCGCTCAATGGGCGCTCCAATTTGGTTGTGCAATGAACATTGCAGGTGGCACACACCACGCTTTTGCTGACCGGGGTGAGGGCTTTTGCTGTTTCAATGACCAGGCTGTGGCAGCCAATTGGTTGCTAAAGAATGAGTTAGCGCAAAAAATCCTGATTGTGGATCTGGATGTTCATCAAGGCAATGGTACTGCCAAGATATTTGAAAACGAGCCTCGCGTATTTACGTTTTCAATGCACGGAGAACGAAATTACCCAATCCGCAAGGAAAAATCGGACCTGGATATTGGTCTGCCTGACGGCACAGAGGATGCCGCGTACCTAAAAATCCTGCGCGATACCTTGCCACGAATAGCCGACTCCTTCCAGCCCGATTTTGTGTTTTACCAAAGCGGTGTGGACATTCTGGAATCCGACAAGCTGGGTAGACTGAATATCAGCCGCGCCGGATGCCAGGAACGGGACCGCATCGTATTGTCCTTTTGTAAGGCTGGCCAATTACCCGTGGTGGTCAGCATGGGCGGCGGTTATTCACCTAGGATTGCCGACATTGTGGAGGCACATGCGAATACGTTCAGGGTGGCGCAAGAGGTGTTCTATTAGAAAGTGTGGCACACCTACTGAGATGTGCCATACTTCTCTTTCACCTTATCCGATCCAACTCATACTTTTTAATAACTCGCCTCACTTTGTTTGCCCACTCCGGATCGGCGGCATAACCAGGTTCCTTTTTCAGCGGGTCTGCGCTCATAGCAGTCAGGAAACATTCAAGATCAGAAGTCGGGCAGGCCAGGGCGTCGCGGAACCATTTTCGGCTGTTGAGAAATGCCGCGAAATCGCGTACCGCTCCGCGAGGATTTTCGTACTTTCTAAAATGCGAATCCGTGCCTTCATGCCACATCACAAAAGTTGGGCCCTTCCATATTTTGGTAGCCCGCATCCCAAAAGGGTTTTTTGCATTTTGGTAAAGATAACTGGTGAAACCGGTGCTTTCCAATATTGCGATTCCGATAAAAGCCGTAGCCGCCACACCCTCGTCTATTTCCATTTTTTTAGCTTCGCGAATGAATTCTGCCACCAAATCAACGGGGGCTCCAAAGGAGTCGGATACCATTTGAGCGACCGACTGAATGGACGCCGAATCAAGCAGTAATGATTGGTCAGTCTGGCTGCTTACAGGAAGGATACAAAAGAAAGAAAATAGAGAAAGGATCAGGAATTTCGAACGAAAAATCGAATTTTTTGAAAGGATGAGCATTGTTGGACAGTGTTTGATTTTGTTTTTAAAAACGCAGTCATTTAGGGGAAGGGTTGGTACTGTGGGACAAATGTACAATGCGGGCAAGTGTCCAAAAAAGTGTAATTGTCAGCAAAAATTGCTGTCGCTTAAACCCGCATCCAAAATCATGTAATTTTGTGCGAATTCAATGCTATTCATCAAATGAGCAAAAAAAATAAACAGATTTCTGCAAAGCCGCCTAAGACGCCGCAACATCCTCAAAAACGAGATTGGTCGTTATGGATTGTAATAGCTTCTGCCATGGTGCTGTGTGCGAGTAGCGTCGGTTTTGGTTTTGTATTGGATGATGAGATTATGACCCGCAGCAATTCACTTGTCAATAAAGGTATAGCCGGAATAAAGGATATTTTTACACACGGTACGCTATATGGGTTCAATGGAATGAACGACCAATCTTATCGCCCGCTCATGTTGGCGATTTTTGCTGTTGAGAAATCTTTATTTGGAGGCACTGCAGGGGCTTATCACTTTTTCAACGTGTTTTATTATGCCTTGGCCAGTGGCATTTTTTATCTTTTTTTAAAAAAAGCAATGGGCCTTGAAAGTTTGATTCCATTGTTGGCCGCTTTATTTTTTGTTGCCCATCCAATTCACACAGAGGTAGTTGCAAATATCAAAAGCCGCGATGAAATATTGAGCTTCATGTTTGTGTCATTGAGCCTGTTATATGTATTAAAATACGCCCAAGACGGGAACAAGACCAAAGACCTGGTGCTTAGCCTGCTTTGCTATCTTGCGGCTACGCTCGCAAAGGAAACGGGTTTGGCAATGCTTGGGCTCGTTCCGCTGACCTTGTGGTTTTTCACCAGTCTAAAACTGGGCCGGATTGCCACCATTACATCCTTTTTCCTTGCAATAGTCGCGCTCTATTTTATTATGCGTGGGAGCGCGATGGACAATATGTTTTTTTCGTCCGATATCAAGGACTTGGTCAACAATACGCTCTCCGGAGCAACCACAAGTGGTGAATGGTTTGCGAGCCGCGTAATGATTTTAGGAAAATACCTGGGCTTGTTGGTTTTTCCGCACCCATTGAGTTATGACTATTCCTATAATCAAGTACCATTGGTTGGACCAGGCGATATGGGGTTTTTGATTTCTTTGGTCATTCATCTTATTTTGATTGGGCTTTTTGTCTGGGGTTTGCCTAAGAAAAAAATCATTGCTTATGCCATCGGATTTTATGCTGTGATGATGGTTTTGGTGTCCAATTTTTTAACACCGATTGGCGCCACCATGGCAGAAAGATTTTTATTTAGTGCTTCTGCTGGATTTTGTTTGGCTTTGGGCTGGGGCATTGCTGTATTGAATGAAAAATTTCGCTGGTCAAAAAATATTTTATATACCGTTACGGGAACTATTCTGCTCCTGTACGCGGTCAAAACTTTTACACGGACACAAGTTTGGGCATCGCCCGAAAAACTCTTCAAATCAGGACTTGAGACTGCCCCCAACAGTGCCAGAGCACAAAATCACTATGGCACTTACTGGCGAACGTTGGCGGAAGAAAATCAAAATGCACTGGATAAAAATAAAACAGAGTACTATTCCAAAGCGATAGCTTATTATCAAAAGTCCCTGGAAATATACCCGGGATATTCCGAGGCACAATACAATCTTGGTGTTTCCTATATGGCGCTCAATAAAACAGAGGAAGCCCGTGCTGCATTCGAAAACACCCTGAACATAGATTCTACGTATCAAGGCGCACTCAATAACCTGGCAATCATTGCTTTTAGAAAAAATGATGTTCAAAAAGCAATTGCATACTGGGACAAACTCTTATTGTTTCATCCTAATAATTTTGATGCCCTTCAAAACTGTGGTGCAGTTCATCTCAATATCAACAATCCAGAAAAAGCACTAGAATACTTTGAACGCGCCTTGAAAATCAACCCTTCTCACCAAGGATTGATTCAAAACATCCAAAAAGCGAAAACAAAACTCAATCCGGCTGGCGGATAGGTTCACTGTTTAGCAATCGGGCAAATGGCTGTGCCGTTTTTGCCGCTCAACAAAAGCCAGTATTGGCCAGAAGGGAAACTGCTCAAATCTAACTCCGCTTCTGATGCAGGTGGTAAATTCCAGGTCTTTTCGGATTGACCGTCTGCGCTGACAAGTGTCACGTTATCAAAAGTTTCGTCTGCTTGTATGCGCACTTTACCTCTGGTTGGATTGGGCGAAACACGAATCTTACCAATCGGGTTGGGCGTTTTGGTACGAACGGTGGACACCCCTTTCCCAATGGTGTATTCCCCAGGAACGAGCTGCGTGGGGCGAAGTTGGCCAAATTTATCGGTAGTAGAACCAATTGTGAGCTTTGTGTAACTGGGCCATTCCTGCCAGAGGTGACCAGCACCAGGGCGGTAAAGCAACAGTACACTGTCTTCCGAAGGACTGGTGTTTGCAAACAATTCTGTATCCAGTTGATCTACCTGGCCTTTTCCATCGTAAATAAGGATGGCTTGAGCATTGAAACCTGTTGGAAAACTATTCCCGGAAGTCAGTACCGACCAATATCGATTGGTAAGCATATATCCGTTCGGATTCGCCCCTGTATTGTCGGGTGCCGAGAAATGGTGCTCCACGCGGAAGAAAACTGAATCAGCGCCAAGACTATTCACGGTCAGGTTAAACTTTGCATCCGCGAAATTGCTGCCTCCTACGGTTTTGAGCATCTTTTCAGCTTCAGACCGGGCTTGCAGGATTTTCAAATTGGTGTTCACAAACACAGCCTGTGGAGCCGGAGCCCAGGCCGAAAACAGAAATTCCACCATCGAATTTTCTCCGGAAACGGTTGCTGTGTGATATTGTCGTTGGCCATCGCCCATCAAAAATGTAAATTCCAAGGGCACATTATGATGAAAATGAGGCGCTCCGCGCAATTTTTGTTTCACAAAAACCTGTGCAATGGTCGGTGCGTCCACCGGCGAAAAAATCAATTTCATGGAATCCACCGAATAGTCCGCATAACCACCCGAAAACACCCAGTCCTCAAAAAAGTCGTGCAGGTCTTTCCCCGTGGCCGCTTCGAGTTTGTCCCGGAATTCCGCGCTGCTCCAGTCGGTAAAATGAGTGTTTCCCAATGCCTCCCGGCAACCCACGCGAAACAGCGAATCGCCCAGATAGCCCCGCAAGTTGTGCGCCATTGAAGCGCCTTTGTTGTAAACGTGTGCACCGTAGGTCAGGCTGTGGGGTAATCCAGAAACCGCCCTGTAGCCACCTTCATTCACGTGGGCATTTTGTAAAATACTCAGGTGATTGGAACGAACGGCATTGCGAAAGGCCGTTTGACCGTACACTTTTTCAGTAAAAAGATGCTCGCAATAACTGGCCCAACCCTCGTTGAGCCACATATCCTCCGCAGTAGAGCAAGTAGCCAGATCACCCCACCACATGTGGGCGAGTTCGTGCGCCCAAAGTGTTTCATAGTTCAGGGAACCGTCGACATACGCTCTTCCAATCGCAATGTTGGTTGCGTGTTCCATGGCACCAGAGTTGAACGGCACGAGGGAGTAGCCGATTTTGCTCCATTGATATGGGCCAAACCAGTCTTCAAAGACGTCAATTGCTTTGGAAAGGTTTTGGAATGTGTTGCGCACCTTGACGGTGTCAGCAGGAGCAGCAGCTATTTCTACTGGAATAGGACCTGACTCTCCGGGATATGTTCTGGTGAATGAAGTGTAAGGGCCAGAGGCAAAACAGGCGAGGTAAGATGGAATGGGTTCTTCAAGTTCCCAATAATGGGCAACGCCGCCCGGAATGTTTTCTTCGAGTGTCAGTTTGCCATTGCTGTAGCCTCTTCTGCCCGTTGGACTTAGAATGGTGACGTAAAAAGCACAACGTTCTACAAAGTTGTCAAAACATGGAAACCAGGCCCGACCAAAAGAATGCGGATCAGCGGCAAAACCAACCCCAAGGTTGAAGGAATATCCACTTGTGTTGTAATAGCCGCCCCACCCACTTCCATCAGTGGGCGGAATGCCGTGATAATAGATATGGATGGTGCTTAGGTCGTTTACCAAAAGTTCCTGCTGGAACTCAATTTGCAGCGCAGTGCCCGAATGCGTAAACTGCAAATCTGACCCCGATGGAGTCTGCACCGAATCTACCGTAAGTCCTTGCAAGTCCAATCGAATTTCCTGTACGCCCTGCACTTTGGCCGTTAGGGCAATGTTGCATTGTGCCTTGACTTGGGGAAGCCCCAGGAGGTTGATTGTAATGTCAGAACGGAGAATGTCTATGGAATCGCTGCGCCCGTCTTCGAGGTTGAAAGTGTTTGGGGAAAGAATGGTGTGCTTGTGGCTGCACCATTCGTGCGATTCGAGCATTTTTTGGGAATAGGACAGAGCAGGGGCAAGCAGGAAGGCAAAGTAGAGAATTGTGCGCATGGGTGGAAAGTTTGGGCAAAAATAGGTTTTGCGCGGGGATTATTAACGGGGGGGATAGTAGGGATGGCAATTCCAAATCACGGTCTGGCTATATGTAGTGCAGGCGGTTAGCCTGTATTATCGTCATAGCTATTGTTTTATGTCATTTTAATTTCATTGTTTAATATTTTTTCAATTTCGTCTGGTTGCTTAAAAAGCATAATATGGTTTCCATTTTCAATCACAACATCAGGGCTTTTAATTAATCCAATTGGAAAAGTCCTGTCCTTTGCCCCATGAATTTGAAAAACTTTTGTTTCCTCAGGTAATGCAGGCGCTTTCCATTCAGATAGTACCTTTAGTGCCCATTGTAAGTAAGTATTAGATTGTTCTCCAACCATATTCCTAAATAGTTCTTGATCCTCCTTATCTTGAAAACCATGCACTCTGCCCCAATACTTCAGGGTTTTTATACTTAACTCCTTAGTAAACAATTTAAACAACCTAAATCGTTTTATTAATTTAAATGACAAGGGAATTTCAATTTGGGATTTAACACTTGAAATTAGGATAATCTTCTCTATTGGTATCTCCGTAGCAATTTCTTGTGAAATTATTCCGCCAAACGAATGACCAACCAATACTATTTTCTCCCCATTGTGTGGCAAGTCTTCAAATAATCTAATGGCATATTCGTGAATGCGTTCATTCTGCTTAGGTTCTATCCACCGTATACATCTCACATCGTAGTTTCCGAAACTTAACCTTTCAAAAATGCTGCAATTGTATCCCAATCCTGGTATCAAGTATACTTTCATTATTGATTACAGATAATTTGTTCAATGGCAAACAACAATCGCTTCTCCGTCTACCTACCAGCAGGCAGGGGGCACATTCGTATCAGCATTTGAAATGAAGGGCATACCATTGATAATTGGGTTTGTAAAAACAAATGTAAAGGGCTTCGTTTCTTGTGCGAAGATTTTTTACCGGAAATTTAAAAAAGAACGCCCCCTACCCTGTCAGCATTCACAACATGGTTCCAAAAATATTTCCACTTTCTGAAACTGCCCTGCTGGTCCAATGGGGCGAGCACATTGAAGATGCCCTGCATCAAAAGGTGTTGGACCTGAACCACATGCTGAGCCAAATGCCGTTTGCCGGCTTAGTAGAAACGGTGCCGGCTTATGCTTCGCTTGCCGTTTTTTATCAGCCGGAGCGGATTGAAAGAGAAGGGGAATCACCCTTTCAATACGTAAAAAGTCATTTGGAGGCATTATTGGGCAATGAAATCACACAGGTTTCGCAGCCCAAAAATCTGGTGTCCATCCCGGTCTGCTACGACCCTGCTTTTGGTCACGACCTCGATTGGGTTGCAGATGCGCACGGAATCAGCCCGGAAGTGCTGATAGCGCTACACCAGCAAAGAGAATACAAGGTTTACATGATGGGTTTTCTGCCGGGTTTTGCCTATCTCGGCACCTTGGATGCGGCCATTGCCACCGCCCGTAAACCATCGCCCCGTGCAAAGGTAGAAGCCGGTTCTGTGGGCATTGCCGGAAACCAAACAGGCATTTATCCGCTTGCCTCGCCGGGCGGCTGGCAGATTATCGGAAGAACGCCTTTTTGCCTGTTTGACCCTGAAAAAACCTACCCATTTTTACTAAAAACAGGCGATTCCGTTCAATTTTTTGCCATCTCAAAAGAGGCGTTTCAAGAGATGTCCCAAACAAAAAATGAAATTCCTTTCCCGGCCGATAGCCTTCCCCAAGCAGATGCCCAGGTGCTCAAACCGGGCATATATTCCACCATACAAGACCTGGGCAGGTTTGGGTTTCGCGCCTGCGGCGTACCCCTCAGCGGCGCTATGGATTTGCCTGCGCTCTATACCGCCAATGCCTTGCTAGGCAATACCGAAAACGCCGCGACCATCGAATGTACCATGGGTGGCTTGCTCATTCAGTTCAATAAAAACACCCATATCGCCTTGACGGGAGCTGGTACGGCTTTTATCAACCAAAGTATTGTTCCCTTGTACCAACGGCTTGCAGTTTTCAAAAACGATGTGCTCGAAATTCGATACAAACCTTTGGGCATCAGGACTTATCTCGCTGTTAGAGGCGGCTTTGATGCTGCAAGCCGGATGAACAGCAAAAGCGTATGCCCGGGAGCCGGAATTGGATTGCCCCTTAAAAAAGAAGATGGGTTGTGGTTTGACAAGGAACATCGAAGCGAGCCTGGAAGGGTGGCTCAGCTTCAAGCCCCGCCACATTTATCCTGTATCCGGGTCTGCCAGGGCCCGGAACAGGACTGGATGAGCACCGAAAGCGTCCGGAGATTCTATACCCAGGCTTTTACACTCAGCAACCGTTGCGACCGGATGGGAATCCATTTGCAGGCAGACCCGCTGCTTATGAACGAACCCCGTGAAATGCTTTCCTCAGCAGTGACGAAAGGGACCCTACAACTTACGCCCAGCGGACAGATCATACTCCTAATGAATGATTGCCAGACAACCGGAGGATACCCCAGGGTGGGGCAAGTTGCTGCAGTTGACCTTCCCGCCGTGGCACAATTAAGCCCGGGCGAATGCATTACATTTACCCCTGTTTCTTTTGCTGAAGCAGAAGCATTATATATTCAACAGCAAAAAGCGATGCATGCATTATTCAGTTGACCTAAATTGTGATATGGGCGAAGGCATGTCCAACGACGCGCTTTTGATGCCTTTGATATCATCAGCCAATATTGCCTGCGGCTATCATGCCGGCGATGAGCAAACCATGCAACAAACAATCGAACTTGCGCTGCAGCACAGGGTAAAGATCGGCGCACATCCGTCCTTCCCTGACCGGGAAAATTTCGGCAGGACCAATATGAATTTCCCCGCCCCTTCCGTAACAGAAATGGTAAAAAAGCAAATTGAAATGCTGGCTGGAATTGCCCTGAATAACAATGCCCGGCTGCATCACGTCAAGCCACATGGCGCTTTGTACAACATGGCCTCCAGGG
>JBJXGZ010000134.1:0-21689 GCA_046160625.1 Saprospiraceae bacterium
CAAAGGTGAGAACACGATCGCTCTTGATCGCGCTCTGATCAACACCACAGGCATGCTGTACTACAAGTTGGAGACTTCTACCGACTCTGCAACGAGGAAGATGATCCAGGCGAAGTAAGCTGCGGGGATATCCCCTTCCTTACATAGAATAGACAAAAGTAGCCCCGGCCCGTTTCGACGGTGCCGGGGCTACTTTTTTGATTGACTACCTGCATATCGTACAATGACATTTTAGAGCAAGTTGCCATGCTCTTAGGGCGTGGTTGGGTTGATATAGGGCAATTTAAGTGAACTCAAATACTTCATCGCGCCAACAACGCGAAATGAATAATTAATGCACCCTTGGGCCAATAAGGTTCAGTGGTGCCTTTGTATTGTATTGTATTATAAAACAAGCGGTTTTGGTGGTTTATTCGTCAAAAGGTAATTTTCTCCAAGTTACAAAACAGGTATTTCTACCTGCTACTAATTAATATTTGTTGTCAACCTTTGTGCATAAAATTAAATTTATTTCTCACACAAGGTCAATACGCCGTTCATTGAAAACCCAATTAATTATGATAAAATTACTTCCGAAGATGCGCGCAGCTTTTACACCACCAAGACACATAATTGCCACATAGTTTGAATCGCATACTTGAGCGGGCAAAATAAACCGCAGAGGCACAGAGACGCAAAGGGTTGATTTTCAAACGCTCCGCGCCTTTGCGGTTAGATAAAACTAATTTTACTCAGGTACTTAAGCTTTCTATGTTTAAAAAACAAAGACCCTCCTTTTTTAAGATACCAACTTTTAAAATATAAAAATCATGACCATGACAAAAACACTATTCATTATCCTGCTGCTGGGATGTTACCATTTAACCTTTGCCCAAATAAAAACCATTACCGGCACCGTAACAGACGAAATGGGTGAGGGTCTGGCGGGAGTTTCCATCAAGGTGGAAGCAAATTCGACCAACTCCATGAGCGATGAAATGGGCCGCTTTGTAATCAATGCTTCAGTAGGCGATATACTGGAGTTTTCCATGTTGGGGATGAAACCGGAACAAGCAACTGTTGGCGCAAGCAACGAAATAAATGTGCGCCTCACACCAGACGAGCTTACGTTTGGTGACGTGATTATTACGGCCTTGGGAAGGAAAAGAGAAAGGCTTAAATTGGGCTATTCTGCACAAAACTTGACGGGAGAAGATTTGAGCAATACAGGCGAGTCAAATCTCGTCAATGCACTGAATGGTAAACTTGCAGGGGTGTACATTACACCTGCAGGCGGTGGCGCTGGCGGGGCCTCCAACATGGTGATTCGAGGTTATTCAAGCATCAGTGGCAACAACCAACCTCTGTTTGTTGTGGACGGGGTACCCATCAGCAATCAGACAGACCCGAGCAATGCGGGCGGCGATATTGCCGACTACCGGGATGCCTATACCATTTATCGGGGCACAAACAGGGCCATCGACCTCAACCAGTTCGACGTAGAATCCATTTCGGTTTTGAAAGGCGGAGCAGCAACCGCCATGTACGGCAGCCGGGCGAATAACGGGGTCATCCTAATCAAGACCAAGAGCGGAAAAAAGGGGTTTGACATTGTGCTGAATTCAGCGATCGAATTGACCGAAATAAACCGGTCGCCCAAGATTCAACACAAGTTTGCTCAAGGGTCGGGCGGGGTTTTCAACTACAATTCTACCCGGAAATTTGGGCCCGCCTATGCCGACAACCCGGTATTTCCTGCAGGTACCGTTATTGATTTGAACATGGATGGCACAGTAGAAGATGTGTCGGGCCAATTGATCCCCAATAACACCAATTATTACGATGATTTTTGGAGAACGGGCCTCACCACCAAAAATTCGCTTGGCATTTCCGCCGGCAACGACAAGGGAAGCATTTTTGCTGATTTCTCTCATCTGGATCAAGAATCCATCATGCCGGAAGATGCCTTCAAAAAACGCTCTTTCCTGCTCAAGGGCGATTACCGTGTAACCGACAAGCTGACAGTTGGTATGAGCACCAATTTTATCGGATCGGATATGGTGGCTTTCCCGACCGGATACAGAAGTCCAACTTATGGCCTGAGCACCATATTCAATTCCGTTTACGACATCAACGGCCCATGGGAAGACAGCCAGGGCAACACCACGTTTTATTCAAAGGGGAATTTCAAGCCTTCTCCAGTTTGGATCGTGAAGAAGGAACCGGAGTACTGTAACCTGAACCGCCTGATCGGAAACGTGAGCGTGGATTTCAAACTTGCCCGACACCTAAACCTGAGTTACAAACTCGGGATGGACAATTTTGGCGAAAAAAGAAAACGCGTCCGACCCATTGGCTCTCCATTTATTCTGGAAGGAGACATGTACGATCTCTATGCCAATTCCCGTGACATCAATTCAGACTTGATATTATCCGGGTCAAAAAATGTGCTGAACGGCAATCTCAATATCAATTATTTGGTTGGTAACAACATTTTTGAGCAGCACTTCGACCGCTCTTTTATCTACGGGTTGGGCCTGAATCTCAAGCAATTTGACGACATCTCCAATGCGCGAACGGTTACCGTGACCAATACAGTCAACAATCGCAGAATCATAGGCGCTTTCGGCCAATTGGACTTTGATTTTAAGCAATTTCTGTTCCTTGAACTTTCTGCCCGCAACGACTGGTCATCCACCTTGCCCAAAGACAATAATTCGTATTTGTACCCATCTGCAAGTGCAGGATTTGTTTTTACCAAATTCCTGAAAACGAATTGGATGAATTTTGGGAAAATACGGGCTTCCGTGGCTCAAATTGGCAATGACGCACCCATATACGCTACTACAAACACCTACTACCTTAGCAATACCGTGGCAGGCCAATCGGCTTTTTCAATAGCCAACAGCTCAAAGAACCCGAACATCAAACCAGAATTGTCAACCTCCCTTGAAGTTGGCCTGGATCTGGGCTTGCTGGATGATTTGTTCAACCTGAACCTTACTCTTTACAAGCGGACCACCAAAGACCAAATCGCGATGGCAACCTTGCCGGGAAGTACTGGATACACCACTTATATCCTGAACGCTGGCGTGATCGAAAACAAAGGGATAGAACTTACCCTTTCGATGCCCAATCTGCTGAGAAATACCAAAGACTGGAGATGGAACACAGCACTAAATTTCACAAAAAACCAGAATGAAGTATTGGAGATACCAGAAGGGCTCAATGAAATCAGCATTGCGCAGTCAGCTTGGTTTGGCGCCAATATCCTCATAAAACCTGGCTATGCGTATGGCATGGTAAGTGGGTCGTATTACGAGCGGGATGCACAAAACCGCCTCTTGATCGGCGACGATGGTTATCCAATAAAGTCCAGTAACCAAAAAATTCTGGGCGACCCGAATCCGGATTGGCTCATGAATTTGTCGAATACCCTTGGCTACAAAAATTGGAGCCTGAATTTCCTTTTTGACACCAAGCAGGGCGGTATCCTGTTGAACGAATCCCGATTGGCCATGTGGGCTTTTGGCAGCGATATTGAGGTGGAAAAATTGGGTACTAAGACCGTTTTTGAAGGGATTGTAAAATCCACGGGTGCAGCCAATACCAAAGAAGTAGCCTATACAGAAGATTATTTCAGATCGAAACGCAGCTTTATAGACGAAGCCGGCATCGAAGACGCATCCTGGATTCGGTTGCGAAACATTGCCCTTAGCTACCGGTTCAATCCCCGCTGGCTCAAACGCACTTTTATCAAACAAATCGTGCTCACAGCCTCGGGGCGCAACCTTTGGATCAGCACACCTTACAGTGGCGTAGATCCCGAATCGGCCAGCGTGTTGGGACCTGGGAATGTCCAGTCCATTGACATGTTTGCCGTGCCAGGAACCAAGGGCTACAGTTTCTCTCTAAAAATGAACTTCTAATTTTTGAAACATGAAAAAACTATTCTCTATATTAGCAGTGCTCCTTCTTTTTGGTTGCCAAAAAAGTTTTGAAGAGCTAAACACCGACCCCAACAACCCTGTCACCGCAGATGTAAAACTGGTGCTGACAGCGGCACAAGACCATATACTCTCCGAGTATTCCAGAAGAGAGGAGAGCTATGATTTTATGAGCGGCACGTTTATCCGGGCATTTGCCGGGACTTACAGTTTTTATGATAATTGGAACGAGATTACCAATAGGGAGTCCGATTGGGACAATCTTTACAACGGGCTGTTGGACGCAAAAGATGTTATAAAGCGGGGGACAGAACAGGAACTGTGGCACCATGTTGGCGTGGCAAAAATTTTGACGGCGCATGCGTTAGGGTACATCACAGATATCTACGGAGACATCCCATATTCCGAAGCATTGCAGGGGCCGCTGATGCCTGCTCCCCGAATGGATGCACAGCAAACCATTTACAACACCATTTTTACCCTTTTGGAGGAAAGTATAGCGGATCTGGAACGGAGCCCTGTCAAGCCTTTAGGTGCAGAAGACTTTGTGCATGGCGGAAGTGTCCAAAAATGGAAAGGTGTTGCTTATCTGTTGTTGGCCAGGTATCACAACCATCTCAGCATCAAAGATCCACAGGGGTCTGCCGATGATGTTTTGGATTATGTAGACAAAGGGCTTGCTGCAGGGCTTACGGCTTCAAGCGGCGACCTGGTTTACCCATACAAGAATTCAGGAAAGGACAACCCATGGTCCGGCTTCTATTCCCAAAACCCCTGGATAATAGCGGCGCATGATTTTATGAACCTTTTGGAAACCACTAATGATCCCAGAAAGGAAAATTACTGGACCAAGGCCATCATAGACGGTGCATACCGCGGTAAAGACAACAGCAGTCCCACGACGGGCAATTTGATCCAAACCTACTCCAGGTTGGGCGGGTATTTTGACAAAAAAGATTCCCCGATGCACATAGCTACCTATTCAGAATTCCGCTTTATCGAAGCTGAAGCGGCTTTTAGGGCGGGTGATTTGCCAAGGGCCGCTACTGCCTGCAACGAAGGAATTATTGCATCCATTGATAAAGTCTCAAGCTGGTATGCAGGAACGGTTAGCGGAAATGAATTGACGCAGTACATGCAAAAGATAACCGATTACAAGCAAAACAATGCTCAGGAGACTGCTCAAACCATTACTTTGGAAAAAATCATGACACAAAAATATATTGCCATGTTCCCCATGAATGTGGAAAGTTGGGTGGATGTACGGAGACACAACTATCAGTATCCATCGTATCATGAAATACCCAGGGATGACAATGATGTTCCCGTAGCAAGCAGTTTTACATGGAGAGGTTTGTACCCCCAGGCAGAGGTAAGCACCAATCCGAATATCCCGCAAGCGACACTGTATCAGAAATTGTGGTGGAATGAGTGACGGAACCGATTTGCGTTATACAGCGCCACAACGATTTGGTTTTCAATTAAATATTACGTTGCGTCGTTGTGCGTGGTGTGAAATAAAATCAGTACCGGGTTCCGTCGTGGCGTGAAAAAAATTGTTTATGAAGAAAGCCTACCTGTTCATCTTCATGGCCATCATTTGTGGTGTTATTTATCTTGTCAGCACGACGAGTATAGATACGCCGCAGCTTTCCATGCCATCTGGGCACACGGCTCCAGCTGAGCGGGTCATCAGTCTGTGCAAACCGATTCCAATTATTGTATTGGGGCTTGATGGCAGCGACCGACGTTTGGTAGGCGTGCACCCCGGGGCAAAAGTAGGTATGCAATCCAATGTATTGAACCACTATTTCCCCAACTTTCAGCACTTGCCGGACAATGTTTGTACCCAGGGATTTGCACCCAACATGGAGGAAATATTACGCCTGAAACCAGATATGGTCCTGACCTGGAGCCGGTTCTCGGAAGCCATCGCTCAAATGCAAGGATTTGGCTTGAATGTAATGGGGCTCCATTATGACGGAAGTGATCAAAACGACCGTGACATCGTAAACATCGTAGCGAAAGTGATTGGCCGCGAAGCAAAGGCAGACAGTATTATGAAAGAGCGAGATACCCTCGTTCGGCAGATAAAAGCAATCAGTGACCCAATTCCAACGGAAAACAGACCGAAAGTGCTCTATTTCTACAATTATCAAACCCTTAATGTAGGTGGAGAAAAATGTTATGAAAATTTTTGTATCAATCTGGCAGGTGGTCGCAATCTGGGCGTTGGCTTGGGCGTCGGCCGTAGTGTAAATCTGGAGCAAATACTGGAATGGGATCCGGACATTGTCCTGGTTGGTGGCTGGCTGAACAATACCAACCCTGAAAATATCTACCAGAATCCAATGCTGGCTGACCTGAACGCGGTCCGAAACCGGCGCGTTTACAAGGTTCCCATCTGGGCAAGCAACGAATCAGCACTCAGTTGGAAATGGATGGCAGAGATAATTCAACCCAATCTTTTCAAATTCGATTTGCGGGAAGAAATTCATAAATCTTATGCCTGGCAGTACAAGATAGATCTCTCGGAGTCCGATATTGATGAAGTATTGTTTTATGAGACAAATGCGGCGTCCCGATTGTACACCAACTTTAAAAACATACAGTGATAACGGCGAAAAAGCAGATTGCCCTGCAGGTGTTTTTAGTAATGGCTTTGTTGCTTACCATTTGTCTGGCCATGTTGCTGGGACGCTATACTATTTCGTTCGACAAACTGCTGCACGCCATTGGAGTAAGGATAATACATCCGGAATCCGTTGAAAACTCCGTGGAATACAACGTGATCTTTCAGTTGCGCTTGCCCAGGGTATTGTTGGCTGCACTTTCAGGGATGGCTCTTTCAGTTGCGGGTGCTGTACTACAGGGTGTTTTTCGGAATCCATTAGTAGGGCCCAGTATGATCGGCGTGTCGTCCGGAGCCGCTTTCGGGGCCGTTTCTGCAATTTTTATGGCCTTTAGTGGCATCGCCACAATGACTTGCGCATTTGTGGGTGGTGTGTTGTCGCTATTATTCACAATGAGCATTGCGGGTAAAGTGGGCAGCAAAAACATCCTCGCGATCATCCTGGGCGGTATTGTGACGGGCGCGCTTTTCTCCGCTCTGGTCTCGGTGGTTACCTTTATAGCCGATCCAAGAGACTCCTTGCCCGTTATTGTTTATTGGTTGATGGGGAGTTTTAGCGGTGCGGATACAAACAAGGTTTTGTTGCTCGGAGTGGTATGCCTGATTTGTTTTGCCCTCATCTTTAAAGGCCGGTATGTAATCAATTTGCTTGCACTGGGCGACGAGGAGGCTTATGCATTGGGCGTTGATGTCGTTCGGTTACGGATACTGTTTCTTGCATTGACTACTTTGTTGACGGCCGCTACTGTATCAGTCAGTGGTACTATTGGTTGGGTGGGGCTTGTGGTGCCGCACATTGCACGGATGCTTACGGGATCCGATTACAGAAGCCTCGTGGTTACTTCCGGGCTGATCGGCGGCATATATCTGGTAATTGCCGACACGCTTGTGCGGATTTCGCCCTACGGGGAGATTCCAATCGGGATTTTATCGGCTTTGGTGGGTGCGCCGGTATTGGCTTATTTGCTACATACCCAAAAAGTGTCCAATTGAAATTTTTCGCACAGATGTTACGCAGATAAGTACCTGAGTAAAAGTGGTTTTATCTAACCGCAAAGGCGCAGAGGCGCGGAGCGTTTGAAAATCAACCCTTTGCGTCTCTGTGCCTCCGCGGTTTATTTTGTCCGCTCACTTAAGAAACAACAATGCTTAATATCCAAAATATCGCTTACACCTACCCTGAACACCAAGGCCCGGTTTTCAGGGACATTTCCTTTTCGGTGAATCAAGGAGAGGTGTGTGCCATTCTTGGAAAAAATGGCAGCGGGAAGACAACCCTTATCAAATGTATTACTGGGATTTTCAAACCCCAGGAGGGCAAAATTGAACTCGTGCCACCCGTAGGCTATGTTCCCCAAAAAGTAAATTTCGTGTACGATATGACTGTGCTCGACACCATCGTCATGGGACGGTATCAATACATCGGTGCGTTTTCAGTGCCGAAAAAGTCGGACTATGAAACGGCCAGAGTTTGTGCTGAAAAATTGGGCATCACAACGCTTCTCGACAAAAACTTTTCCCAACTGAGCGGCGGTCAACAACAGATGACCCTGATCGCGCGGGCGCTGACAGTCGGCAGCAACTGTATCGTTTTTGATGAACCCTGTGCGTCGCTCGATTATGGCAATCAAAACCATATCTTAAACATTATCAGTGCATTGAAAAAGACCAATACTACCGCTGTTTTTTCAACGCACGATCCCAATCACGTGATTCATATAGCAGATAAGGTGTTGATTTTACGAGGCTTGGATGATTACCTCTATGGCCCAGTGCAAGAAATGATTACAGATGAAATATTGTCTGAATTGTACGGGATGCCCTTGAAAAAAGTAGTGGTAGATGGCAGGGTTACTTCCGTGGTGGCCCTGTATGATTAAACAAGAAAACCTTGTATGATTCAATCGCCTGCATTTATCCCCTCTGGGATTGGGAATTCCTTTTCGCCTGGCCCTTTACTTCGTTCCATAGAGGAATTGGATCAGAATAGTATAAAGCCGGAAACGGTATGGCGCGTACCGGAGGCCCGGATCGTATATGCCAACTACGCCCTGCTTCAACATGATTTCCCACAGTTGCAAGACCCCGTTTTGGAAAAGAAATACCCCCTCCTGACATCCCTAAAAGGAAAGGCCAGGGAGGAGGCCATTCGTGGAAAAGTGGATGATTGGCTGCTACGTCATACAGCCTTTATTTCCGAAAGTCAGGCAAATCAAACGGAGGTTAATACGCCGATAAAAATTGGTACTGAAAAAGTCCAGGCATACAGGCCTCCTCGTTATGGCAGGGCTTTGGTGTTTTCGGTGCAAGAAACGGAAAACGGTTTGTCGCTAAAAGAAAGGCCGGCAATACAGGAACTTGAAAACAGGCTATTAGATGTTAAGGGTACAGGGGTGGCGCCAACCGTGAAGCCACAGAATGTTTCCCACCGCAATGGGATCAACCGACTTGGTTTTGCATTGTATGAATTGGTGATGCAGGAATTGCTGGAAAGGGTTTTCAGGCATAGCGACAGCCAGGTTCAAACACTTCCGATATATGGAATACTGGATCTTGGGTTCGATGAATTGGGCCACAATAAACACCATGGTAGCCCTGTAGGATTGTTAATCCGACGGGCACATCGTCGTACGAAACCTTCAGGAGGTCTTTTCCCTTATGGCTCCACTGGTCAGCTGGTTCAGCTAAGCATTGAACAATTACTCAGACGTTATGGAATCACCTCCGTTAACGAAGTAACAAGAGTACAGGTGTGGAGAGAGGATGGAATATTTCGGATCCGTTATGGCGAACAGGACATTAATTTTTTCAATGCAAAGCAACGGGCGGAGATCGAAAGGGTCAGCCACCATAAAGCGGGAAATGAAGCCCTTTGTTTTGATGGAATAAACATCCAGCATACGCGTGATATTGGCTTAAATCCAACACGGGCAACTTTGGTAGATTTCCAGTCTTATTCGGTACAAGAAAATTTCGAGCATCCAATACTCAGTCTGGTTTCCAACAAATTACTTCGATGGGGCGGTTCCATATGGCCTGGAAGTAATGGCTTTGTCCAGCCAGATCCGGCTTTGCGCATCCCGTTCCAATTGTTGGGTGATACGGGTAGTATTCTTGGCTATGATTTGGGGGAAAATAAAATCAAACTGGATTCTCTTTGCTATGGCTTAGCTACGGATTTCAGATCGAACCAGATCAGCAGGGAAAATCTACTTGAAACATTGCAATCATACTTAGGCGAACTAACTGCTCATTGGGGGGCTTGACCGACTAACAAATAAATGAAAAGAGCCATCCCGATCCGATAAACGCTGGATTGGGATGGCTCATATTAAAAATTGAGCGGATGCTTATTTAACAGGCAAGCCCTTAAAATTGGGCTTGGGTATAGGTAAAGGCTGTATTGCATCGTAAATGTGACTCAAGTCGCCTGGCATCAAGCTATTGGTATTGCTATGGCAGCCAAAACAACTATTTTGATTGGTCTGTTTAAAGGTCTCCATTGTACTGTTGGCCAACAGACTGGTACCAATAGCGGCGCCAGGATCGGTAGGGTTGGTAGAAAAGTTATTCCCGGAAGGAGCAACGCCTCCACTGGTCCAGGTAGCCCCAATCAGCAAATAGTTTTTCCGAATGTCATTTCCGACCAGCCATCCGAACACGGATTGGTTGATGGAAATAACTTCACTATTGGAGGCCGCAGAGGAACCGTCTTCTGCATTGGGCGACACGCCCATTTCCGATCCCCATGGGAATACCAGAGTAGTATTAACAGCGGTAATTTTTAAAGTATCCGTCTTATTAGGGTCATTTGGGTCCTTGAAGATATTACCCGTGAGTGTATTTCCACTTGCGGAAAAAGTGAAATGATTCGGTTCCGGATCTGTTGGGTTTCCGTTCAAGGTCCATTTGCCCTGGGTCTCTTGTGGCACGGTATCCACCACATTTTTATTGTTGAGGTACTGATAAGCCGCAAAAGGCGAATTCTGCAAGTGCTCAAAAGTTGCCCAAACCATTTCTGGATGCCCGGCTGTACTTCCTACCACATGCGCCCCGAGAAGCGCGAGTTTGACGGTCTGTTCCCCATTAGGCACCCATTGTTTGGGATTCGATTTGTCATAAGTAGGAATGATGGCATTGATAGTTACATAATTAGACACATCCGGAAGTGTGGACGCTTCAACCCAAGAAGTTTTGATTTCAATGGCTAGTGCATTCGGGTCTGGTAGATCAATGTTCATTGCCAGTGCGATGGCAATAATACTGTCCATTTGCGCTGCTGTGGTCGGAAACTGAAGCCCAGACATATAGTTATTCTTTGCTGCGCTGAGGTAAACGGCGAACACATCATTCACCATAGAGATATAATAGACAATTGAGCCATTTTGTGCCAAAAGCCCATGGTTGCCGCCTGCCTGACCTTCCTCTGATTCAACGACGCCATTAGCACCCAATAGGACTGTTTGGCCATTGTTTGCAGTAAAGGCTTGAACAACATTGCCCTTAGCTTGGGTTAAAGATTTCGGATTGGCAATTACTTTTCCTGACTTGTCCTTGAAAATCGGTTTCCCGCTGGCATCTATTTCAACACTGCTAACGGCTGTTTTTTGAGTTCCATTCAGCAGCATGGGTTTGACACCCGGAGCAGCAGGCTTCTCGACCTCATGCAATTTCCCATCCTTGCCCAAGATCGTTGGCAGCCCATTGGGACCAGCCTGCGTGATGTTGCTCGTGGCACGGAGTGCCTGGCCCGGCGTATGTTGAATTAAGTTGCGGTTTCCATTTCCATCCACGGGCGAAACCGTATAAAATGTCGGACTTGACATCACAATCTCGGTTGCAGAAATTGGAGAAACCAGCCAGGCAAACATTTGCCAGGACCACTTGTAGAAATCACAGTTGTTGTTGTGGCCGAAAGTGACACTGTTGGCGGGCACCACAATACCATTTGTTGTAGGATTACCGCCCACAAACCAACTTTGGAATTCGGTCTGACTCAAGGTGCAGGATTGCATGACATCTTGTGGCAGGCGGGAGGGCATTGAAGCCATAACATTGGGTGCTGCAGATTTTGAAGCATCGGGTGCGCCTTGACCACAGCCTACATAAAGAAAATACGAGGCTGTTGCGAAGAAGATTAGGGTGATGGCTGTTGTTTTTTTCATGATTGTAAATTTAGTTTAAGCGTTGAATGATAGAAATGTGCGATGGTTTTAAGTTTTTATTCGGCAGCCCTGTTTGACCTGTTTAGGGTCTTTGCTTTCTTTGCCCTAAAATTTAGAAAGCGTTGCAGCCGAGTTTTCGGTCCTGAGACCAAATAGACAAATCACAAAAATTTTGTGTGCAAAGGTGATGAATAGAAATGTTCTGAAAGCAGGTATTTATACCTGTTTTTATTAACAGAGGAAAATACCTGCTTGAGTAACACAAATTTTACAAAACAAATTTAAATTTATAAATCTTATTTATATAATCATGCTTTTGAGTGTTTTTGCATAATCCCAAGCCTTGATTCAAGAAAATGTCTAGTTTCGGTGCATAAACCACCTGTATATTCGCCCCATGTTTACCTTCCACAGCGACCCCAGCTGGTCACGATTTGTCTGGATACTGACGTCGGCCGTTTTTGTGCTGGACCTGACATTGCCTCCACCAGTTGATATAGCGTTCGCATATCTCCTGGCGCATTTTCTGGCTGTTTATTTCAGGGAAAAAAGTGATGTATTGCTCTTAGCGGTGGTCACCACCACCTTGACTATTATTGGTGCAGCTATTAAACCAAATGAAATTCCATTGCAACTGTTATTGCTGATACGGTTCCCAGCAATTTTGAGCTTTTGGGCGGCAGCATTTTTTGTGGTTCGCTTCATCACGCTCCGTGAACAGGAAGGACAACAAGAGGAAAAATTCAAAGCGCTTTTCCAATATGCCACAAATGGTATCCTGCTCAGCAACCCAAAAGGCGTGATTGTGATGGCAAACCCCGCCATCGAAAAACTCTTCGGTTATGAGCTGGGCGAATTGCCGGGGAAGCAAGTAGAAATATTGATACCTACCCGTTTGGGACAACAGCACAGGGAGCATCGCGCTCAATTTCATCAAAAACCGAACCCGCGCAGCATGGGTATCGGCCTTGATCTTAAAGGCTTGAAAAAGGACGGCTCGGAATTCCCTGTCGAGGTAAGTTTAAGCCCGTTCAAAAATTCGGAGGGGGCATTTGTGGTGGCATTCGTAGTGGACAATACATTCCGGAAAAAACACGATGACTCCATGTTGCAGCAAAGGCAAGAACTCGCAATCCTGAGCGAAGCCTTAAAGGAACTCAACGAAGGACTGGAAAGCAAAGTAAGCTCTCGCACTGCCGAGCTGGAGCAAGCCAAAAACGATCTAGCTGCCGCCCTTGACAAAGAACGTGAGCTGGGCGAACTAAAAAGTCGTTTTGTCAGCCTGGCATCTCATGAGTTTCGCACCCCGCTCACTTCCGTTTTATCCTCGGCAGGCTTGGTAAGCCAATACGCAGAGCGTCAGGATTTTGAGAATGTAAAAAAACATGCCGAGCGAATCAAAAAAGCAGTGACCGGTCTGAACAGTATCCTATCGGAATTCCTCTCCCTTGGCCGTCTGGAAGAAGGTAGGGTAGCCTTGAATCTGGAGGAGGTCAATTTGACAGAATGCGTGGCTGAAGTTCACGAGGGCATGAAAAACTTGTTCAAGCCAGGGCAAACTTTTGAACATCGCCACCATGGTTCAACCATCGCCCGGATGGACTGCAACTTGGGAAAAAACATCCTGATCAATCTGATTTCCAATGCAAGCAAATACTCGCCTGAAGGCTCGCCGATACTGGTAGAAACTGCGGTTGACGAAAACAAGATACGGATAAGCGTCCGCGACCGGGGCATGGGGATCCCCGAATCGGAGCAAAAACACCTGTTTGACCGGTTCTTCCGCGCCAGTAATGCAGCAAATACTACACAAGGCACGGGCCTTGGCCTTTATATCGTGCAGCGTTATGCTGAAATGATGAACGGATCAGTGGGTTTTGAAAGTGTGGTAGAAGAAGGGAGTGTGTTTTGGGTGGAGCTAGGAAAATAAATACAGCATAAATATTACATAAAGCCAACTCTTGCCTTATTGTTGCATTCAAAATCCTTTTCTTCACAATTTAAGTAGCGAAAATGGAAGCGATGCAAAACTCAAATCAAAACGCTCCGTCCAACGAATCAGGCGTTGAACCCGTTGATGCTGCCCATGACGCCCTTTCAAAAGAGAAGCACCAACGCCGTTTTAAACGTGGCATAAAATGGATGGGAGTCGGTGCACTCACTCTGGTACTCAGTTTTGCCGTCAATTTTATTTGCTTCCAATGTGAAGTGGATTTTCACATACCAATGTATGTCCTGACAAGTTTGGGCGCACTAGGCATTCTAAAGGGAATGTCGGACGTTTTTGGATTATAGGGTACCTTTGGGACTTTTGAAACAAGATGCCTTACGTTTCCGCCGAGCAGGCCCTGCAAATCATTCAATCCGGAGAGCGCGTATTTGTACACGGCAGTGCATGTACCCCCATCTTCATGCTCCAGCAGTTGGCCGAACAGGCCCCGCGTTTGCGAAACGTGGAGTTGGTATCCATCAGCCTTTACGGAGACGTTACGCTCGACAAGCCACAGTACCACCCCAACTTCCGCTTCAATTCGCTGTTTGTTTCTGGCAGTATCCGCCAGGCTGTGAATGAAGGTCGTGCCGATTATGTGCCGGTTTTTTTGAGTGAAATCCCTGAACTATTCAAACGCAAGATCATCCCGCTCGATGTGGCCATTGTGCAAGTGTCAGAACCCGATGTACACGGCTATTGCTCGCTGGGCACTTCGGTGGACATTGCCCGCTCGGCCGTCAATGCTGCCCGTCACGTCATCGCACACGTGAACCCGCAAGTGCCGCGCACCCACGGCGATGGCATGATCCATATAAGCAGCTTTCATGCGATGGTCTGGCAAGATGCCCCATTACAAGAAGTGCAGTTTGGAGCGGAATTAAGCGCTGCGGAGATCCAGATTGGACAACAAATTGCCGCGTTAATAGATGACAGAAGCACCCTGCAAATGGGGATAGGCTCCATCCCGGATGCGGTATTGCGCAGCTTGCATCAGCACAAAGACCTGGGCGTACACACAGAAATGTTCTCTGACGGCCTGGTGGATTTGCTTGAAAAGGGAGTGGTAACAAACCGCTACAAAAAAATTCATCCCGGTAAAACGGTTACCGCCTTCGCGCTCGGCACCCGGCGGCTCTATGACTTTGTGGACGATAACCCGGCGGTTGTGTTTCTGGATGTAGATTATGTGAACGAAGCCTCGGTCATTCGCCGCAACAAACGGGTGGTGGCAATCAACAGCGCCATTGAAATAGATATAACGGGCCAAGTTTGTGCCGACTCCATTGGCACTTATCATTATTCCGGAGTAGGCGGGCAAATGGACTTTATGCGCGGTGCTGCACTGTCTGAGGGAGGCAAACCCATCGTGGCGCTCACCTCACGTACCGCAAAAGGTATCCCACGAATTGTACCAATGCTTAAACCCGGTGCTGGCGTTGTGACCACCCGCGCCCACGTCCATTATGTGGTGACGGAATACGGAGCAGTTTTTTTATTTGGGAAAAACCTGCGGGAACGCGCCAAGGCACTGATCTCCATCGCGCACCCGGATGACCGCGAAGCATTGGAACGGGCAGCGGCGGAGCGGTTTAAAGAATTGCTGCTGGAGGTCTGATTGAACGCACTGCCTTATATACTTCAAACCAAACTACACTAAGGAATCCAGCCAGCACGCACCAGCCCAAATCAGCGGCTGAGATTGCACCCATATTAAAGATGTTGGTTAAAAACGGTACGTACAGAATGGCCAACAGCAGCCCTGCAGAAATGGCCAGTATAAGGGGCAGTATTGGGTTTTTATAAAATAGCGTGCGGTGAAGCGAATAGTCGAAAGAACGATTGGCCAGGGTCAAAAACACGTTGGCAGACACCAATGTGGCAAACACTACAGAACGGACGCCCTCTTCGGTTTTCCCCTGTCCGATGGCAAAATGATACATGAAAAATACGCCTGCGGTGATCGCTACACCTTGTAAAAGACTGAATGCCAATTCTTTGCCCGAAAACAAAGAGGTCTTCCCGGATCGCGGCGGCTTGCGCATCAGATTTGGTTCGGCGGGTTCGTTTTCAAAAGCAATGGCTGCCGTGGGGTCCATCACGAGTTCAAGAAAAATGACGTGCAATGGCAGCAATATGTGCGTGTAAGGCCAACCAAAAAGCAGTGGCAGTAGCACAACCAGCACAATGGGCAAGTGGATAGAGATGATGTATCGGATGGCTTTGCGCAGGTTGTCGTAGATGCGCCGGCCCATGTGGATTGCAGTTACCATCGCATTCAGGTTGTCGTTCAGGAGCACAAGAGAGGCCGCGCTTTTGGCAATCTCAGTGCCTTTTTTCCCCATTGCAACGCCGATTTGTGCGGTTTTTAGCGCAGGGCCGTCGTTCACGCCATCGCCGGACATAGTCACCGTTTCGCCATTGGCTTTCAAGGCATTGACGATTCGTAGTTTGGCGTCGGGGAACATCCGGGCAAACACATTGACTTTTTGCACAGTGTCGCGTAGCTGTATATCGTTGAGTACCATGACTTCATCGCCTGTCATTGCTGTTTCCCAACCCTTCAACCCAGTGCTTTTGGCAATGTTTTTTGCGGTGGCCGCGTGGTCGCCGGTAATCATCATGACCCGCAGACCCGCCGTGTAGAATTTTTTAAAAACCGCTCCAACGTTTTTCTTAGGCGGATCGAAGAAAGCGACCAGGCCTTCGAATTTCCATTCAAAATGATCCTGTTCTGCCGGGAAATCCTTGCCTGCTAATCTCGCGCTTGCTACCCCAAGCACCCGAAAACCCTTGCCTGCCATTTCCTCGGTTCTGGTCAAAATTTGTTCGCGTAATTTGTCTGTGACATCTGAAGCGGCCAATATCCGCTCCACCGCTCCTTTACAAGCGATAATTCGACTGCCCCCTTGTTTTTCCCAAACGTGCGTCATCATAGGAGGTCTGCCAGAGAGCGGGTATTCTTTTATCAATTGAAAATGCTTCCGCGGGTCGTTTGACGTGGATGTTGCTAAAAGTTGGGCTTCTAACAATATTTTTTCCATCGAGTCAAATGGTTCCGGCTCACTCGCCCACAAGGCATATTCCAATGTGCGGCCACACCCTGAAATATCCACCACTTCGGCGATGGACATTTTGTTTTCGGTAATGGTACCCGTTTTATCGAGGCAAATGACTGTAGCTGAGCCAAGGCTTTCTACCGTTTTGGGTTGCTTGGCAAGGATGCCGTGCTTGATCATCCGAAAAGCGCCCAAGGCCATAAAGGCGCTAAATGCTACGGGGATTTCCTGGGGCAAGATCGCCATAGCCAGCGTGAGGGAAAAGAGCAGTGCTTTCCAAACATCGCTTTCAATCCAGAAATTCAAGGCAAAAACAAGGGCAAAAGCCAGGCCGCCCGTGATCGCCATTTGGCGCACAAAATGCTTTATCTGTAATTGCAAAGGTGTTTTTTCGGGATCAATGGACTCAATAGATTTGCCCAATTTGCCAAATTCAGTACTTGATCCGGTAGCAGTTACTTTGAAAACACCTTTCCCGGAGGCTACGGTTGTGCCCTGGAAGAGATTGGTGACAGGTGACTGGTGCTTGGTGACTGCTACCGATTTTTCTACAGATAAACTTTCTCCGGTGAGGACCGATTCGTCTACAGAAAGGTCATGTTGTTCCAGTAGCATACCGTCTGCCGGGATGCGCTCCCCTTCTTCAATACTTACAACATCATCAGGCGCAAGATCTTCTGAAGGAATTTCTACCCAGTCGCCATTACGAAGGACACGAACCTGGGCACGGGTAAATTGACGCAAGGCTTCCAAGGCGCGCTCGCTTTTTGTTTCCTGATACAACTCAATGCCCGTAACGAACAAAATGGACACCAGCATCATAATGGCTTCTGTGAAGTCGCCAAGCAAAAAATACAAGCCACAGGCGACCGCCAGAAGCAGGAACATTGGTTCGGTTACTATGTCGCGAATGCGAACAAGGGCTGGGTAGCGGCGTGTGGCTTCCAGTTCGTTTTTGCCAAAAATACGACGCTGTTGTTCTGCTTGCGCGTTGGTTAATCCGGTGAAGGAAGGGGCGATGGGCGGGGTCTGCTCCTTAGCCTGGATTATAGGGACTTGCTTCATGGATTGTATTGAGACATAAACCTCGTGGGTTATGGAGAAACTACCTTATGTACATAAATTGACATGAGTCGCCGAATTTTATAACATTAATGATCCGTTCCGTTGCAACATCAAACTTGATATAATTTGAACCACAAAAGGCACAAAAGAGCACAAAAGTAGCACGATACGGTCTTTTGTGTCCTTTTGTGCCTTTTGTGGTTCAAATTACGCTACATGGGGAAAAGTAGTGCTTTTTTGATGTTTTTACTTGAAGGATTTTATGTCGTTACTAAATTCTTTGTGATTCGTGTTGACAACAACGAACATACGTACATACGCTAAATTTCAAACCTACGAGATTTTAATCTATGCAAACTTACTTAGAAGCGTAATCAATCTCCGGCGCAAGTACCCTTTCCAATACTTTTATCAAATCGTGGGTGGTAAGGATTCCGACCAAATGGCGATTGCCTTCCAGCACTGGAATGGCATGGAAGTGATTGGTATTGAATATCCGCAGCGCATCTTCAACGGTATCTTTGGGAGTCAGGCACACAGGGTGCTCAGTCATTACTTCCTTTACGAGCAAGGTATTGAGCAAATGTTCGTTGCTTCGTTTCTCCTGTGCATTCCCGTACAGATCGCGGATAATGCGCAAATAATCGGTGTAACTGACAATACCCGCCAGCATACCATTTTCGACTACGGGTACATGGTGAAAACCTTGCTTTTCAAAGATATTGCGTACGGTCTCGAAATTGTCTTCAGGACCAACCGTGGCTGGTTTGCGGGTCATTATTTTTGAAATAGGTGTGGTGTTTTGCATAACAATGTGACTTTTAATGTCACAAAGTTG
Organism: Saprospiraceae bacterium; assembly: GCA_046160625.1. GTDB lineage: Bacteria > Bacteroidota > Bacteroidia > Chitinophagales > Saprospiraceae > M3007. The sequence continues at coordinate 18,676 of JBJXGZ010000134.1, forward strand.
CCCGACGTGGAGTATTCAGGAAAATGATGAAGGTCAGGGTGCGGGATGACTTGTGCTGGTCAGCGACGCTCTATTGTCCTTAGATACAATGCCTCCACTTCTTGCCTTGCCCAGGGCGTTTTGCGCAAAAATTTCAGACTGGAGGTAATACTTGGCTCGTTTTTGAAGCAATTGATGTCAATATGGTAGGCTAAACCCTTCCAACCGTAGGTGTCAAGCAAGTACTCCAAAATCGTTTGCAGGGTTTTGCCGTGCAGGGGGTTGTTGGTTTGCGGATTCATGCAATAATTGATAAGTTATGATATGCTGAGCAAATCATCAGGTTCTAATGCTCACCCACAAACGTAATAAAATCTCCGCACCGACCAAAATCACCCTCCACCCTGACCTGCGTCATCCCCCATTTTTTTCTACCCCCCCGATCTTGCAGCAGCTTTCAAGCATTCATGAAATCTACTTGTTGCAATGAAGATCATGTTATTCCTCATTTTGGTAAGCCTACTGCTCGCAGCGGGCTTTTTGATTGCCTATCTGCGTGCTGCACGCGACGGGCAGTTCGACGATGATTACACGCCAGCCATCCGGATGCTGTTTGACGACCCCAGCCCAAACCCCTCGCATGAAGGGCGGGCAACAACAGAAAAACAACTACAAGACGAAGATCTAAAGCCTTCTTTATGAATAACATACAACAATTTCAGTACGACAACAAAATAGTTCGGGCCTTCGGTATAGCCTCCTTTGTATTCGCATTGGTGGGCATGCTGGTTGGCCTGATCCTGGCCTTGCAGATCGTGATGCCAGAGCTCAACCTCGGCCCTTATCTTACCTTTGGCCGTTTGCGCCCTTTGCACACCAATGCAGTCATTTTCGCTTTCGTGGGCAACAGTATTTTTATGGGCGTTTATTACTCCCTGCAAAGGCTTGTGAAAGCCAGGATGTGGAGCGACAAACTTTCCTGGATACACTTCTGGCTCTGGCAGGTGGTTATCCTGTTGGCCGCAGTGACCCTTCCAATGGGTCTTACCACCAGTGGGGAATATTCCGAGTTGATTTGGCCATTGGACATTCTCATCACATTGGTTTGGGTAATTTTTGGCGTCAATATGTTTGGCACCATCCTGACCCGCAGAGAAAGTCACTTGTACGTAGCAATCTGGTTTTACATCGCTACATGGGTCACGGTAGCAGTGCTTCACATCGTGCGCAGTTTGGAAATGCCGGTGTCGTGGACGGAGAGTTACCCAATATTTTCGGGAGTTCAGGAAGCATTGGTGCAGTGGTGGTACGGTCACAATGCTGTGGCATTTTTCCTCACCACGCCTTACCTGGGCATGATGTACTACTTCCTGCCAAAAGCGGCCAACCGCCCGGTGTTTTCCTACAAACTTTCGATCATACACTTCTGGGCGCTGATTTTTATCTACATCTGGGCTGGACCGCACCACTTGCTGTATTCGACCCTGCCAGATTGGGTACAATCGCTGGGAACAGTATTTAGCATCATGCTGATCGCTCCATCCTGGGGTGGCATGCTCAACGGCTTGCTGACCCTGCGCGGCGCATGGGATCGGGTGGCCAATGATCCCGTGCTCAAATTTATGGTGGTAGCGGTGATCGCTTATGGTATGGCGACTTTTGAAGGCCCCATGCTGTCCATTAAATCAGTTAATGCTATCAGCCACTTTACCGATTGGACCATTGCACACGTACACGTGGGCGCTCTGGGTTGGAACGGCTTCCTGACCTTTGGCGTACTATATTGGCTTTGGCCACGGATGTATCGTACGGAGTTGTATTCCAAACAGTTGGCCAATGTGCACTTCTGGGTTGGCACACTCGGCATCATTTTTTATGCCGTGCCTTTATACTTCGCCGGTTGGACGCAGGCTTTGATGTGGAAAGAATTTACGCCAGAAGGAACCCTTGCCTGGGGCAACTTCCTCGACACCGTGAAGCAAATTCTGCCAATGTACTGGTTGAGGGTAGTTGGAGGGACATTGTTCTTCGTAGGTACCATCATTGGTGTGTATAACCTTTACAAAACAGGTGCAAAAGGGCAGTTTATGGCAAATGAAGCAACAGAGGCACCTGCTCGTGAACGTCGCCCGGCTCCATTGCACGCTGGCGAACACTGGCACCGTTGGATCGAAGGTCGCCCGATGCAAATGTTGCTCTGGAGTACCATCCTGATCGCTGTTGGTGGCATCGTTCAGATTATGCCGATGGTATTTGTGGAAAGCCAAGTCCCAAAGATTTCTACGGTAAAACCTTATACGCCGCTCGAACTCGCTGGTCGAGATATTTACATCCGGGAAGGTTGCGTAGGCTGCCACTCTCAGATGATTCGCCCATTCCGGGATGAGACCGAACGTTATGGAGAGTATTCAAAATCAGGCGAATACATCTACGACCGACCCTTCCTTTGGGGTAGCAAACGGACAGGTCCAGACCTCCAGCGCGAAGGTGGTAGGAACCCTGACAGCTGGCACTACAACCACATGGACGACCCGACCGACCTGTCGCCTGGCTCTATTATGCCTGCTTACCCACACCTGCTGACGGACAAACTTGACTTGAGCGATTTGCCTGCAAAAATCACGGTGCTGCGCAAACTCGGCACCCCTTATTCTAAGGATTTCGAGAAATATGCCATCAGCAATGCCCAAGAGCAAGCGCAAAAAATTGCAAAAAACCTTGCTGATCAGGGTGTAAAGGATCAGAACATAGAAGACAAAGAGATCATTGCCATCATCGCTTATTTACAGCGACTTGGTACTGACATCAAAGTTCAACCAAAACAATAATTACCCATGTACAAATACCTGCTTGAATCAGTTGACGGTATCCAGTGGTTCGGGATTGGATCGCTGCTGATCTTCTTTTGCACCTTTTGCTTTGCGGCTGTTCGCGCCTTTATCTCCAAAAAGGAAGATATGGATCGCATGGCGAAAATGCCGCTGGAGGATTAATTTTTACACCTGTAGTTTTTATTCGGACACCTCGGAGGTTTT
>JBJXGZ010000135.1:0-121207 GCA_046160625.1 Saprospiraceae bacterium
AGACCTCGGAGGTTTTGAAAACCTCCGAGGTCTCCCGGCTCAAAACCGCCTAACCGACTCAATTATATATAGCGGGCGGTTCTTTATCTCGCTGTAAATATTGGACAAATAAATAGACATCACGTACAGAATCAAACAGGTAAGCGCGAAAAAAACCGAGATCAACACCACCAAAAAGGCCCAACCAGAAAGGCTTTCGACGTGTTCCCCAAATATATCCACATTGCTAAGTTTTACCTTGACAGCATTGAAAATGGCTACCACGGCCACCAAAACCGAGAACAAGAAAATCCACAACAACACACTGCGAAGAAAGGTGGTGAATGAAGTGACGGCTACCAAGGCTGTACGAACCTGTTCGCTAAAACTCAACGTCTGATCTGGATGAAGCGGCTCCGTCACCGCGATACTTGCTGTGGAGTAACCAACCAATGCATAGTTGGCTTTAAGATAGCGGCTGTTTTCGCGAAGCCGAAGCAGGGAGTTGAGTGCCCGACGGCTGATTAGTCGGGTATGATGCGCCCAGGGATCAATGCGCAATTGAGAGTACCGGCGTAAAATAAAATAAAAAATTTGATACAACATCCTCTGTGCCAAGGGCAACCGACGCACTTTAGCCCGAAGGTAAACGATGTCTTTGCCCGTTTGGGCCAGCTCCCACATTTGAGTGACAAGGGCAGGTTTTTCTACAAAATCGAATTCAAATACTGCCGTGTAATCCCCGTTGGCACGATCAAGTCCAGCCAATATCGCATTGTCCCGATTGACCGTTGTGCTCAGATTTAATAGAAAGATATTTTTTCTCAATCCTTCCGGGAGAGGTTGAATTACATCTTCTATACTTGGCACATCACAGCCATTGTTCACCAAAACAAACTCAAAATCACTGAAATTGGCAGATAATTCGCCATAAAGTCCGCCCAGCCAGGCCGACAATTGCCGCAGCTCCTGGTGAGATTGTAACACCCCTACGATAGAAACAAAAGATTGACGAACGGAATCTGACATAACAATTCTTGGCTGTTACAGTTATTTCAGGCAACGCCGCAACGACGCAACGTATTGGAAATCAAAAAGATAAAACGTAGTATCGTTCTGGCGTTGCGTGAAATCAAGATCAAATATCTGTGAAATATTGCCGAAGCAGGGTGGCATCTTTCGCTTTTATGCGCCCCGAAAGAATGAGCCGTAGTTCCCGGCGGCGTGCAGCGCCCTCAAAAAGCTGTTGTTCCTCGCTTGATAAAGGCAACACAGGAGGCACAGGAACAGGGTTCTTTTTCTTGTCGTCCATTGCTACAAACGTGAAATAGGCGTGATTGCAACGACGGGGCTGTTGGCCTTTGATGTTGTTGGCAAAAACCTCCACAAAGATTTCAACAGAAGTATTGAAGGCCCTGGTAACCGATGCTTCAAGCGTGATCACATCGCCCAAAAAAATGGGGTTTTGAAAGGAGATATGGTCTACAGCTGCGGTCACAACATGCGATTCGCAGTGTTTTCCAGCACAAATAGCACACACAATATCCATCCAGCGCATCAGGTAACCGCCCATCAAATGGCTCATCGGATTGGTGTCGTTAGGCATGATGAGCTCGGTCATTACAGTTTTGCTTTCTGCCACTTTTTTGGGAGTAATACGCGGCTTTGTTGTTGTTTTGGCCATTTTATTGGTATGTTTTGACAATTATTGGACGAATTTTTCACGCAACGACGCAACGGCGCAACGTGTTTTTTCACGCAACGACGCAACGAGAAATCTCTATCCCTACCAAAACGTTGCGTCGTTGTGTCGTCGCGTGAAATTTAAAATTAAGACTCAAATTGAAGTTTTGCAAGGCTTGAATAAACACCATCGGCTTTGGTAGAAAGTTCATCGTGGGTCCCTTGCTCTACGATACGACCATGTTCCAACACATAAATACAGTCCACCTCCCGAATCGTGGCCAAGCGATGTGCAATGATAATACTTGTGCGACCAACCATGAGCCGATTGAGCGCTTCCTGCACCACCTTTTCTGACTCTGCATCCAGCGAAGAAGTAGCTTCATCCAACAACAATATACTGGGATCCCGCAATATAGCCCGCGCGATGGCAATGCGTTGCCGCTGCCCTCCGGAAAGTTTGATTCCCCGCTCCCCTACCACGGTGTCCAAGCCGTCAGGGAACATCGAGATGAAATCCCAGGTATTGGCTTGTTTGGCAGCCTCAATGATTTCCGCCTCCGAAGCATCCGGATTCCCGTACAAAATATTTTCCCGAATAGTGCCGCCAAAAAGGATAACTTCCTGAGGCACAATGGCAAAATTATGACGATAAGATTCAAGATCGTAATTGTAAATGTCGCGTCCATCCATCCGGATTTTACCGGTCGTGGGAAAATGAAACTGCAGCAACAATTGCATGATGGTAGACTTGCCCGCCCCGCTTTGCCCAACTACGGCCACTTTTTTCCCGGCAGGAATGTCGAAGCTCACTCCTTTCAAAACCTCTACATCGGCGCGTGTAGGGTATGAAAATTGAATATTTTCAAAGGATATATTCCCGCGGAATCGGCCTGCATTTACATTTCCCCGTGGATGTTCTTCGGATTCGGATGGAGATTTCAAAATTTCGCGGATGCGCTCCGTAGCCCCCACAGCGCCAACGAGTTCGGTGTAAAAATTCCCAAGGCTGGCGATGCTTCCTCCAATGACGGCAGTGTAAGTGATAAATGCAATGAGGTCGCCACCTGTGAATTTTCCAGGAGTGCCAACAGGCAAGGCTGCATCTGTTTGCACCATATTCATACCGTACAAAATCACAAAAAACAAGGCCCCGAATAGCATTGTGATGATGAAAACCGCGAAGATCGCCCGGCCTTTTGCATAACGCATGGATATCTGGACCACTTCGGCATTGGAGCGGCCATAACGTTGACTTTCAAAGAGTTCGTTGGTAAATGCCTTAACCGCGTGAATGCTCTGCAGGGTCTCGTCAAGGATGGTATTGGTGTTGGCCAACTTGTCCTGTCGCTGTTTGGAAAGTTTGCGCACCCAGCGTCCAAAAACCATGGCGCCAATTACTATTACTGGAAACGTAGCGAGCATGACGAAGGCCAGCCGATGCGACATCCACCATAACACCGCGATACCGCCCACTAAAATGATAATCTGGCGTACAAATTCAGCAAGTACAAAGTAAAATGTGTTGTAGAGTTTTTCTACATCGTTGGTAAGACGGCTCACCAGCTCGCCGACACGGCTTTTTTCAAAAAAAACGATCGGAAGTGAAATGAGCCTTCGATAGAGCGCCACACGGATATCGGCGGTGCCACGTTCACTCACCTGGGCAAACATCATAACACGCAGATAGGACACAATGCCTTGAAAAACAAGGATTAAAATGAGCCACATCCCGATTTTGGTCAGGTCAAGATCCTGCGGAATATTTCCCTGGGCTACGTCAAGGGAGCGGCCAATGAGGGCTGGGAACACCAAAAAAACGGTACTTCCGAGGAAAAGCAGTACCAATCCAAAAATGAACTGGGCCCGATATGGACGGATGTAAACAAAGATTTTGAGGGCTTCGCGAAGGCTTTCACGGGTGAGTTTTGGGCGGGTTTTTTCTTCTTCTTTCTGCATGATGGTGTTAATTTCGGGACTTACCAGCCTTCGCCCTGAAGGGGGTTATGGTGGGTAAAGGCGCAAATTTCGGCACTCGAACAGATTCGCAGTGTAAAAGTTGGTTAAAGTTGAAGGAGCAGCCCTGTCCGTTTTACCTTTGCGCAATGTATACGCTGCTTCTCTTCATCATCGGTGGCCTTTTTGTGGCCATGTTGTTTGTAAACGTTTACTTTCGAGCCAAGGTGCTCAAAGTGTATGGCGTGCTGGTGCGCAACAAGGTTGAGTTCGGCGCCACGCATATTTTTAACCGACAAAAATTGGAGGAAGAAATACTGCCACGCTACCCACAGTTCCGGAAAGAGATCGAAACTTTCGTTCGCCACATGCGGTATTCTATTAAAATGGCGTCGGTGCTGTTGGGACTAATTACAGCATTTGGAGCGGTTTTGATGTATTTTAGATAATCCAATGGAAAAAAACTATAGCAAGCAAGCCCTTTTTCTCCCAATCCTGGTTTTAATATTGCTGACTGGTCTTTCGCTGTTGCCAGCCGGTTTGAAATTGGGCGATTTTGAACTCCGCAAAATGGACATCTTTGCTGACGTGCGGGATTCAACCGCCGTGGAGGCCGAGTCTCTGTCAGAAACGTTGCCCCCACCGGACACCTTTGAGTATTTTCCACAAGATTCGCTCTCAACGGTTCTTACAGATACCACTAATATTCAGCCGGACTCCCTTCGGGTAATTCCACCAAAAGATTCAGTCTTTTTTGGCAAAATAATCGAGGACTATTCTTTTGACCAACAAGGGCTTAACCGTTTTTTCAGAGCAGTTGATTCAATATCTCGCGGGCGCACCGTCCGGATAGCCTGGTATGGCGATTCCTTTGTCGAAGGTGATATCCTGGTGGGTGATTTACGGGATACCTTGCAAACAGCCTGGGGTGGAGCAGGTGTTGGGTTTGTGCCAATCACTTCTGAGGTTGCGCAGTTCAAACGCAGCTTGAAGCACAATTTTCGAGATTGGACCGCCTATTCCATCATTAAAAAATCCGAAAACCGCCCAAAACTTGGTTTAAATGGCTATGCCTACCGCCCGGAACCAGAGGCAAAAGCCCATTATGAAGGTGCCAATTATTTCAAACACACACAGCGCTGGAATCAAGTACGTTTTTTCTACAGCTCCGATTCGACATGTGCTTTTGTATGGCAGGCAGGTGGCGAAGCAGCCCGACAAGAAACGCTGCCGGCCAAACCCAATCGGCTCAGTTCCTGGAAATGGAAGGGAAGCGAATGGGGCACCAACGCTTTTACATTTCGATTCCCCGAAACGGGCGGATTATTGGCTTATGGCGCCACCCTCGAAAGCGGCCCAGGCATTTACATTGACAATTTTTCGGTTCGCGGCAACAGTGGTGGCCCTTTGAAACTGCTTGACCCTGATTTTATTCGCCAATTTGATGCCGTTCAGCAATACGATTTGATCGTGATACAAGTAGGCCTGAACGCAGTAACGAACACATTGACAAATATTAAATGGTACGAGGCCGAACTTGACCGCACTTTCAAGCATCTAAAAACCTGTTTCCCCGGCAAGCCAATTTTAGTGGTCAGTGTGGGCGACCGAGGTGCCAAAGAGGGAACCGAAATCACAACCATGCGCGGGGTTCCAGCCGTAGTAAAGATGCAACGCAACCTTGCCCGGAAACATGGTCTGCTCTTTTACGATCTCTTCTGGGGAATGGGCGGGCCAAACACCATGCTGCGCTTTGCACATCAACGACCAAGACTTGCAAACACCGATTATACCCACCTTACACACGAGGGAGGCAAAGTCGTGGGCATTATGATGGCAAAGTTGTTTTTACAAGAGCAGGCCAATTGGCGCTCGGAGAAGAAGTTGCAATAGATTTTGGTTTTGTACTTAATGATCACCGGCTTTTAAGAACATGAGTGGATTTCCGATATCCGATTTATTCGATATCGGAAATAGAAATAAGCTTGGTTTCCTAAAAGCCGATAGTCAATTTGTACTTTTGCTTTAGACTCGCCAAGACCCCCGAAAACGACCTTTTTGATTTTTGAACAAGAACTTATGTACCCTACTTTTTCTCGTCTGCGACTGTGGGCCTTTTCGGCTTTTTTTCTCTTTTTTATTGGACAATGCCAGTCGCAATTTCGTCCGCCACATGTCCAAATAACCGACGCTGACACTGTTGGCGCTGGTTTCAGTTTCATACGTCAGGACGACAACGAGATTGAAAACCGGGCCTATTTGGAACCCGTTTTTCAGGAACTTTTTACACAGCGCACGCAAGGAGGCAAGAAGATCAGCATTGTACACCTTGGCGATTCGCACATATTGGGCAATTTTCTCACTCGGGAGGTGCGAGATCGCTTGCAGCGCGAGTTTGGCGATGCTGGCAGAGGATTGTTATTCCCTTACAAACTGGCCCAATCCAATGGCGCTAAAGATTTTTTGGCGGAAACCAATTGCAAATGGACGGGCGCCAATTGCCAGCGAGATATTTCGCCGGAAACCAATTTTGGCGCGGCAGGTTTCAAACTTAGCACCACCAACCCAAACGCCGAACTCACCTTTCGCATGCGCGACACCGCTACTTCCGAAAGCCGTTTTTTCACAAAAGTGACTGTTTTTCAACGCAAAACAGCCCTTGAATACGACCTTGAAGTCCGAGATGAAACCTCCAACCAAATCGCTCAGCTTTTTATTGAAGACGACTATGCCCGATCCTTTTATTTCGACCGTCCGGTAGGTTCTGTCACCATTGCAGCAAAGAAAACCAGTGCTCAAGAAAGAACATTGACCATTGATGGCGTGTCCATTGAAAACGAACTTAGCGGCGTATTGTACCATTCCATTGGTGTCAACGGGGCGAAATTCATGGATTTCGCACGCGCTAAATACTTTTCTAATCAAGTGGCTGACCTTGAACCTGACTTGGTCATATTGTCTTTCGGGACCAACGAAAGTCAGGGCAATACAGACGCCAATTATATGCGGCGTACTATGGATCTGCTAACCTCGCAGATTCTGGAGCGCAGTCCTTCTACCCGAATCATGCTCACCACTCCCGCCGACTCTTACCTGAAGGGCAAAGGCCTGAACCCATTTATGGCCGAGACCAGCGAGGTTATCCGAGAATTTGCCCAGGAAAAGGGTTTCGCTTTGTGGGATCTGTTCAACTTCTCAGGTGGGAAAAACTCGTCGGTTCTGTGGAAATCAAACGGCCTAATGACGTCTGACTCCGTACACTACACCAAGTATGGTTATGCCTTGCAAGGCAAACTACTATACCAATCCTTGGTGAAGGCCTACAATGGGTTTGTGGAAGCGAAGCGTTGACGGTTCCGCAGGGGTTTAGAATTTTGACACCTCGGAGGTTATCGAAAATCTCTTAGGTGTCAAAACAACAAAGGCTCGTTGCCCAACAATACTTGCCAAACGATGGCCACTACTGCCAAAATCGGGTAAAGCCATTGACGCACAACGGTTTTTACCAAATAAGGCGATGGATTAAAGCCCATCTTTTCCAGCAATTCAGTGTAAAAAATACGCCCGTTGGATTCGTCCAACCCATGGTGTTCGTTCATCAGGCATTTGCCCCAGATAGCAAATTGAATCATGACAACGGCGTAAACGGCTACTGCTATTTTCCAGGTAATAAGGAACGGGATCACCCAGGTGGCGATGACCGAAAGCAGGTGAAGCCCAAAAAGGAAATTGGATTTTATCGTTTGTGTGCTCATACGGCATGGATTAGGTGGCAAACTTAGTAAATTCAAAAATCTCTGGCACATTCTCTGGCCTGAACACATTCCAGTCCCCGTGTTTTGCAAACCAAGTTACCTGCCGTTTCGCGTAATTGCGCGAGTGTTGTTTCATTTTTCCAATGGCCTCTTCACGGCTGGTTTTTCCATCAAAATAATCAAAAAACTCCTCGTAACCCACTGTGTTTAATGGAGGTCTGTGGCGATAGGGCAACAGATTGCGCACCTCATCTTCTAATCCGGAAGTAATCATTTTATCTACCCGGGCCTCAATACGATCATAAAGCTCAGATCGAGGCAAATCGAGTAGAACATAAACAGGCTGGAAGGTCCGAGGGATTTTTTGTCCTTGCTGCAGGAAAGAAGAATATGGCTGGCCGGTCTCGAAACACACCTCTAATGCGCGGCGCAATCTGGCAGGATTTTGCTGGTCAATTTTGGCAAAATGGGCTGGGTCGCGGTGCGAAAGTTCCTGCTGAAGCCAAGCGAGACCACCACTTTGCTCACCCGCTTCAACGGCTTTTTTTGTTTGATCTGAAATATCTGGAAATTTATCCAAGCCCTCACAAACGGCACGTATGTACAGCCCTGAGCCTCCGACGAGAATGGCTACATCGTTTTCTAAAAAGATATTTTGTAGAACAGCCAGCGCATCCCTTTCAAAATCACCCACGCTATAATCGTCCGTAACAGAAAGAAAATCAATAAAATGATGGGGTGCGGCTGCCAATTCAGCCGAACTGGGCTTGGCCGTCCCAATGCTCATTTCACGGTAAAACTGCCGGCTGTCGGCAGAAAGGATTTCTGTGTGGAAGTGTTGCGCCAATTGAATGGCCAGCGCGGTTTTCCCAGTAGCAGTTGCTCCTCCGATGACAATGAGTTTTTTCATCAACTCTGGAAATGCTCAACCCCATGCAAAAGTGATTCAAACAGCCCTCGCCCATCCGTGTTGCCCAATACGGCTTCGCTGGCGCGTTCCGGGTGGGGCATCATCCCAAACACATTGCGCTCGGCGTTGCAAATTCCTGCAATGTTTCGAGTGGCTTCATTAGGATTTGATTCGGGTGTTTCGTTACCGAATTGGTCGCAATAACGGAATAGCACTTGGTCGTTGCGCTCTAACTCATCGAGGGTGTCGTTATCGGCGAAGTAGCGACCTTCCGCATGGGCAATGGGTATTTTGAGGGCTTGGCCAAGCACAAGTTCTTGTGTAATTGGGGAACTATGGGTCACGGCCTTAATCCAGACATTGTTGCAAACAAACTTTTGCCCCCCATTTCGGAGCAAAACGCCGGGCAGAAGCCCGGATTCGCAGAGTATTTGAAAACCATTGCATACGCCAAAAACCAAGCCTCCCGCTGCTGCATGTGCCTTCACAGCCTGCATAATAGGCGAAAACTGGGCAATCGCACCTGCCCGCACATAATCACCATAGGAAAAACCACCCGGCAATACCACGCAGTCTTCAGGCTCGAAGCCATTGGGGAGTTTGTGGTTTTTGTGCCAGATTTTGACTACATCCTGACCCATCACATCGCCAAGAACGTGTACCATGTCGTCATCACAATTGGAGCCGGGGAAAACAATTACACCAAATTTCATGTGTGAAGGAGAATATGATTTTGGGAGTTAAAATATTGATAATGATAATTTTAGAAAGAAATCAGCAAATTGGATAACCATTACAAAGCCAAGAATAGCCAAGTGACATGTCTCAGCCCAAAATCGGTTCCGCAAACTTTGAAAAGTCATGGCCAGCAAGATGCCCATCGCTGAAGCGGGCAAAACAATGTGCTCCCAACGCCATTCAGGTTGCAACAAGCTGGACAATGCTCCAACCACCAAAAACCTGTACAGTACGCTTACGAACTTTTGTGCCTGAATCCCTTTTCGACTGTAAAGAGACCCAAGCCCCATCAAAAATATTAGTGCCAGCAAAATCACGAGCACCGTTTTCAGCATCAATTTTTCATCCCAAACGGCGTCAAAACGGTATAATTGGAACAAACTTCCCCAATGCTCATCTCGAAACTCAGCGCCACGGTCTGCCCAGAAATACCAAAGCCATGCAAGAAAGAGCGGGACAAAAGCTCCTGACAAGAAGACAAACCGCTCTTGCAGGCGGAATACACGAACTACTCCAAACCCAGCATAAGCCGCCACCAGAAGCCAAAGGCAGGGTGGATAAAAAAGACTTGCCACTGCAATCCACAATGCCCCATCGAAAATTGCTGCCGTACCATGTGCCTTCTGGTACACTTTGTAAATTCGCCAAAGCGAGAAAGGAACAAAAGTGGCTGCTACCAAAGGGGCCGTCACAAAAAGAAAATCTGGCAATGCACTTGCCGTGAGCGCATAGAAAAGCCCTGGAAACCAGTTGCGTTCGCCCATTAACCTGAATTCATCAGCCAGTGTATTGACGGTAAAGGCCTGGATGAAAACCAGGATTACTGCAATGATTGCCGAATAAAAGGGCTGTTTAGAAACCCAGCCAAACCATGATTCGTACAACAACCCGCCTTCAGCAGCATGGGCCAAGGGTTGTACATAGCCCGTCAATGCCCCTATATGCACCAGAATGACATAGAACGCAAGGGGAATGGCGACGAGAAATTGGTTGCTGCGAAAAAAACTGAGCACAGTATGCAATTGAAGCCACGAAGGTCGGTAAAACCCTGAAAAGGATGCGATTGTGGTGCATTTTTTCGGGTATTTTGTCAAAAAGACTGGGCACTCCCGTACTTTCGCCCTGTGCGCGCCCTACTTATAGAAGACGAGCCCAAAACTTTGCAGTCGCTCCGTCAAGGGCTGGAAGAACATGGATGGACCGTAAACACCGCCTCTGACGGGTTGATTGGCCTCCGTTTGGCCCTTCAAAGCAACTATGATGTCATCGTATCTGACATTACCATGCCGGGTATGAGTGGCCTCGAACTTTGCAGCCAACTCCGCAATGAGGGTATTTTTACACCCATTTTATTGCTCACTGCGCTTAGTAATACGGACGACAAAGTAACCGGGCTTGATGCCGGAGCAGACGATTATCTTGCTAAACCCTTTGAATTCAAAGAATTACTGGCACGTATCAAAGCACTAGCCCGTCGTACATCTGCCTCTTTACGAACGGAAAACGTGCTGCGTTTCGATGATTTGGAGCAAGATTTGGATGCCAAAACTGTGCATCGAGCGGGGCAGGAAATCATGCTTACTCCTCGAGAGTTTGCATTACTGGAATTCTTTTTGCGCAATCCGGGCAAGGTGCTGTCCAAAACAGAAATTGCAGAAAAAGTGTGGGACGTAGATTTTGACACTGGCACCAATGTTATCGAAGTCTATGTAAATTACTTGCGCAACAAGATGGACAAAGGATTTGAACAAAAACTCATTCACACCCATTTCGGGCAAGGATATGTCCTAAAAATTTGACGTTGGATAGGCACTTAACTGTCAAAAATCAAGTGTCCAATAGTCCAATGTCTAACGTCAATAACTACCATGCTAACCCTCTACCTTATTCGTCACGCTAAATCCAGTTGGGGCAATCCTGGTCTGCGAGACCATGACAGGCCACTCAATGAACGTGGCCTTCACGACGCCCCCAGAATGGCCCAATTGCTCGTGCAACAAGGCGTTCAGCCCGATCTTTTGGTAAGCAGTCCGGCTAAACGCGCCCTTACAACAGCTTTGTTTTTTGCTAAGGCCTTTAAATTAGAAGATGAGGAAGTACTCCGCGAGCCAAATATTTACGAGGCATTTCCGCAGGAAATATTGCGCATCATCAGTGCGTTGCCAGCTTCAGCGCAAACAGTATTTTTATTTGGACACAACCCAACGTTCACAGATGTTGCCAATCATTTTATTGAAAACGACTATATCGAAAATGTGCCGACTTGCGGCGTAGTAAAAATCACTTCCACGGCTGCCTCCTGGCCTGAATTCTACGAAGGTAATTCAAAAGTAGCAGCCTGTTATTTCCCAAAAGAAGTATTATGAAATTAGATATTAAACATTTAACCCGCAGTAGGTTTAGCGAAAGCGGGTGGACGTTGAACGTTGGACATTGGATACCGGGTCTTGGATTTTGGGCATTTGTTCTCTCGCTAAGCCTTTTCATTTCATGCCAATCCAAACCCTTGGAACAACCATCCATAGGGGACGACAAACTCGCCCGAATTATGGCTGACCTCAGTATTGCAGATGCTGCAACCACAGGCTTGGCAGGATACCGAAAGGACAGTCTTCTGCAAGTTTACTTCAAACAAGTGTTCGAGATGCACAACGTCACGCTGGAATCCTATGAAAAGGATCTCCGAATAGTTGCAAAAGACCTGTCGCGTATGGAGGCCATCGTGAAAGCGGCGGATGAATTGCTGAAAGAAGACGGTAAGGGCGGAGAAGAGGCGCCAAAAAATTAAAGTTTAGAAAGAAGCAAAAATAAACCGCAGAGGCGCGGAGACGCAGCGTGATTGATTTTCAATACGCTGCGTCTCCGCGCCTCTGCGGTTTATTTTTGCTTGAGCATCTAGGGTTTCATCCGAAATACCACTTCGTTATTTCGCCAAAACCTTCGCCACCAGGTCTGCAGCCTCCTGAAATTCAGTTGCGCCCATTACTTCGAGGCCTGATTCGTCAATAATTTTCTTAGCAATGTCGGCATTTGTGCCTTGCAGTCGGACAATTACAGGGACCGGGATTTTGCCAATAGCTTTGTAAGCATCCACGACTCCTTGCGCTACGCGGTCGCAGCGCACGATACCACCAAAGATATTGATCAGGATGGCTTTCACATTGGAGTCTTTGAGGATAAACCGCATGGCATTTTCTACCCGTTGTGCATCGGCGGTACCGCCTACGTCGAGGAAGTTGGCAGGGGAGCCACCTGAAAGTTGAATCAGGTCCATGGTAGCCATAGCAAGTCCAGCGCCGTTGACCATGCAGCCTACATTGCCATCAAGTTTAACATAGTTGAGGTCCATTTCCTGCGCTTCAACATCGGCAGGGTCTTCTTCATCTTTGTCGCGGAGCAACTCCAAATCCTTGTGGCGATAGAGCGCGTTGTCATCAAGTGTCACCTTCGAGTCCACCGCTATGATGCGGTCGTCAGAAGTTTTTAGGCAAGGGTTTATCTCGAACATTGAGGCATCCGAGCCGATAAAGGCGGCATAAAGTTTCTGTACAAAATCAACCATTTCCTTGAATGCACCGCCACTCAGACCAAGATTGAAGGCAACTTTTTGAGCCTGAAATGTACGCAAGCCTAAGAGTGGGTCAATAAACTCGAAGTACACCCGATCTGGAGTTTCGTGGGCTACCTTTTCAATGTCCATGCCGCCGTCTGGTGAATACATGATAACATTGCAGCCTTTTCCACGATCTGTCAAAATGCTGATATAGAACTCTTTAGGTTCCGAAGCCCCTGGATAAAACACGTCTTGAGCCACCAGAACTTTGCGCACTAATTTGCCTTCTGCCGAAGTTTGCGGGGTGATCAAGCGCATCCCTATCATTGCTTCAGCGAGTTCGCCTGCTTGTTCCGGGCTTTTTGCCAATTTCACGCCACCGCCTTTGCCACGCCCACCTGCATGCACTTGTGCCTTGATCACGCACCAACCTGAATTGTACAGTTCTTTCATTTTTTTGGCAGCTTCCACAGCCTCAGCCGCGCTAAAAGCCACGATTCCTTCCTGGATTTTTACCCCGTAAGATTTGAGTAGTTCTTTGCCTTGATATTCGTGAAGATTCATGTTTTGTGAAAAATGGGCAATGTTAAAATGTGGTCAATGTGATGAATGTGGTCAATGTGCCCGATTTGGCGCGCAAAACTACAAATGCTGCTGAGTTTAAAGAGAGAAGTTTTTGAGAATCACCGCAATGCCGCTCCTTCGTCGTCAATTAAATTGCCTCCGATGACACGGAGAATCCGTGCTGGAAAATTTTGAAGTATCCTATAATCGTGCGTAGCACACAATACGGCGGTGTTATGTTGCTTGGCAAGGTTTCGCATTAGGGTGAGCACATCATCGCTCGTCTCCGGATCAAGGTTGCCGGTAGGCTCGTCGGCGAGGAGCAGCGCGGGCTGATTGAGCAAGGCGCGGGCAAGGACCACGCGTTGTTGCTCGCCTCCGGAAAGTTCAAATGGCATGGCAGCGCGTTTTCCGCTGAGGCCCACTTCCGCCAAGACTTCGTCAATGCGCTTGTCCATTTTTGTTTGATCATCCCAACCGGTTGCGCGAAGCACAAAAAGGAGGTTTTGTTCTATATCCCTGTCGGTCAGCAAGTTGAAATCTTGAAAAACGATACCAAGTTTGCGCCGGAGTTCGTGCACATTGCGGCGTGAAATGCTTTTGAGGTCAAAACCCGCGACCTCTCCTGAGCCGTGTTCAAGGGGCAGTGCAGCGTAAAGCGTTTTAAGCAAACTACTCTTGCCGCTCCCGGTTTTACCAATGAGATAGGTGAATTCTCCCTCGCCGATGTTCAGGCTGATTTCTTTGAGAATGGTGCTGCCATCCGCTTGGCGGATGTCAGCGTTATTGAGTTTGACGATGCTTGGCACAGTGGTGTTAGGTGGTTAAATTGCGCCGCGAAAGTCAGACTTTTTTAAGTTTTATTATAAAAACCTGAAAATCTGTGCGATAATTGCCCCGCGAAACAAAGCTATTAGTTTCAAGAACCAAATTTCAAGATAATAGTTGGAATCTGAAATGCCTCAATATTGAAATCTTTAAACTTGTTACTTGAAACTTGCTACCTGAAACTTAATGTATTATGAACTCAAAATCCCTTGCCCTCATCGTCTTCGTCCTTTGGAGTGTCCTTTGCTGGCGCTGGTATGTTTGTGGCCTCATGAATGCCTGTGGCGATGATCCCAAGGCACTTTCAACAGAAGAAGTCGTGGCCGTTCCTGACGAAAGAGAGGATCCTACTGCTACAGTTGAAACACCTGAAATCAAGCCGCTCAACGAAAACAAATCTTCCAATATCAAAGCGCCTAACAGCAATCCCTCCACGAATTACATACCACCCCAACCTGTTTCACCGTCCAATATGGGTGAGGTGCAAATGGAAGCAGTTGAAGACCGCATGGTCATTTACTTCCCTTACAAATCCACACGCAAGGAGGACAACGCAGCGATTGATGCTTACTTGTCCAATCTCGCGAGCCAGTTAATTGCTTCAGGCAAAAAAGTAAGTATTACAGGTCACGCGGACTTTGTGGGCGAACCAGCAGAAAATTACACTTTTGCTCTACGACGCGCTAATGGCATCCGGAATATTCTGGTAAAAAAAGGAGTGCCAAAATCACAAATACGGTGCAAATCCTTTGGAGACCGCAAACCCGCTGCTACCAATGACACGCCTTATGGGCGCTACCTCAATCGCAGAGCAGTAATACGGGTAGAATAAGTGATTGGTTATTGGGTTATTTGGGAATTTGCTTATTCGAGCACCAGAGCTCGGACACTCAAATAACCAAATCCCCAAATAACCCAATAACCAGATAACCAACTCAACCGCAACTCAAATTAACATAAAAGATGTTTGAAAATAACCCATTTGCTACGCATACGCTTGAAATTCTCATCATGCTCCTTGGCTCGTTTTTTATTGGTCTTTGGCTGGGTTGGGTGCTATGGGGCCGACTCAAACAAGAACTCGACCGGCTAAGGCTCGACAATCAAAGTTTTTCCGTGACGCTCGATGCCCTTCGGCTTGAACTTGATTCGCTCAAAACCCGCGCCATGGTAGCAGAATCTGACAATAGCAATTTTATTACCCAGGTGGCCAACCTCAATAGAGAAAATTCCAGCCTTCAGGAAAAAGTCAATTATTTAGAAACCGAAGTGGCCGAAACGCAAAACCGCAACCGACAGCTGCAAACTGAATTGGGGCTTTCGTTTTCCCCGGACACCCCGATTGCTGATGATATCCCGCTGGAAATCAAAGAGATTATTGTAGAAACTCCTGCAGGTGAAGAAATGGTCTTTACACCCAAACAAGAAACTGAACCAGAGATCGCTACCCCTCCGGTGTTCGTTATTGAACCCGTTGCCATGGCAGACCCTAAGCCTGCAAAACCGGCTAAACAAAAGTCGCCAGCCCAGATTGAACCGCAACCATCCCACGCAGTCATAGCCGAGCGGGATGATCTTACCGTCATTGAAGGCATTGGCCCCAAGATTCAGATGCTCCTCAACCAATATGGCATCTATAATTACCGTCATTTAGCCGAAGCCGATGTACTCCGCCTGAAAGAAATCCTCGCCGCAGCCGGTTCTCAGCTTGCCATGCACGACCCTGGCACCTGGCCTTCTCAAGCCAACCTTGCAGCCAACGATCAGTGGGACACGCTCAAATCTGTGCAGGGGTTTTTGAAAGGCGGGAAAAAGCCGGATTGATCGGGGGCGTTTATTAAGCAGATAGGCCTATTATCTGTTTTTACAGGCTTTCCTGGGTTTTCTTGGGCAATTTAGCTTTCACCAATTCATAAGATTGGCGGATGAAATGCGCCCATTCGGTATCACTTAGCCAAGAAAATTCCAAAACCAACACCCATTTGTGCCGAGCCATGTATGGAGCGGGAATAATTCCTTCACGCGAAACCATCGTGTCAAACTCCTCCTCTGATACTTTGAAGGAGGCGCCCCCATCGGCATCAACATCGGTGACACAAAAAATCTTTTCTGCAACGGAAAAGCATAGGTCTTGCCCCCATTTGACATCTTCTGTCACGCTGGGAAAGGAAA
The DNA here is from genome assembly GCA_046160625.1 of Saprospiraceae bacterium. Classification (GTDB taxonomy): domain Bacteria; phylum Bacteroidota; class Bacteroidia; order Chitinophagales; family Saprospiraceae; genus M3007. The sequence continues at coordinate 16,139 of JBJXGZ010000135.1, forward strand.
GGCAAAGTTCTCGGAGCGCTTCAACGTTCATTTTTCACTGTATTGAAGGGTTAGGAATTCAAAATTTCTGTCCATGGCTCGAAATTTTTAACAAAGATGGGCTTTCTTGCTAAAACCCCCAGGTTGAAAAGTTCTAAACTATGCCCACTTCGTGTAGTTCTTACAATTTAGTACAAACAAAAGTCGGGGGCATTTGGCTACCTTTGCCGCGCAGGACAACCAGCCCGAAACACGAGCTGTTTTTGTTCAAAATCAAACTCATTTGCGAACTGAAGTTCGCCCCACAGCAAAAACATGGAGCCTACTGGATATCTTCCCGTCATCATGCAATCCCTTGTCGCAATAGGGTTTGTAGCACTGGTACTCATTGTGGTGCCCAAACTTGGCCCGCGCCGCAGCAGCAAAAAGAAAGACGAGAACTTTGAATGCGGCATTGAGTCGCAGGGCAATGCACGCATTCCCGTTTCCATCAAATACCTGATGACAGCCATCTTGTTTGTCTTGTTCGATGTGGAAGTAATTTTCTTTTATCCCTATGCCGTCAATTTCAGGGCAATGGGCACTGATGGCTTCTTAGCGGTGCTGATGTTTGTGGCAGTGTTCCTGGTTGGGTTCTACTATGTACTCCGCAAAGGGGCGTTTGAGTGGGACAAATAAACGATGATGTATGATGTATGAACGATGAACTATGAACATTACGAATCATAGTTCATAGTTCATAGTTCATAGTTCATCGTTCATCGTTCATACATTATAGTTTAAATTATGAGCAAAATTATTCCAGCAGAAATGCCTGAAGGCCTTGGAGGAGAGGGTTTTTTCGCCACTAAATTGTCTTCCGTTGTGGGGCTGGCCAGGGCTAATTCACTTTGGCCTTTGCCGTTCGCTACCTCTTGTTGCGGTATTGAATTTATGGCAACCATGGGGAGCAACTACGATCTGGCGCGCTTTGGCATGGAGCGGCTCTCGTTTTCACCCCGACAGGCAGATCTGCTCATGGTGATGGGTACGATCGCCAAAAAAATGGGCCCGATTCTCAAGCAAGTGTACACGCAAATGGCAGAACCAAAATGGGTGCTTGCCATGGGAGCCTGTGCCAGTTCAGGTGGTATTTTCGATTCTTACTCAGTCCTGCAAGGGATTGACAAGGTGATTCCTGTGGATGTTTATATCCCCGGCTGTCCCCCTCGTCCGGAGCAGGTCATTGATGGGATCATGAAGATTCAGGAATTGGTGAAGAATGAACCCTTGCGACGTCGGAATTCGCCTGAATACCAGCATCTTTTGGAAAAATATCAAATAGGGTAATCAATGCTTTCTAACGACCAGATCTTAACCCAACTTGCCGAAAAAATGCCCGGTGCAGCACACTCCTTCGAAGTTGCACGTGATGGCATTCTCAATATCCATACCAGCCGCGAGCAAATTATTGAGCTGCTCCGGTTACTTCGCGATGATGAGCAGTTTGGTTTCAATTTTCTGACAACGCTTTGTGCCATCCACTATCCAGACAATGCCGGACAAGAACTTGGGGTGGTTTACCACTTGCACAACTGGAAACAAAATGTGCGGATACGGCTCAAGATATTTTTCCCAAGCGACGACCCGCATGTGCCTACCGCGACTGGTCTTTGGCCAACGGCGAACTGGATGGAAAGACAGGAATACGATTTTTTCGGCGTTGTATTTACGGATCATCCCGACTTACGGCGCATATTGAACGTAGACGACATGGAGGTATTTCCAATGCGAAAAGAATATCGCCTTGAAGATGGCACCCGAACTGATAAGGATGATCGCTTTTTTGGGCGGGATGGGCACGTGGGCCAAAGTTTTGACTAAGAACCTGAAATTATGCAAGTCCAATCATACTTTTCCTCCCTCGACAGCCTCGATGGAGAACTCGCAACCCTCAATCTGGGGCCAACGCACCCGGCCACGCACGGCATTTTCCAAAATGTGCTGAAAATGGATGGCGAGCGCATTGTCAGCGCCGAACCAACCATCGGTTACATTCACCGCGCATTTGAAAAAATTGCCGAACATCGCCCGTACTATCAGGTTACACCGCTCACGGACCGTCTCAACTATTGTTCCTCGCCCATCAACAACATGGGTTGGCACATGACGGTCGAGAAACTCATCGGCTGCGAATTGCCCAAAAGGGCGGAATACATGCGGGTGATCATCATGGAACTTTCGCGGATTGCTGACCATCTGGTATGCAATACTGTGATCGGCGTGGACACCGGGGCGCTCACCGGCTTCACCTATATGTTCCAGGAGCGGGAGCGGATTTATGAGCTGTTCGAGGAGGTTTGCGGTTCGCGTTTGACGACCAACATTGGGCGTATTGGGGGGATGGAACGCGATTTCACGCCTGTTTTTCATAAAAAACTTAAGGATTTCCTGAAAACCTTCCCGGCTCGTTTTGAAGAGTTTACCGGGCTGCTGGAGCGCAATCGCATTTTTATGGATCGCTGCATCGGTGCCGGACCTATTTCTGGAGAACGTGCCATGGCTTATGGGTTTACCGGTCCGAACCTCCGGGCTGCTGGCGTGGATTACGATGTCCGAGCGATGTCACCGTACAGCAGTTACGAAGACTTTGAATTTGACATTCCGGTGGGCGTCAATGGCGATACGTACGACCGATTCTGCGTGCGCCAGGAGGAAATCCGCCAGAGTTTGCGGATCATCAATCAGGCATACGACAATTTACCCGAAGGCGAATACCACGCCGAGGTACCCGATTATTACCTGCCCGACAAACCCGATGTGTACACCAAAATGGAAGCGCTTATTTATCACTTCAAAGTGGTAATGGCAGAGGTTCCGGTACCCGTTGGCGAGGTATATCACAGCGTTGAAGGAGGCAACGGCGAACTTGGTTTTTACCTCGTCAGCGATGGCGGTCGCCAGCCATACCGATTGCACTTTCGTCGCCCATGCTTTATTTTCTACCAGGCTTATCCTGAAATGATCAAAGGTTCGATGCTCTCGGATGCTATTTTGACAATGAGTTCAATGAACGTGATCGCCGGGGAACTTGACGCCTAAATGCTGCTTTTCCCAAAGTTAACTATCCTGCTGACTGAAAGTAACGATTAAAATATGCACACCACAACGCAAAACGGCACTCCCTTCAAATACTCATCAACTGCCCTTGCAGAAGTAAAGGGTCTGATGAAAAAATACCCTGAAGGCCGGGCAAAAAGCGCCATCCTTCGAGCCTTGCATCTTGCGCAAGAGGAGAACCATGGTTGGCTCAGTGTAGCCGCAATGGATGAGGTGGCAGCTGCACTTGGAATTAAACCCATCGAAGTATATGAGGTGGCGAGCTTTTATTCCATGTACAACCTCAGTCCGGTGGGCAAGTATGTGCTCGAATTTTGTCACACAGGACCGTGCGCTATTGAAGGTGCAGAGGCTCTTATCGAATACACCAAACTCAAACTTGGCATCGGAAAAAACCAGACCACGCCCGATGGAATGTTCACAATCAAAGAAGTAGAATGTCTCGGCGCCTGTGGGTACGCGCCGATGATGCAAGTCGGGGAATTTTTCCATGAACATCTTGATGCCGGGAAGATTGACCAATTCATTGAAGACTGTAAGGCGGGGAAGATTGACAAAGGGACTTGGAAAATGCACTGAATCAATATCATTTTTCAACACAAATCATTTATCATGAAGCAATTAGCCTTATTTTCCTTTCTTTTTTTGGCCTTTGTTGCTTGTAAAAATGACGTTAGTCCTAAGAACGAAGCGGTGCAAACCAGCCCTGAAAACCAAGCCACAGAACCTCAGAACCTGAATCGTGTGAATGAAACAGTGACCAATCTTTCGCGCACCGAAGCCGAAACACCACACGAGGACAGTCCAAAGAGCATTATCACCGGAAGCAATGTAACGATGCGGAAAGAGGCTAGTGTGAAATCTGAAAAGATCGGCAGTTTTGAACAGAATGAAAAAGTTGAGATTTTGGAAACTAAAAATGTGAACAATGAAAGCGAGGCCATTTTAAATAAATCCATCACCTTGAAAGGTAGCGGAGCTGAAGTGAATTTGCTCAAAGGGAAGGCTGTAATCATCGAGGAATACAAAACAGAAGGAAATTTGTACCGGGTAAGCTACCAAGACCCCCAAAAAGGCAAGTTGACCGCCGAGATAGATGCGAGCGCGGTAGAAACGATTACCTATTCTACCTGGTATAAGGTTAAACGAATGAATGGGGAGACAGGATGGGTATTGGGTAAATTTTTGAAAACCAACTGATTATGGCACAACTTACAAAAAAAGAAATCGAAGAAATACTGGCTAGAAAACCTGAAAGCCGCTACAAATATTTTATCAGAACCGTAGCAGCCGAAGAAGAAGTATGGGGTTTGGCCGACGATGAAGGCTGGCTCATGCTGGAAATTGAGGGTGAAGAAGGCGATGCGCTGGCAGTGTTCCCGAACCCGGAGTTTGTAGAGATTTTTCAAAAGGAAGGCGGGTTTGACGAGTTCCGTGTAGAAGCATTGGATTTGTACGAGTTTTTCGAATGGTTGGAAGATTTTCAAGAACAAAAAATGCGCGTCGCAGTGTTTCCCACACCTAATTTCCAAAGCGCGGTTATGCGCCCGGATGTTGTTCGGGAGGATTTTGAAGCCGAATTTGCAAAAGAACAGGGATAGCCGCCCATGTACGTCGGAACGCTGTTCCGACATAATTTTCAGCCGGAACAGCGTTCCGGTGTACAAACCAGCCGGAACGGCGTTCCGGCATACATAAAATGACATCAACAGAAATAATCGCAGTTTTCAAGAAGTCCGGCGAAGAACGCCTGGCACTTTTTATTGACACCGTTGCCAAAAACAAATCGGTTTTCGGCATCTCGGACGATGAAGGCTGGGCCCTGCTGGGCGACAACGACGATACTGACATCCTCCCACTGTTCCATGATGCTTCGCTTGCCGCTGCATTCCGAGACGCTGCGGGATTCGAGGGACATGAAATCGAAGAGGTCGAAATGGAAGAACTGCTCGAATGGCTTCAGGAACTGGACGAAGACGGAGCCATGATTGCCGTTTGTCCGAATACGCGATTTGAAGGGGCGATTTTGGAACCGGCACAATTGATGGCAGATTTGATAGGCAAATAATCTTTTAACCGCAAAGGCGCAGAGTTTCCCTTATTTTTATATCTAAACCATCACATTTTAAAGATATAAAAATCATGGAAAACGCACTAAAAAATGAAATTACCCGGCAAATACTTGACGCAAGTATCACTGTCCACAGAATTATGGGGCCTGGTTTGTTAGAATCCGTCTATGAACTTTGTCTCAAAAGGGAATTAGAACTAAGAGGATTGAATGTTCAAAATCAAGTCGTCATTCCTCTTTTATATAAAGGAGAATTACTTTCAAAAGAGTACAAAATTGACTTGTTAGTAGAAGACACAGTCATAGTTGAATTGAAGTCCGTAGATATCATGTTGCCTGTTTTTGAAGCCCAAATCATCAGTTATCTAAAATTGGCAGATAAAAAGGTCGGACTGCTTATCAATTTTAATGTACCACTTTTGAAGGATGGATTTAAAAGATTTGTGAATAACTTTTAAAGTAAAATTCACCGCAGAGACGCGGAGGCGCAGAGTTTTTTCCCTCTGCGCCGCCGCGCCTCTGCGGTAAAAAACCATGGCAAGGAAATTACTCTTAGAACACGCCCAAGTACCGGGCATCCACACCTACGAAGTGTATCGCAAAAACGGCGGCTACCGCTCCGTGGAAAAGGCTTTGAAAACCATGTCGCCCGACGCCGTGGTGGAAGAAGTGAAAAAAAGTGGCCTGCGTGGTCGCGGTGGCGCAGGCTTCCCGACCGGGATGAAATGGTCGTTCCTCGCCAAGCCCGAGGGCGTGCCGCGCTACCTCGTTTGCAATGCGGATGAGAGCGAGCCGGGTACCTTCAAAGATCGGTACCTGATGGAGAAAATCCCGCACCTGCTCATCGAAGGCATGATTACTTCCTCGTACGCGTTGGGCGCCAACACATCCTATATCTACATCCGGGGCGAGTATGCATGGATTTTATTTATCTTGGAAAAAGCCATTGCAGAGGCTTACGACAAAGGCTGGCTGGGGAAAAATATTCTTGGTTCGGGTTATGATCTTGATATGTATGTGAACATCGGCGCTGGCGCTTACATCTGTGGCGAAGAAACCGCGCTGCTGGAAAGTCTCGAAGGCAAACGTGGCAACCCGCGAATTAAACCGCCGTTCCCTGCCGTAAAGGGCCTTTGGCAATGTCCAACCGTGGTAAACAATGTGGAAACCATAGCGGCAGTCGTGCCAATCGTCAACGACGGCGGCGACGAATACGCCAAAATCGGCATAGGCAAAAGCACGGGGACGAAACTCATTTCGGCCGGCGGGAACATCAACAAACCCGGTGTGTACGAAATAGAGATGAACATCACGGTAGAAGAATTCATTTACTCGGACGAATGGTGTGGCGGAATCAAACGCGGCAAAAAACTCAAGGCCTGTGTGCCGGGCGGTTCTTCCGTACCTATTTTACCCCACTATCTTGTTTGCAAAACAGCGGCGGGCGAAGACCGTCTGATGACTTATGAAAGCCTTGCCGATGGCGGTTTCGCCACGGGTTCGATGCTGGGCTCTGGTGGCTTTATCGTATACGACGAGGACCAGTGCATCGTGCGCAATACCTGGAATTTTGCCCGTTTCTATGCCCACGAGTCCTGCGGACAATGCTCACCCTGCCGCGAGGGCACGGGCTGGATGGAAAAAGTACTACACCGCCTGGAAAACGGCGCCGGCAAAATGAGCGATATTGACCTGTTGGTGGATGTGGCCAAGAAAATCGAGGGCAATACGATTTGTCCGCTGGGCGATGCGGCGGCTTGGCCGGTAAGCGCTGCGATTCGGCATTTCAGGGAGGAGTTTGAGTGGCACGTGAAGGAGCCGAGGTTGTGTATGGAGCGGAATTATGGGCTGGTGAGAGAGCCAGTGGCAGTATAATTCTAACAGGAAACAAATGTCCTAAATTTGCTAATTTGCAAATAATCATGAGGCTAACTTGTTCTTTGTTTGCGTACTTGCCATTCATTATAATTGTTTCTTGTCAACAGAAACCGCAGGAAGGTCAAAAAATGCAACATGGATTTCAAAGGATAAATTTGACTTTCCAACAGAAGGAAAACTTCCAAAGTTGGAATTTTCTTCAAAAATGATTCCTGGTGAAAAATGCGAAGGTTGGATAACTTTTAAGGTTCCTAAAAACATGAAGGCCAATAAAATGATTTTTACTCAAATGACCTTTCAAAACACTTCATCTGAATCTTACTCTTTCGGGTTTATGTAGTTTCCGCAGGTGTCTGTAGGGCTTCGACAATTATCCTTAAAAAGCAAAAAATGACCCTCACCGACATTAAAAATGTACGCCCGAATCATTCGAGCAATAAAAGCAAAGCCATGACCATCACCATTCCTGATTCGACCTTGGCAAAGGCCAACATCTCGCCTAGCGAATTGCTGATTGAGGTGGCTGTGTACCTTTATGATAAGGAACGCCTTACCATGGGACAAGCCAAACGTTTGGCTGGCTTGAATCAAATTGCCTTTCAAAAAGAACTGGCAAAGCGGAATGTTTACATCAAACTGGATATAGAGGATTTGGAGCGTGACCTAAAAAACCTTGAGTTGTTGAAATGATTGTAGTTAGCGACACTTCGCCTGTAACGAATCTGATTCAGTTGGGGCATTTACAATTGCTTCAACAAATTTTTGGCGTAGTGATTTTGCCAGAAGCCGTTTTTAAGGAATTGTGCCAAGTACCTGAACAAAAAACCATCTTGGAACAACAGGGATGGATATTTATTCAAAAACCAAGTGACACAGCATGGGTTGAGATATTGAAATTGGAATTAGATCAAGGTGAAGCAGAAGCAATTGCATTGGCTGTTGAATTAAAAGCTGCGGCATTGATTATTGACGAAAGGCAAGGCAGGAACAAGGCTGAGTCAGTTGGATTGAAGATTATTGGATTGCTTGGTATTTTACTTGAAGCCAAGTCAAAAGGACTGATTTTATCTGTCCGACCATTGATTGATGATTTGGTAAACAAAATTGGATTCAGGGTACATCCCGCACTATATCAAGCAATTATATTAAAAGCCGGAGAGCAATGATTTTACTATTCATTAAAACTTCAACCATGAAACGTCAACTGTTCTTGTACTCGGTTTTGGCTCTTTTGCCATGCATCACCTATGCCCAAACTGAAAAAATGGAAGGTAAATGTGGCGACACATTGGAGCGTGAATTCAAAAACGGTAAAGAAACCCAGGATATTGAGATTTCCATGGGTGCCGGGGATATGTTTGAGGTAATGGTAGTACCGGTGAGCGATGATTTGAAAATAAGGGCAGAGATGTTCGATTCGGACAATCAACCCCTTGTGAATGAGGAACCTACTGATCTCATGTTTAAAGATGAAACCGTCCGAAGTATTACTTTGACAACTGGCGCGCTTAAATCAAGCGGAATAGTCACGATCAGGTTGTTCAACTATAATGTTGATGCTGATAAAACAGGGGTTTATAACACCTATATCAAGTGCATTAAAAGTAACGGTGATATCATAAACCCAAAATAGAAAAACAAGAAGGATGACCATAACCGGCATCAAATTCATAAAATGGCAAAAGTTACCATAGACGGACAAACCATCGAAGTCGCAGACGGCACTACCATCCTGAACGCGGCGCGCCAGATTGGCGGCGAACTCGTGCCGCCCGCCATGTGCTATTATTCCACGCTGCAAGGCTCGGGCGGCAAGTGCCGTACCTGTCTTGTGCGCGTTACGAAAGGCTCGGAAAAAGACCCCCGCCCCATGCCCAAACTCGTGGCATCCTGCCAGACGATGGTCATGGACGGCATGGAAATAGCCAGCAAAAGCGATGCTACCGTGGTGGAAGCCCGCGCGGCAGTCACCGAGTTTTTGCTCATCAACCACCCACTTGATTGCCCTATTTGCGACCAGGCAGGCGAGTGCCATTTGCAGGACTTGGCATTCGAGCACGGAAAAGCCAGCACACGCTACGAATTTGAACGCCGGACTTTTGAGAAAATTGACATCGGCCCGTACATCAAACTCCACATGACGCGCTGCATCATGTGCTTCCGTTGTGTGTATGTGGCCAACCAACTCACCAACGAGCGGGTACACGGCATCCTCAATCGAGGCGACCATGTGGAGATCAGCACCTACATTGAGAAGGCGATTGACAATGATTTCAGCGGCAACGTGATAGACGTGTGTCCCGTGGGTGCGCTTACTGACCGCACGTTCCGTTTCAAAAGTCGTGTGTGGTTCCTCAACCCAATGGACGCGCACCGCAATTGCGACAAATGTTCCGGCAAAGTCGTGGCCTGGATGTACGGCGGAGAAATTTACCGCATTACGGGCCGAAAAGACAAATACGGGGAGGTACATGAATTCATTTGCAATACCTGTCGTTTCGAGAAAAAAGATAAAGCGGATTGGGTCATCGAAGGGCCAAGAGATATGGACAAGCATTCGGTTATTTCACAAAACCACTACGAACACGGAGAACTGACAGTTCGCTAAAATTACTATCACATGGAAGAGGGAGAAAAAATGTTTTTGTCCAATTCCGTTGGGAAAATAAGTAATAATTGGATTAAAATAAAAACCTTCAAGGGTGGTCAAATGACAATTCCGTTTGAAGATATTTTATCCATAAAATATCGGCTGAAGAGGAAAGTGATAACTGCAACAATCTGGTTTATTATAGGAGCACTGTGCCTTTGGCCTTTGTTCTACGATCCTACAAATGGAAAGGCATATAGAGGTTTATACATGACATTCCTGCTGGGCTTGGGGGGCTTGGCCAATCTTTTAGGGTATTTTGAGATTGAAATTCACACAGTAAATAAGATAGTCCGGTTGGAAGATGTGGAATTCAACAAATTGAAAGACGGACGTGCCTTTATTGAAACACTTGAAAAATTGATCCTGGCAAAAAACTAACCGCCAGCTTGAACAACACAAAAAAATGAGTCTTATCCTACTTTTTAGTCTCGGCTTTATCATCGAAAAAGCTGTTCTTATCATAGTGTTGTTTACCCTGACGCTGGGCGTTGCGGCGTACTCTACCTATGGAGAGCGCAAAATCGCAGCCTTTTTCCAGGACCGACTCGGCCCAAGCAATGCTGGCCCATGGGGTATCCTTCAGCCTTTGGCCGATGGGGTCAAGATGTTTACCAAGGAGGATTTTGTGCCCAACCAATCCGAGCGTTGGCTGTATATCCTGGCGCCAGGCGCATTCATTTTTGTCGCCCTGATGGCCTCTGCAGTTATTCCATGGGGTACGACCCTTACGCTTGGTGGCCTCAACTGGAATCTTCAAGTGGCGGACGTGAACATTGGCATCTTGTACGTAGTAGGCTTGGCCTCGCTTGGGGTTTATGGAATTATGCTTGGTGGCTGGGCATCCAATAACAAATTCTCGCTCTACGGGGCCATCCGCGCCAGCTCACAGATGATTTCTTACGAGTTGGCGATGGGATTGTCCATTATAGCAATCGTTATGTTGAGCGGTTCATTGAGTCTCAAAACCATTGTAGATCAGCAGGCTGGAATGTGGAATGTGGTGTACCAGCCGCTTGGTTTTATTCTTTTCCTCACTTGCGCCCTTGCTGAGTGTAATCGGGCACCTTTCGATATGGCCGAGTGCGAAACAGAACTTATCGGCGGTTATCACACGGAATATAGTGCTATGAAACTCGGGTTTTTCCTCTTCGCCGAGTACATCAACATGTTCATTTCCTGCACAGTCATTTCATGTCTTTACTTTGGAGGATACCACTTCCCCGGAATTGATCCGGGTTGGCTCGGAGGCTTGATGGGGCCGATCGTGCTGCTGACAAAAGCGTTCTTTTTCATCTTTGTTTTCATGTGGATTCGTTGGACGCTCCCACGTTTTCGCTATGACCAATTGATGCAACTGGGCTGGAAATCGCTTATTCCGCTTGCAATTGTGAATATGATGCTGACTGGGGCGGGGATTTTGTGGCTGGGGAAATAAATTTTCAAAATCACTCAAATAATTAAAGCCATGGACGCACTTCTGTTGACGGGCCCAAAAGAAGACCTGAAAACCTTGATACCGCTTTTCAAGCGGCTTGGGTTGTCATTTTCTTTTTTAGAAGACAAAGCCACGAAAGAGAAAAGTGACAAAGTAAAAACCTCAAAAAAGGCTTCTCCTAAGAAAATTATTTTGACACGTCACCTTGACCGCATTATGCAGGAGGATGACGAGTTGCTCCAAAAATTGGCTTGAAATGATTGAGATAGAACAGGTTATAGAAATCCATAACCAAATCATTGAAAAATATGGAGGGGCTAGGGGTATCCGCGATGAACGATATTTGGAATCAGCCATTGCTCGTCCATTCATGGGCAGTGGGGATTTTGACTACTACCCAACGCCCGTCCACAAGGCTGCCGCACTACTAGAAAGCCTCGTCCACAACCACCCATTTATGGATGGGAATAAAAGAACAGGTTACATTGTGATGCGCTCCTTGCTCAATGAGTTCAGTCTTGATATCCAAGAAACCATGGAGGCGCGTTTTGATTTTTTACACGAAGTGGCTGAAGGAAAATTAGGTTTTGAAGAGATATATGAGTGGCTTTCTGCTAGATTAGTACCTTTTAAATAACCATCCGACAACCCCATTACCAGATCATCAAATCAGAAGTTATGCAACTCACACAACGCTCGAAAAACGTCGTCAACAAAAAAATGACCTTCATGGAGCGCATTTACCTTCCCGCCATAGCCAAGGGAATGTGGACCACGCTCAAGCACTTTTTCAGGAAGAGCAATACGACCTCTTATCCAAAGGAGAAACGTGAATTCGCCCCCGTCTATCGCGGATGGCACGTGTTGAAACGCGACGAACAAGGTCGGGAAAACTGCACCGCTTGCGGGCTATGTGCGGTGGCTTGTCCGGCTGAAGCCATCACAATGGTCGCTGAAGAACGCCAAAAAGGCGAAGAACATCTCTACCGCGAAGAAAAATACGCAGCGGTGTACGAGATCAATATGTTGCGCTGTATTTTTTGTGGAATGTGCGAAGAAGCCTGTCCTAAAGAAGCGATTTTCCTGACAGACCGTCTGGTGCCGAGCGATTATGTGCGCCAGAATTTTGTGTTTGGCAAAGACATGCTTGTAGAAGGGATTACACCTGATAAACGCATTGACGTGACAGCTCGCCAGAAACATCTTACCGAGCAAAAAGTCCAAACTGCCTGATTATACGCCCCAGTCGAACACTGGTATAAACGATTGACCAACATGGTTTTACCTATATTTCTAACCCTCGCAGCCATTTCCATTCTTACTGCGCTGCTCATGGTTCTTTCCAAGAATCCTGTACACAGCGTGTTGTACCTGATCCTTACGTTTTTTGCCATCGCCGGGCAATATATCCTGCTTAATGCACAGTTTCTGGCTGTGGTACACATCATCGTGTACGCCGGGGCGATTATGGTGTTGTTCCTCTTTGTGCTGATGCTGCTCAACCTAAACAAAGACAGCGAACCGCAAAAATCCACGACCTGGAAAATCAGCGCGGGCATTACGGCGGGCATGCTGCTGGTGACGTTGGTGGGTGCGCTGCGCGGCGGCATTGAAGTAAATATTCCTGAAAATGTCAACAATCAAGTCGGCCTTGTAGAAAACCTAGGCTATGTGCTCTTTACTGATTTTGTGGTGCCGTTTGAGATCGCGGGGATTTTGTTTTTGGCGGCGATGGTGGGAGCCGTTTTGGTGGGAAAAAGGGATTTGCAAGTTTAAATAATTCAGCGCAGAGACGCGGAGACACAGAGGGGAATCTTCTCCGCGCCTCCGCGCCTCTGCGGTAAAAAATAGAGTTCTAAAATGCTAGAAACAATACGCTCCATCCCCATTGACTACTACGTTTACCTCAGCACCGTGCTGTTCGTCATCGGCGTGTTCGGGGTGCTAGTACGCCGCAACGCCATTGTTGTGCTTATGTGCATCGAGTTGATGCTCAATGCAGTGAACCTGCTTTTGGCAGCCTTTTCCACGTATCTCTCTGATTCTCAGGGACAAATCATGGTTTTTTTCATCATGGTGGTGGCAGCAGCGGAGGCGGCGGTCGGACTGGGTATTCTGGTCATGATTTACAGAAACACGAAGAGCACGGATATTTCCTTGCTTGATAATTTGAAAAACTAAACATGACAACTCGCGAACAAATTCTTTCTCAACTCGCACTGGCCAAGCCGACCCTGCTGATACAATACCCAATCAGCAGAATGGCGATTTTTGGCTCGGTCAGCCGGGGTGACGACAGCGTGGATAGCGACGTAGATATCCTGGTAGAATTTACCCAGCCAGCAGGAATGCAATTCATCCATTTGGCTTTTGATTTGGAAAAGATTTTGCAGAAAAAAGTGGACTTGGTTTCCAAAAACGGCATCAAAAAAGCTTATTTCGCTGAAATCGAGCCCGATTTGATTTATGTCTAAGCGAACGCCCATATTGCTTTTGAAAGATATTCTTGAATCAGCAAACTTGATTGAGGAATACGCCAAAGGCATGGATTTTGAGCAATTTTACAAAGATTTGAAGACCCGCGATGCGGTAATCCGAAACTTTGAAATCATAGGAGAAGCCGCCAACGGCATCCCAAATGACCTAGCTAAGAACCACCCTGAGATTGACTGGGCTGGCGTTGTTGGCTTCCGCAATGTGCTGATTCACGATTATTTTGGAGTAGACTACGCAATGGTCTGGGATATTCGGCAAACATTTTTGCCCGATTTGAAAGAAAAAATAATGCTGGTTATTCAAAATTTGGAAAGCCAGTCGAATGTTTAGAAAATGAACCAACTCATACCACTTATTCCCTTTTTGCCGCTTATCGGCTTCGCGATCAACGGCTTGTTTGGCAAACGCCTGAGTAAAACCACTGTCGGCATCATTGGCTCCGGCACTTTGCTTGTTTCGTTCATTTTGAGCGTAATGTGTTTCAATCAGGTGGCGGCCTCCGGCCCGATTCAGGTGACCTTGTACAACTTCTTTACCGTGGGCAGCCTGAGCGCCGATTTTGGCTTTCTCGTAGACCATCTCTCGGTCTGGATGATGCTGATCGTGACAGGTGTGGGCTTCCTGATCCATGTGTATAGTATTGGCTATATGCACGACGATGACGGCTTCTGGAAGTTTTTCGCATATCTCAATCTGTTCATTTTCTCCATGTTGCTGCTCGTCATGGGCGACAATTTCCTGATGCTCTTTTTCGGCTGGGAAGGTGTGGGACTTTGCTCCTACCTGCTCATCGGGTTTTGGTACACGAACAAGGAATACGGCAAAGCCGCACGCAAAGCGTTCATTATGAACCGAATCGGTGACCTGGGATTGCTTATTGGAATGTTCGTGATCTTCCAGACATTCGGCAGCCTCAACTTCTCTGACATCTTTACCACCCTACCGAATATCCGCCTGGAGGCGGGCGTGGTGACCCTGATTTGTATTCTGCTGTTCATCGGGGCGATGGGCAAAAGCGCCCAAATCCCGCTCTATACCTGGTTGCCTGATGCTATGGCCGGTCCAACTCCCGTGTCGGCGCTCATCCATGCGGCCACGATGGTTACAGCGGGCGTGTATCTCGTAGCGCGTTGTCATCCGCTTTACAACCTCTCGCCCGATGCCATGCACTTTGTGGCGCTCATCGGGGTGATTACCTGCATATTCGCCGCAATCATTGGTCTGCGGCAGAACGACATCAAGAAAGTATTGGCCTATTCTACAGTGTCGCAACTTGGACTGATGTTCGTCGCGCTGGGCATGGGCGCATACGCTAGCGCGATTTTCCACGTCACCACCCACGCTTTTTTCAAGGCCCTGTTGTTCCTCGCGGCGGGCAGTGTGATTCACGGCATGGGTGGAGAACAGGACATCCGAAATATGGGCGGATTGCGCAAAGCGATGCCAGTCACGTTCTGGGTGTTTCTCATTGGCACCTTTGCGATTGCAGGTTTTCCGCTGATGGCGGGCTTTTTCTCGAAAGACGAAATCTTCGCCTTCACTTTTGCCCATGGCGGTGGATGGTGGTGGGGTTTTGCCGGCTTAGGGGCCATGTTTACTGCAATTTATATGTGCAGGCTGTTGTATGTCACGTTTTTTGGTGAATTCAGAGGCACACACGAACAAGCGCACCATTTGCACGAAAGCCCAAAAGTGATGACCATACCGCTCATTATTCTGGCGGTACTGTCCATTGCGGGTGGTTTCCTGAACACCCCGCATTTCCTGCATCTGGGCAACGAACAATGGCTGGCGCACTGGTTCTCCAATGTCATCCCACTCAATGAAATGCACCTCGAAGCCAGCACGGAGTGGACGCTGATGATTTTCACTACCTCCCTGGCGGTGGTCATCATCATAATATCCTACTTTATTTACGGTAAAAAATCGAATCTCCCGGTGGCAGATTCCGCCCAATCCAGTCTCACCCGTTTGGTGGCGAACAAGTTTTATGTGGATGAAATTTACGATTTCCTGTTTGTACGCCCGGTAGAAAAACTGTCCAAAATGTTCCATTACTACGTTGACATTCAAGGCATTGACGGCATTGTGAATGGCGTGGGCACAGGGGTTCAACGGCTTGGTGCGCAGTTCCGGAAATTGCAGAACGGGAATATTGAATATTATCTGCTGGGAATGGTGGCCGGGGTGGTGTTGTTGATGTTGACGATGTGGGCGTGAGAAAAACAAAACCGACTTCAATTTTACACGAACACGACTAACCGACTTCTATGTCACTCATTTTCATACTCATACCCCTCATCGCCTCGGCGATTGTGTTGCTTCTGCGGCCCGGCGGATCAAAATCCATCGCGCTGTTTGCCGCACTGGCAAATCTCGCCGCCACCACCTATTGCCTTACCTGCGATTACAGTCAGGGCATGACCTGCACGTATTCTGTGCCTTGGGTAGCCTCGGCTGGCATCTCGTTCAGCCTTGGCATGGACGGCATTACGCTAATCATGTTGGTGCTGACCAATTTGCTCGCGCCGCTCATCATCGTATCGAGTTGGGGACGCAGGTTTGAAAACGAGCCGCGTTACTACGGGCTTATATTGCTTATGCTTGGCGCGTTGAACGGCGTTTTCCTTGCACAGGACGGATTGTTATTCTACGTTTTCTACGAACTGGCGCTCATCCCGATCTACTTTATCTGCGCCATCTGGGGCGGCCAGGATCGCATTCGAATTACGTTGAAGTTCTTCATCTACACCTTTGTCGGTTCGTTGTTCATGCTGGTTGCCCTCTTGTGGGTGTACCTGCAAACACCGGGTAATCATTCTTTTGCCTGGGCCGACCTCGTAGCCGTGCAACTGCCCCCTGCAACTGCCAACTGGGTTCTGCTCGGCTTCTTCCTTGCCTTTGCGGTAAAAATGCCCATTTTCCCTTTCCATACCTGGCAGCCAGACACTTATGTGACCTCGCCTACGGGCGGCACCATGCTGCTTTCGGGTATCATGCTCAAAATGGGGGCTTATGGGATGATCCGTTGGATGATCCCGCTTGCACCTGAAGCGATGCACATTCTGAATCCGATTTTTATATCGCTGGCAGTGTTTGGGATTATTTACGCAAGCATTATTGCGGTGAAACAATCGGACATCAAAAGACTGGTGGCCTATTCTTCTATCGCACACGTTGGACTAATCGCAGCGGGGATTTTGGCCTGGAACAAACCGGGGGTTCAGGGCGGTATCCTTCAAATGCTCAATCACGGCATTAATGTGGTGGGCCTGTTTTTCATCGTGGATTTGCTGGAACGCCGTCTTGGCACACGTTCCCTGGCTGACATGGGGGGGATTGCCAAGTCGGCCCCAAAGTTTGCTGCGTTGTTCATGATAATCATGCTCGGTTCCGTGGGAGTGCCTTTGACGAATGGTTTCCCGGGCGAATTCCTGTTGTTGAACGGTATTTGGAATTACAATTTCTGGCTGGGCGTACTGGCGGGGTTGACCATTATTTTTGGAGCAGTGTATATGTTGCGGGCGTATGGTCTGGTGGTTTTTGGCGAAACAAAACCTGAAACCGCCAACTTTGAAGACGTGAATGCGCGGGAGTTTTTGATCCTGGGCATTATTGCAGGATTGGTGCTCGTGCTGGGTTTTTTCCCACAGTCAGTGCTGGGGTTGACAGAGGAGAGCGTGGAGCGGATTTTGAGGGCTGTTCAGTTGTAAAATCTAATAATTTAGAACCAAATGTTGTGGAAAATTGCTGCACTGAAATCTCTAAAATTCACCATAATCGTACTGATAGCCAGTGCTTTGCGTTTCGTTTTCTACCCGGAAATCAATTGGTATGTTCAGATTGCAACGGCAGTATTCGTATTCCTGATCGCAATGATTTTTTTCTACTTTCAAGGGAAACGAAACATGAACCCTAAAAACCGAGCTTAATATGACTTTCCAACTTACTGACTATGACCACATCCCCCTCAACAACCTCTTAAAAGTCTTAAACCTGGTCGAAACCGGCGGCGAGGCCAATATGAGAATCACCAACGGCGAACTAAAAGTAAACGGCCAAATCGAAACCCAAAAACGCAAAAAACTCCGTCCCGGCGATGTGGTCGAGTTTCAAATGCAAAAGATAACCATCCTATGAAACCCAATCACAAATAAAACTAATCCACGAATCACCAATTAAACCAATCACCAGCACTCATGACCGCACTACTCATACTCTTCCTAACGGCGATTGTCGTTTTATTTGTCGGGTTGACAAATCGCAGATGGTTGCAACCGCTCGCTTTGCTCGGCACATTGTTGGCACTTGGCGCAACTGCTGTTGACCTCTTTGGTCTCCACCTGCCGGGGCTTGGCGGACAAGCAGGCTTTGGCTGGGGCAACGAATACGCCTCCATGTTCCGGTTCATGCCCTTTGCTCATGCATTTTCAGGAGTTGCCATTCTTGCCACAGCGCTGATCATCGGGCTTTCGGGCTGGGGATTCCGCAACCTGAATGCAACATTGGGCGATCACTATGGACTTATCCTGTTTAGCCTTTGTGGGGCGCTCGTTATGTTCTCCTTCACTAACATGACCATGCTGTTTTTGGGCATTGAAATCCTCAGCATCCCGCTATACGTGCTTGCAGGTAGCCGCCGAGATGACCCCGCTGGAAATGAGGCCGCCCTAAAATACTTTCTGATGGGGGCATTTGCCACGGGTATCTTACTGTTTGGCATGACGCTGGTGTATGGCGCGACAGCCAGTTTCGACCTCGCTTCAATCAGCCGTGCTATCGGAAATGGCGACCAAATGCCTGGAATGCTCAAAGTTGGTATTTTACTTATGATCGTGGGTTTGAGTTTTAAAGTCTCTGCCGTGCCCTTCCATTTTTGGGCACCGGATGTTTACCAGGGAAGCCCTAATCTGATAACAGCATTCATGGCTACGGTGGTAAAAACGGCTGGTTTTGCAGCTTTTTATCGTTTATTCGCCATCGCGTTCCCTGGAGCCGAGGCTTTTTGGAGTTTACCGATCGCCATGATAGCCGCACTGACCATGACTCTTGCTAATACCACGGCCCTTTTCCAAAAGGATTTCAAGCGCATGATGGCCTATTCCAGCATTTCTCATGCGGGCTATTTATTGTTGGCAGTACTGGCCATCGGTTCGACAGGTGCTGATCAGGCCCTGTTGTTTTATGCTCTAACCTATTCACTGGCAACTATTTGCGCTTTTGGTGTTTACATCGCTGTAGCAGAACCAAGTGGCGATGGCTCCTTTGCTGCATTCAATGGATTGAGCAAAAAACAGCCCCTGCTGGCAGCCGTCCTGGCACTTTCAATGCTCTCGCTGGCAGGCATCCCACCGCTGGCGGGCTTTTTTGGTAAATATTTCTTGTTCACTGCCGCGTTTGCCAAATACCCCTGGCTCATCGTGCTGGCCGTGATCAATTCGGCAATTTCGATTTATTATTACTTCAAAATCATCATTGCGATGTACTTCTCAAGGGAGGAAAGCGCAGGAGAAGTGGTTTTGCCAATGGGTGTTCGTTGGGCGGTAATGCTTGGTCTCTTGCTTATTGCACTGCTTACGCTTGCGCCGGGAAGTGTATATGGGTTAATCTAAACCTTGGATGCGAAACAACTGTTCTAATTCCCCATCAGACCTCGTAGGTTTTTAAAACCCTACGAGGTCTTCCATTTATAAATCATTCATTTTCAAACAGATGAGACCGATAAATATTTTTGTGCTATTCATATTTGTAGCCACAGCAATTCTGTTCGCTTGCAAAAACGACCCCAAACAAATCACTTCCAGCCCATCTTCAGAAACCACCCTTCCCGCTCCCCCACCCTCGCCCAAGCCAGAGGTTTATCTGTATGCCGTGTCTGTGGACAAACTCAATCTCCGCGACCAGCCGAATAAAAACGGCAAAGTCGTCACACAATTTGCCGAAGGTGATTTTGTGGAAGGCAGCGGCGAGGTATCGGCCAACAAGGAAGAGGTAACGCTCCGCAACATACCCTATAATGAACCTTATTTCAAAGTAACCAGTACCACCCCTGAGCAACATAATGGCTGGGCATTCAGCGCGGCACTGGTGCCTGTATACGCTGGCCCACGCGCCACCAGCCCGGATTTGGGCAAGTTGGCACAGTTTTCCACTTTCCTTAAAACACTGAATGTCAAAAAATTAGATAGCGGAAAAAAAGCCTGGGAATATGTTTCTCAAAACCTTGGCAATGCGCAAGGAACCCTGGCCGACGCAACATTCATTTTGCTCGAACGATTTCTTTTTAGGATGGAAACGGAAGGAGATTTCTATGAATTGACCGAAAAAAACAAATGGCAAGACTCAGATTACGAGGCGATTGGCAACGAAACATTCGATATGAACAAATATACCATTACAAAATCTCTTGTTGAAAACGGATTCCGTTTGGGACAGGGGGAAGGAATGATTTACCCCATAGTAGATTGGGCAAAATTCGGTACCGCCTTCGCTACCAAGGTGACACCTCCCATGAAAAACTACCTCGAACAAATTATCGTCGAGCAAAAAAATCAAATGTGGAGCGATGGTGGTATAATTATTCCATTGGAGCAAGTTGCCGACCGGGCGGCCTGGTGGGAAAAATTCAATAAAGCAAATCCGTATTTTGTGCGCAGCGAGGAAACCAAACATTCGCAGGACGCCTTACTTTTCATGCTGATTTGTGGCGCAGACAATACCCCTGTATTTGCCGGGGAAAAAGAACCCGTTTCAGAAGACTTTAAAAAAGTGTGGGCATACGTTCAGCAGAAATATGCCGGCACCGAACTCGGAAGATCCGTCAAAGAAATGTCGGATTTAGTGGCCGCCGAAGGTGGGAAAAGAACTAAAAAAGTGGATTCTTTAATGCAGAAGTATATGACGGAGTAAGTTTGAGATATTTGGATATTGGGACACCTCGGAGGTTTTTAAAAACCTCCGAGGTGTCCCAATATCCAAATATCCCAATATCCAAATTTCCAATATCTAAAATAACCATGCCACTCATCCAACCGCTCCCACCCGACCACGACTCCGAAGTAGCCGAATTGGCCAAGTTTTTCAACGAAACTTTGGGGTTTTGCCCAAATTCGGTACTAACCATGCAACGCCGACCCGCCATTGCCAAAGCCTTTATAGGGTTGAACATGGCCGTAATGCAAAACCATGGCCGTGTTACGAGCGATTTTAAGCGACTGATTGGCTACCTTTCCTCCCTTACCACTGGTTGTCAGTATTGCCAAGCCCACACCATCCGTGCTGCCGAGCGATACGAGGCCGCAGACGAGCAACTCCAACACATTTGGGATTACCGCAGCCACCCGGCTTTTTCTGATGCCGAACGCGCGGCGCTTGACTTTGCCGTTGCGGCTTCTGTAATTCCGAACAGCGTGGACGAAACAATTTCCGAAAACCTCCGTCGCCACTGGGACGAAGGCGAAATCGTTGAAATCCTTGGTGTAATTGCCCTTTTTGGCTTTCTCAACCGATGGAATGACAGCATGGGAACATCCCTGGAAACACCTGCTAAAGAAAGTGGCCAACAGTTCCTTGCAGGGCATGGCTGGACGGGAGGAAAACACGTTTGATTGTGGATTTGGTTAATCGGGGATTTGGTTATTTGTTTGGCTCCGAGCTTGAATGACCAAACTCGGAGCCAAACAAATAACCAAATCCCCAATTAACCAAATCAACATAAATATGAAAATCGAACTCTGGGTCATAGGCAAGACAAACGAGAAATACCTGGATGCGGGCATCGAAATTTTTGAAAAAAGGTTAAAAAACTACCTGCCATTCAGGCTCCTCGTTTTGCCTGATGTGAAAGTAAAAACCATTGATGGCCAATTGATTAAAAAAGAAGAAGGGAAACTGGTTCTTTCCAAACTCGCCCCGGACGATTGGCTCGTACTGTTCGATGAACAAGGCCTGGAATTCAGTTCGATGGAACTCTCGCGTTGGTTGGAGCGGCGGCTTGGCGATTCGCGGAGAAAAATGGTGTTCCTGATTGGCGGGGCTTTCGGTTTTTCGCCCGATGTTTACGCCCGATCCAACGAATCGCTCGCTCTTTCCAAACTCACTTTCAGCCACCAAATGGTGCGACTTTTTTGTCTCGAACAACTCTACCGCGCTATGACTATCCTGCGCAACGAACCTTATCATAATGAATAGCATTATAGAAATCAACTACATCATTATCGGATTTACCTGCCTGATTTCGCTCATGGCCTTCAACAATCCGTATTGGACCTACAAATTGAAGCATTGGCCGCATGAGGAAGTAAAAAACGGCGAATACTACCGTTGGCTTACCAGCGGGTTCCTGCATGGCGATGTGATGCACCTGGCATTCAATATGATTACGCTCTATTTCTTTGGCAGGTATGTGGAGGAATGGTTCACCGTAGTTTTTGAAGATTTTGGTCGCATCATTTATTTGTTGTTCTACCTGATTGCTATTGTGGCTGCATCTTCCGCTACTTTTTTCAAATACAGGGAGTCGCCGGGCTTTGCCAGTATTGGTGCATCTGGTGCGGTGGCAGCCGTGTTGTTTGCCTCTATTTTGATCTATCCAACCAGCAAAATATACCTGTTTTTTATTCCTATAGGAATTCCAGGATTCATTTTTGGCGTATTGTATCTTTGGTTCAGCGCCTACGAAGCGAAAAAAGGTCGCGACAACATTGACCACACAGCGCACTATTACGGGGCGATTTTCGGGTTTTTCTTCCCCATTATTTTTGAACCTGCGCTGGTGCCGATGTTCATTGGGCAACTGCAAGAATGGTTTGCTGGTTTGGGGATGTGAGCATTTCCGCCCTAGTACTCAAAACCAAAGGACGGATTGTTCCCTCCCGGACATTTTCAAGACAAAACCAGCACTAGCCTCCCCATTGCGCTGTATCTTTGCAACCAATTTTACCTATCGGCGTTTCTTTACTGAATTTCAAATTTGCACAACAAAATAGTTTTTTAAAAATGGCACAAGAATTCACAGACGCGAGCTTCAAAACTGACGTGCTCGACAGCGATAAACTCACCGTGATTGACCTCTGGGCAGAATGGTGCGGCCCTTGCCGCATGATGACCCCGGTGATAGAAGAACTTTCTCAAGAATACGCGGGCAAAGCAGTGGTCGGCAAACTCAACGTGGACGAAAACCCTATCGTCCCTTCCGAAAATAATGTGCGCGGCATTCCTACCTTCCTGTTTTTCAAAAATGGCGAATTGGTGGACAAAGTAGTGGGCGCACAGACTAAAAAATTCTTGCAGGACAAGATCGAGGCGCATATCTGAGGCCGACGACCTTTAGCGCATTAAAAAACCCTCTCCTTCTGTTCGCAGATGGGGAGGGTTTTGTTTTTGGGTTCAGCGTTTAATTGAGGCCCCATATAAATTGGTTTAAAACCAGTGTATTTTTCATTTCAGCAACCGTGCTTTTGCGAGCAGCCAACTCCATTCTGCAGCTTGTTTTTTTTCTTCGATTCGTTTGACTAAACGCTCAGGGCGAGACGCGTCTCCAGGTGCAGAATAGGTAAGCTGATGGAGCAGGTTTGCAAATTCTTGGTTACTTTTCCTTAACGAAGCTGAAAGCAATTTAGGAGATGTGCGGCTCAGGAACATTTTAAATGCATCCAACTTGTACGTCAGGAGCTCAGAGCGCAATTCGTAAAACGCCTTTAATTCTAATCGCTTGCCTTGCATCAAATAATCTATGAAAGGAGAGGTACTAGGGATAAAGTCCAAGCACTCAGAGAATTTGCCGACGGCAAAGAGATAAAGCGCCTTGTTGTGGCGGTAGATGTCTTGCGTTTCGTTCTCGCCATAAATTTCATGTTTGTACCTTTCTATAAACTCGTTTGCCCAGTCAAATTGTTTGACATTCAACGCCGTAGCGGAGATGGATTTATACCTGCTTGGAACTAATTTCCCTTCGTAATGTAGAAAACCTCTCTCCAAATTGTCCTTGTTGGTTTCATGCAATAAAAGCATCACCTCCATATTGTCCTGGTCAACCATTAAAATCAATACACAAAAGTTGCGGAGGTATGCGTAGAATTCTTGTAAGTTTTCCCAGTCAAGATTTTTCTCATGCACTTGAAGGAGATTGAACAATGACTCCACGTCCGCAAGTTCGGGCTGCCCTTTTTTGAGGGCTGTAAGCACTACATAGTTTATAAGAAGTGAAGGTGATGCCCCCAAATACCTTTCTGGCACAACCCAGTTCGCAAGGTTTTCGTGGATTATTTCCGGGACATCCAGTGTTGTCACTTTTTGTTGGAGCAAGTATCGGTTGAGCAAGGCCACTCGCCGGATATGATAAAAGGCTTCGATTGATTCAAGTAGGTTAGGGATGTTTAAATCTCCCTTTTTTTGGTTTTTTAAAGATTCTGCATAGTGTTTTGCATACTCTAAATGAATCTGCTTAAGGTAGTGTTCAAAATTCTTATGTTTGGATTCCTCCTGATTTTTTTGAAGTCGGATTAGAAGTTGTTGGTGGCGGGCCTCCAAACCTCGTGTTCGAACTAATTCGGCCAGATCGTAAATTTGGTAAAATTCGTTTTCTTCCCGAAAATAGTGCTGTGTCAGCAAAAACGATTGAATAACTTTGTGTGCCATCACCATCACTTTCTCCAACTTCCCTTCAATGAATTCCTGCCCTGGAAAAATCGCTGAATACACCTCCTTTTTGCTCATTGATTGTCCAGAGCCCCATGGGTAATTCAAGCAAAACTCGAGGAGCTGAACTACCTGAGCGCTCATACCCCCATGGTTGAAAAAGGGGAGCATTGCAAAGTGCAACACCTGTTCTTTTTCAGCTGGCCTCAATATTTTGACCAACTCAACGAACTTGCTCTCGTCCATAATTATCCAAAAGAATGATTTCCGAAAAGTGTTACAGATTTTTTGAGTCCGAAGGAAAGACCTTTCGGCGATTTCTATCTTTCCTTTCTAAAAAAAACTTGATTATGGCAAAAAAATCTCTTTTCCTCTTGCTTTTTGGTGTCTTCCAAATTATCAACAACCCTGTATTCGCCGATGAAGCATTGATTAACCCTGAAAACAAAAGCCATCAAACAGTTGAATGTACTGCTCCCGCGCCAGATAGTTTTTACGTCACTAACCGTGGCCCCAACTATATCTCGGTAGCGTGGAATCCAGCTTGGGTCGGAGCTGCCCATACGCTTGCTGTTTTTACACGTATCGATTCAACCTATGACTGGGTGCTCGTGGATTCATTCTTCAATGTTACAGGCACTGCACTGATTGTCACTGGTGTGGCGTTAGAACTTGAGTGCAAAATGGTCATTGCAACCAATTGCCCTTCAGCTATACCAAGTATTTACTCAAAGTCTTTGCTCGATAAAATTATCGTTCAATTGGATATTAGTGGGCGAGTTCCTGTCAACCCTGTTCCCATTGATTGTGAGAATCTACCTCTCCCAACACCCCAATTCAATTGGATAGGTTTTCAAGTTATCCAGGGCAATGGCGGGGCAGCTTCGAAGAACACCTTTGAGGTTGTAGTTACTTACCCAAATATCTGGACGACAATGGTTGGTGTAAAGCGGGTACATGAAGCCAACGATCTTGTTGCTGCGAAACTTAATGGTGAGGTACCTCCTCCTCCACTAACTGAAGGGGCGATATTCAAAATAATAAAAATTATACCGAATTCATTGCCCTACACCATTGGAAGACTTATGGTTGTAAAAAATGGTAATTCCATTAATCTTTGCAAGGATCCCGCTATTAATTGGGACCCCACGTACTCTTTTATCCCGATGAAGGCAGGCGCTCCCTGGGGGTTTGCTTCTGATCCGTTTGCTGAATCTAAGTATGATATTGAGAACGTTTCAATATCGAATTTGCAGGTTCAAAGCCCATTTAATGAAACTCTTAGTGTTTCTGTTCATGCACAAACCCAAACGGAAGGGAATGGAATTATTCGCTTAATCAGCACAAGCGGACAAATTGTTCTAATTCAACAATTTAAATACCCTGTTGAGCAATTAACAATCCCAGCTACTCTATTACCGTCGGGTTTATATATCCTTCAAGTGGAAACGGATACAGAAGCCCATGTCTTGAAAATAGTAAAGGGTCAGTAACCTCCCAATTGGTTCTTTACGCTCAATCTAAAACACAGCATGTATGAAAAACGCTATTATCATTTTCATTTTTAGCACCCTCCCAATGGTGCTTTTTTCCCAGCCCGGCATCGAGTGGCAAAAATGCTTCGGTGGCAGCGAATACGACAGGAGTAATGACATCTTGCACACGAATGATGGTGGCTATGTTGTAATCGGTCATACCCTATCTCTGGATGGAGACGTGTCCAACAACAACGGGTTAATGGATATTTGGATGGTTAAGGTGGACAACTTCGGTGTCATTCAATGGGAAAAAAATTTCGGTGGCGGAGATTGGGACTCACCTAATTCTTTTCGCCAAACGGGTGATGGCGGCTATATTATTGTCGGCGTTACTTATTCCAATGATGGGGACGTTATTGGAAATCATGGCGATCAAGACGCCTGGATCCTGAAATTGGATAGTGTAGGAGTCATCGAATGGCAGAGGGCTTTGGGCGGCAGCCTTTTCGACGAAGCCAATTGGGTCGAGATTACCCCGGATGGCGGGTACATCGTCGCCTGCAGTACCAATTCTGACGATGGTGATGTATTGGGCAAGCACGCCTACACGGATTTTTGGGTGCTGAAGTTGAGCAGCACTGGCGCAATCGAATGGCAGAAATGCTTGGGGGGAAACAGCGATGAGCGTGCGCTTTCCATCAAACTGGCATCAGATGGTGGATACATCGTAGTCGGCGAAACTTTGTCAAATGACGGTGATGTAACGGGGAACAATGGTGATAGCGACTTTTGGGTAGCAAAACTGAGTATTTCAGGAGAAATCGAGTGGCAGAGCGCTTTGGGTGAGGCAGGCTTAGATGTGGGAACCGATGTAGTAGAAACAAGCGATGGTTTCGTGGTTTGTGGTTATCTTGGAACTATCAATTATTTTGACTATTGGATCGTTAAGCTGAGCAAAACGGGCGATCTGCTTTGGCAAAAGGTATATGGAGGCACAGGTCCTGATCATGCCAGGAGCATCATCCAAACCAGCGACGGTAATTTTGTGGTAGCAGGCGAGTCAAAGTCCACCGACGGGGACGTGGGCTGGAACAACGGCATCCAGATCATTTGGGTTTTGAAATTGAATCCATTGGGAGAGCTGATCTGGAAAAAGCAACTCGGCGGCACAAAAGGCGAGGGTTGTTTTTCTATCATACAAACAAACGATCAGGGCTACATCCTGGGCGGTTTTGCCTGGTCGAATGACGGCGACGTTTCCGGCAACCACGGCAGTGCCGACTACTGGGTCATAAAACTCTCTCCCGAGTCCGTTGGCACGGAAGATGCCCCAGCCGCTATGGCAGGCAATCTGGAAATCTATCCCAACCCCGCCCATCAGTTCGTGTCCCTAAAAACAGTATCCGAAGAGCCTGTACTCAGCGTCCGCATATCTGACCTGCTGGGCCGGGCCATCAGCCACCAAAGCATCTTGAACCCTTCCACAGTCGAGATGGATATTTCCGCGTTACCGAGTGGTCTATACCTGGTAACGGCCACCTCGCCATCGGGACGGGTTTACGTGGGCAAAATGGGCAAGGAGTGAAAGACGTAGTGCGCCTAACGTGCAGATCTTCGCCGGAAAAGTAGTAGGCGCACAGACCAAAAAATTCTTGCAAGACAAGATTGAGGCGCATATCTGAGGCCGACGACCTTTAGCGCATTAAAAAACCCTCTCCTTCTGTTCGCAGATGGGGAGGGTTTTGTTTTTGGTGAACTTTATTTCATCTTACTATACGTGAATTGATTTTTTTTGCGTGTTTGAACTACAAAATTCCCTCGACCGCTATTTGTTTTTCAAAAGCAAACCCCACTTGAGCGGACTTTTATAGTTTTGCGCGGTCTTTGCAACCCACCAGCCGATTCTCATCTGTCCTATAGCCTGAGGTCGCGGGACGGATTTGCCGAACGGCTTTGCTTTCACACACAACGAAAACATGAATTTTTCCTTCAAAACGCTCAACAACCTCGCAGGCTGGATCACTTTTGGCATTGCAGTAGTCGTACTTGGTCTAGCAGCAGAACCTACCGGCAGCCTTTGGGACTGCGGTGAATTCATCGCTGGCGCTTACAAACTTCAAGTGGTTCACCCGCCTGGCGCACCGATTTTCCTTCTGGTAGGCCGTTTGTTTGCCTGGGTAGGTGGTATGCTATCAAGCGACCCGGCGAACATCGCTTATTCCGTCAACCTGCTTTCCGCCGTTTGCACAGCCTTCACAGGGTTGTTTGTTTGCTGGAGTACGAGCATACTCGCTCGACTGATTCTAGTGGGACGCGACACCGATCCTGTAGGCGGCCAGGCTATTGCAGCAGTGGGTGCTGGTGTGGTTGCAGGGCTTTGTACTGCATTTACATCCTCCATCTGGTTTTCGGCAGTTGAAGGCGAAGTGTACGCCATGTCAACTTTCTTCACAGCCATGACGCTGTGGGCCACACTTAAATGGTACAACTTGCCAGACAATGCGCAAGCAGACCGTTGGCTGGTTTTCGCATTTTACTCCGTTGCGCTTTCTATGGGCGTTCACTTGCTGAGTCTTCTGACCTTCCCGGCCTTGGCAATGTTCTATTATTTCAAAAAATCAAAAAAGCCGACCGTATGGGGAACATTAATGGCCGCTGCCGTTGGTGGTGTGTTCATCATTGCTATTCAAAAAATCATCATCGCGGGTATCCCGACGCTTTGGGCGTTTTTTGACAGAACAATGGTGAACGGTTTTAAAGCACCTTTTTATTCAGGCATCATCCCGGTGCTGTTGATTTTTGGTGGTGCAATCTGGCTTGGCCTTCGTCACGCACACCGCACAAATAATGGGCTATTGCAGCGTGTTGTAGTGGCTTTGGGCGTGGTAGTGGTGGCCTATTTTGCTTATGGAACGGTTATCGTCCGTGCCAACGCAAATACGCCTATCAATATGAACAACCCCTCTGATCCAATGCGCCTACTTCCATACCTCAACCGCGAGCAGTATGGCGAACGCCCGCTCATCCGCGGTCCTCACTTTGATGCCCAGCCTACTGGTATCAACTCTGAAGACCGGTATGGACGTATGGGCAACCGCTATGCTATTGTGGATGAAAAAGTGGATTACGAGTATTCAAACAAGGACAAGACCTTGTTCCCACGGATGGGCGATTACTCACAAGGCCGCCCGGCCCTTTACCGTCGCTGGATTGACAAGCCAACTGGAACACCCTCTTTTGCTGACAACTTAGAGTTTTTCTATAAATATCAATTGGGTTGGATGTATTGGCGCTATTTCATGTGGAATTTCTCTGGTCGTCAAAATGGTGAGCAGGGATATTATGCCTGGGACCCCACAGCGGGCAACTGGATCACGGGCATTAACGCGATTGACTCCGGGCGCCTCGGAAATCAGGAGGCTTTGCCTGATTTCCAAAAAAACAACCAGGGGCGCAACAAGTATTATATGATTCCCTTCTTGCTCGGGCTTTTGGGGATGTTCTTCCATTACCGAAAACGACCGCGTGATTTTGCCGCTATTATGGCTTTGTTTATCATCACCGGCATCGGCATCATTGTGTATTCTAACCAGCCACCTAACGAACCGCGTGAGCGTGACTATGTACTGGCAGGTTCGTTTTTCACCTATTGTATTTGGATCGGATTGAGCGTAGTAGCACTTTGGGACATGCTGAATAAAAACCTCAAGGGTGCTGCTGCCCCTTTGGCATTCGTGCTTTCCCTTTCTGCTCCGCTTCTAATGGTAACCCAAAACTGGGACGACCATAGCCGCGCTCACCATTATGCCAGCCGCGATTACGCAAGCAATTTTCTTAATTCCTGTGCACCAAACGCAATCATTTTTTCTTACGGTGACAATGATACCTATCCCCTCTGGTATTGCCAAGAGGTGGAGGGCATCCGTACCGACGTGCGGGTAGTCAACCTGTCCCTTATCGCTGTGGATTGGTACATTGATCAACTTCGAAGGGCTGTAAACGATTCTCCTGCAATTGAAATGAGCATACCGCGCGAGCAATTGCGCGGGTTCAAGCGGGTTCAGACCCCTTACTACGCGCCACGCGGTGAACAGGAACAAGACATAAGGCAAGTGCTTAAATTCATCTCCGAAGAACACAGGCAAGAATCCGGAGGAGGTCGCGCATTTGATTCCTATTTGCCTACGCGCAAAATGTTTATCCCCGTCAACAAGCAATGGTTTATTGACAACAAGTTGGTGTCGCCCAATGACTCCATCTTGGTAGACACCTTACACATTGACCTGGGCAGAGATAAAAAGTACATTATCAAAGATGAACTGGCCATGCTGGATATTATTGCATCCAACATCGGCAAACGCCCCATTTATTGGGCTGTGACTTGCCGGGAGGATAAATTGCTTGGCTTTGAGGATTACCTCCAAATAGAAGGACTGGGGCTGCAAATCGTACCAAAAAAGGTCAGGAGTTCGATGGAGGCCTACGGCATCATCGGCGCTGGAGGAGTATACAGCGACCAGATGTACCAAAACATTATGGAAAAATGGAAATGGGGCAACTTTGACAAGGAGCGGTCTTATGTGGATCGTTCTTATATGCCAAGTCTCCAAACCATGCGCGTCAGCATTATTCGCCTGGCTCGTCAGTTGGTGGTAGAGGGCAAAAAAGAGAAAGCAACCGCCCTCGTAGACAAGTACTTTGAGGTGTTTCCGCAGATGAACTTTCCATACGACCAGTTCACAGCCTTTATAACCGACATTTATGTGCTTTCCGGTGAAAAAGCAAAGGCCGCAGCTAAAATTCGGGAGATAGCAGCACAAATGGAGCAACAGTTCCGCTTCTACGACTCGCTCGATTCTGAGTTCAAAAAAGGCTACAAGCAGGACATAGATTATACCAGTTCAACGGTACAAAATCTATTAAAAATGACAGCCAATTTGGACGATAACGCTCTTTACCAAGAACTTGAAAACCAGTTCCAAGCGTACATGCCCAAAATGCCTGCCAAAGGAGTACCGGAGGGTATGCCGAACTAATCGGCGATTTGGGTTATTTGATTATTTGGGGATTTGGTTATTTGTTCGCTAAATCTTGGTATCAGTTTTCCCTGACGGGAGTATGAATACCAAGATTTAGCGAACAAATAACCAATTCCCCAAATAACCGAATAACCAAACAAACCAATCACTAGTCAACCAATCATTACAACATGGCTCATTTCAAACGCACAGCATCAGCCGTATGGAACGGCTCCGGAGCCGATGGCTCAGGCTCACTCAGTGGCCCATCCGGCGTGCTTGTCGGCACTCCTTATTCCTCGGCCAAACGGTTTCAAAACGAAGACGGCAAGGCAGGCACCAATCCTGAAGAACTCATTGCAGCTGCTCATGCTGGCTGTTATATCATGGCCTTAAGTTTTAAACTTTCTGGCGAGGGTTTCCCACCTAAAGAACTCCGCTGCTCTGCTACTATTGACATGGAAAAAGGGGACAGTGGATGGGGTTTTGAGAAAATCACCCTCCAACTCGAAGCAGAAGTGCCCGGCATCAGCGCAGATAAATTTCAGGAGCTGGCAAATGCGGCAAAATTTGGGTGTCCGGTTAGTAAAGCCCTTTCAGCAGTTCCGATTGAACTGGAAGCCAAACTAGTTTAAAATCAGTCGTCGCAAGTTGCTTGTATCCGTTGCAAAACATCCTGTTCGAATAAACTTGCAACTTGAATCTTACTACTTGATACTCATTCGATTATGAAAAAGCATTTGCTTTTTGGAATGGTATTCGTTTCCTTCAGCCTTGCTGCACAAAGCCCCTGGCCACGCAGCAAGGCTGGTTTTTTTGTGCAGGCAGCCTGGCAGACTATCCCAACTTATGGTGAGGTTTTTGAATCGAAAAACGACCTAAATGTATTGCCTGACCGCGAAGTAAGCGAAAACACATTCCAGCTTTACGGCGAATATGGCCTTGATCCCCACACAACGGTAGTGGCTTCGTTGCCCATTCGGTTTTTGGAAAACGGAGATTTTATACCCAACAATTATGCAAATCCTGAAACCTTAGAAGGATCGCTCATCGGTTTGGGAAATGCTTCCTTAGGCATTCGTCGCGCAATTTTAGAAGGGAATGTACGACTCACAGGCACGCTTCGGCTCGACTTCCCGAGCACAAATTATGACGATGCAACAGGGCTTCGCGCAGGCTACGATGCCTGGACGGTGCAGCCTACTTTAAGCACAGGAATGGGTTTGGGCAAGGTTTACTGGTTTGCATACGGGGGCTACGGCTTGCGGACCGGCGGCTTTAGCCATTATGTGAATGCTGGTGGCGAGTTAGGGATTAAAGCCTGGAAATTCTGGTTGGTTGGATTTTCTGAATTGGTATATTCGCTGGAAAATGGAGAGGTAGTGTTGCCGCTTCACAACCGAATCAAAAATCTGAATGTGGACAAGCAAGGATGGTGGTCTATTGGAGGCAAAGTTAGCTTCGAGGCCAATCGTTATTGTGGAATTACCGCCTCTTTTGCGGGGGCAGGCTGGGCGCAGTTTGTGCCAAAAAGTCCAGGTATTAGCTTGGGAGCATATTTCAAGTGGGATTAGGAGGGGAATTGGTCATTAATCGTCATTAGATCATTGGATAAAAATTTACGTTTTGTTAGCAAATAACTCGTTTCAGCGACAAAAACCTTCCACTCGTCGGGAACACTAAGCCTCGAGCGGCGCCTTTCTACACTTTTGCCCGCGATTCAATTTAACAAATATCCAAATCAACAATCCACAACAATTCATCCAGACAACAATGCGCAGAAATCACGAAATTGACTACAAAATCTACGGCGAAGAGATGCAATGCCTTGAGGTAGAACTCGACCCACAAGAAACCGTGATCGCTGAAGCAGGCAGTTTCATGTTCATGGACAACATGATCGAGATGGCCACTGTTTTTGGCGATGCCAGCGATCGGACAGAAGGCTTTTTTGGAAAACTGATGACCGCTGGTAAACGAGTGCTCACGGGCGAAAGCTTATTCATGACCACCTATACCAATCAAGGCGCAGACAAACAGCGCATCACATTCGCAGCACCCTATGCTGGCAAGATTGTCCCGCTTGACCTACTAGCTCTTGGCGGAAAAATTGTGTGCCAAAAAGATGCCTTTCTTTGTGCTGCAAAAGGGGTGCAGATTGGCATCGAGTTCCAGCGTAAACTGGGCACAGGACTTTTTGGTGGCGAAGGATTTATCATGCAAAAACTTGAAGGCGATGGTTTTGCGTTTGTCCATGCAGGAGGTTTT
This sequence comes from Saprospiraceae bacterium, assembly GCA_046160625.1. Classification (GTDB taxonomy): domain Bacteria; phylum Bacteroidota; class Bacteroidia; order Chitinophagales; family Saprospiraceae; genus M3007. The sequence continues at coordinate 49,152 of JBJXGZ010000135.1, forward strand.
ATTATAGAGCGCGAGCTTCGTGCGGGGGAAACATTCCGTGTTGATACAGGTTGCATCGTTGCCTTTACCAAAGATGTTAACTACGATATACAGTTTGTAAAAGGTATCCGAAACATGGTTTTTGGCGGCGAAGGTTTGTTCTTCGCAGTACTGCGTGGCCCTGGAAAAGTCTGGCTACAATCGCTCCCTGTTAGCCGTTTGGCGGCCAAATTGGCCTCATACAGTGGAGGTGGCAAAGAAGAAGGAAGTATTCTGGGCGGATTGGGAAGGATGGTAGATGGTATCTAGTTATTTGTTTGAAGCGTTTGAATTGAATCGAACCACTCAAACACTTCAAACGCTTTAAACATCTAAAACAACAATTTTTCAAAACGAATTTCCTACAATGCTAAACGTGCTCATAGTTGACGACGAACCACTCGCACTCGATGTGCTTGAAACCTATATTTCCCAAATGCCAGAGCTTCGGCTTGTTAAGCGTTGTTCCAATGCGCTCGAAGCCAATGAAGCCCTGAAAACCAACCAGATAGACCTGATGTTCCTGGATATCCAGATGCCCCAGCTTACAGGTACTGACTTTGTGAAAACGCTCAACGATCCTCCGATGATCGTGTTTACCACTGCTTATCCAAACTATGCTATTCAGGGATTTGACCTTAATGCACTTGATTACCTGCTTAAGCCTATTTCTCTGGAGCGTTTCATGAAAGCTGTCAACAAGGCCGTTGAGCAGGCAGAACTTGCCAATGCGGACCATAGTCAAACTGGATCGCCTGCAATGAATGACGGTCTGGATTTCTTTTTCGTGAAGGCCGACAAGAAGTTGGTGAAGGTCAATTTTGATGATATCATTTACATCGAAGGCTTGAAAGACTACGTTATCATTCGCCTTGTTCAAGGACGGGTTATCACGCTTCAAACCATGAAAAACCTGGAAGAACGGCTGCCAAAACACCTGTTCCGCCGCATACATCGCTCGTTTATCGTTGCGATGGACAAGGTGCTGGCAATAGAAGGCAATATGGTTGAGGTGCAGGAAAAAGAAAAACCGAAGCTTCTTCCTATTGGCAAAAATTACCGCGATGACTTACTGAAATTGATCGAGAAAAAGCGGCTTTAAATATCTAAAGACCTCGGAAGTTTTGAAAACCTCCGAGGTCTTATCATTTATTGAGTACAAACCGCATCAACTCCTCTAAATTTCCCTCGCCTATCGGGATTTCCCGGTTTCCAATCTTGAGTTCCCGATTGCGGACAGATTCAATTTTGCTCAGGTTGACAATATAGGATTTGTGTACCCGCATAAAATCTTTTGCTGACAGTTTTTCCTCTATTCCCTTTAAAGTAGATTTGGTCAGCACTGGGCGGTTCACACCGGAGAGGTAGATTTTCACATAATCCTTCATTCCTTCAATATGCGTTATCTCTGAAAGAATGATTTTTACAAGGGAATATTCAACATTGACAAAGAAAAAATCAGGGGTTTCGACTGACGGCTGAGCAGGGGTTTCAGAATTTTTGTGCTTGATTTCCAGTGCTTTATAGGCGGCTTTGACAAATCGTTCTAATGGAACAGGCTTCATCAAATAATCCACCACATCAAGGTCGTAACTCTCTACTGCATAGTTGGAATAAGCCGTAACAAAAATCACCATCGGCTTTTCGGGTAAAGTTTCAAGAAACTTTGTTCCCAGCATACCCGGCATCTGAATGTCCAAAAACATAAGGTCAACTTGCTGCGAATTCAACACTTCCATGGCCTCAAAAGCATTTTTGCAAGTGCCAACCAATTCCAAAAACGGCACTTGCCTGATGTTGTCCTCCAACATCTTGCGGGCAAGGCTTTCGTCGTCTATAGCTAGACAAGTGAGTTTCATGATATTGAGATATTTGGATATTTCGGGTTTACTCGTCAGACGACTTTGAGTCATCAGGCGAGGGACACGTGGTCTGACGACTCAAAGTCGGCTGACTACTATTCAGGTTGAAAATTAATACTCAACCGCGCCTCAAACCACCCATTTTTCTCTCCTGTTTCTAATTCATGGGCATCCGGATAAAGTAATTCAAGTCGCCGCCGCACATTCTGCAAACCAATACCTGAATTGCGGTCCTTGTCTTCCGCGGCCTCTGGGGTGATCTTATTTCGCACCACAAATGACAAGCGTTTTTCTGTCATTTTTACCAAGATATCAATCACGGGTGATTGCACCAGACCAATACCGTGCTTGAAGGCATTTTCTACAAAAGGTATCATCAACATGGGCTCGATGACCTGGGCTGCTGCCTGACCTTCCACATTCAAACGAATTTCAACGTCCTCTTCGAAACGGATTTTTTGAAGCTCTACATAGTCTTTCAAGTAGCCGATTTCTTTTTCGAGTGGAATCTGAGCGTCGTCACTTTCATAAAGCATATACCGCATGAGCGCGGAAAGTTGCAAGGTCACTTGTTCTGCCTGGGATGATTTAGAGCGAATTAAGTAAACAATGCTGTTGAGAATGTTAAATAGAAAATGTGGGCTGATTTGAGAACGCAGAAAAGAAAGTTCAGATTGAAGCCGTTCGCGCTGTTCTTCCTGGCGAGATTTTTCTTCCCGAAGTGTGTACCGCACCAAAGCGTAGCCTGTTCCCAGGGCAGCTGCGAAGAAAACTTGTACCATACCCCGAAACATGTGAAATACAACGCCTTTGTGGTCAGGAAAAAGAAGCCAGTTTTTCATAAAACCCTGACCCACAATAAATAATATAGACAGTACCAATACAGTAAACAAGTAGGTTTTCAGCCGTTGCTGACGCATTAAACGGGGGCCCAACCATTCTGCAACGATAAAAAACAGGATGACATTGGTAAAGGAGGCAGGCAGTATTTTGACAAACAAATCCCTATGCCGCGTGTCATCGTTGTCTATCATAATAAACGGTAACGCCAGCCATACAGCCCAAAAAGAGAGCAAAAAAAGATACCGGGCCATTGGTTGGGCAAGTTTTCCTTTTACCATTATTATCATAACTCCGCTTGAATTAAGTGGAGCAAAGGTAAACGCGTTCAAAATGCTGCCTGCTCTCGGTCATCTCCACAATTCGGCCTTTCATCTACTCTTCTATTTTTGAAAAATTAGGCATTGTTCTTTTGCACCATGAAAAAATACGTTCGCCCTCTACTTTATGGTGTTTTAGCACTGCTCGTATTGGCTCAATTTTACCGCCCTACGCGCAACCTCTCCAACGATCAAACGCATCATGTTTCCACCAAATATCCTGTTCCGGCAGAAGTGGAGGCCATTTTAAATCCTGCCTGTTATGATTGCCACAGCAATCAGACGGCCTATCCTTGGTACGCCGAGATTCAACCCGTGGCTTCCTGGCTCGCTAACCATGTGGGCGGGGGCAAGCGTAAACTCAATTTTTCAACGCTTACTAACAGGAGCATTGCCGTCCAAAACCACAAGTTTGAAGAAATCATTGAAATGGTGAAAGAGGGCAATATGCCGCTTAACTCCTACACCTGGATTCACAGCGACGCAAGACTGAGCGAACAACAGAGGCAAACACTTGTTGATTGGGCACAAGCAAATATGGATTCCCTGAGTGCAAAGTATCCCGCTGACAGTCTGGTTCTGAAGCGCAAGTAGGGCGAAATTCATTTAGCCTTTGATCTAAGCCGCGGAATTGAATATTCTGTCGAACTGAAATTCGACCTACACAAACAAATAATACTCATGCAAAAACGTACTTCTTTAAGCCGCAAGTCGGCACTTTTGACAACACTTTTCGCTGCACTACTCCCGCTTTCTCTTTTGGCTCAATTCCCGCAAGGTGCCAGAGGTGGCCGCCCTGAAATGTCGGCACAAACCAATATAGGGCGTTTTTACGGCAAAGTGATAGACGAAAAGACCAAAGATCCCTTGCCATATGCCTCGGTTCAACTCATAGGAATGAAGTTTGACACCGTGAGCCGGAAAATGCAGGAGGCGATAATCGCCGGTCAATTGACCCTTGAGAATGGCGAATTCAGTCTGGAAAAACTGCCCATTATGGGGGAATTTACCCTCAAGATCACTTACCTGAGCTATGCTACTTATGAACAAAAAGTCTCCTTTGGTTTGCGGGGCGGAAAACCCGGGGGCGGAAGGCCCAACGGCGGCAACCCTGGGGCAATGGCCGGAGCAGTGGACAAAGATTTGGGCAATATCAAACTGGGCGTTTCCAACACACTCTTGAAAGAAGTGGAGGTGCTCGGAGAAGCCAGTAAAGTCGTCCTGGCGTTGGATAAAAAAGTATATCGGGTGGACAAGGACAATGTGGCGGCAGGCGGAACAGCGGAAGACGCGTTGAAAAACGTTCCGTCGCTCAATGTAGACATAGACGGCAACCTGACTATGCGCAGCGCGGCTCCACAAATTTTTGTAGACGGCCGGCCCACCAACCTAACGCTGGATCAAATTCCCGCCGATGCTATTGACAACGTGGAGGTTATAACCAATCCTTCTTCCAAATACGACGCCTCGGGCGGCGGAGCGGGCATCGTAAACATCGTGCTGAAAAAAGAACGCCGTATCGGGTACAACGGCTCCGTGCGTGCTGGCATTGACATGCGGGGCCGAGCCAATCTGGGGGGCGATTTCAATGCCCGTGAAGGTAGCATCAATGCTTTTCTTGGCGGCAACTTCAACCAACGCCGTTCACTAAGCAGCGGTGGAACGGATCGTTTGAATTTCCCATTTGCAGGACAGGGAAACCGCCCGGTGACCAATATTTTTCAAAGCAACGATGCCGAAAACAAGGGTTTATTTATGACCGGCCGGGCCGGTGTCGATTGGTTTATCAACAACCGCAACACGCTTTCTGTCAGCGGAAACATGCACGGCGGAGAAATGAACAACTCCGATCTCATTGATATTCATACTGATTCACTTACTTTTGGCAATATCTACAGCAGCAGTGATGCGCTGCGGGAATCTGACAGCAAGCGACAATTCCGCAACTTTGGAAGCCAGGTCTCCTTCAAGCACCTTTTTCCAAAAGAAGGAAAAGAATGGACTGCTGATGCCAACCTAAATGGCAGTCGTTCAGAAAACGAGGGGTTTTTCAACACCGATTATTTGAACACTGCAACGTTGACATCAAGCCAAAAACAGACTGGAAAAAGTACCAGCGAGTTTTTCACTTTTCAGACCGATTTCGTTAACCCGCTTGGCAATGGTCTCAAAATGGAATTGGGCGCGCGCACAGCCATCCGCAATTTTCGAAGCGAAAACGCCAACTTTCAGGATTCACTCGCCGATGGACAGTATTACCGGGTGCCCGGTTTTGCCGACCTTTATAAATTTAACGACCAGGTGTATGCTGGCTACGGAACGTTTAGCCAATCGTTCAAAAAATGGGGCTATCAAGTGGGCCTCCGCGCCGAAAGTTCGCAGTACACAGGAACGCTCCTTGACACAGATTCTACGTTCAACGTTGATTTTCCAATACAACTTTTCCCAAGCGTTTTCCTGACATACAAATTGGATGAAGAGGATCAGATTCAACTGAGTTACACCCGCCGTATCAATCGCCCAAGTTTCTTCCAACTTATCCCATTCCCGGATTTTTCTGACTCACTCAACCTGTCTCGCGGCAACCCAAACCTTGTTCCTGAGTTCAATAACTCGCTGGAACTCAATTATCAAAATGTGTTCAGCAAAGGGCACAACCTGCTTATATCGGCATACTACAAACGTTCGACCAATCTCCTCACCCGATACCTTACCCAGGAATACGATCCCGCAATCTACCGCGATACCGTGATTGTGTCTACTTACCAGAATGCCAATTCCAGCCAGGCTTACGGCATGGAATTCACCGTAAAAAACGTGTTTTGGAAAATACTCGAACTGACCACGAATTTCAATTTCTACAATTCTATCGTTGATGCGTCCAACGTGCAGGCAGGACTTGAAAATCAGCAGTTCACTTATTTTATCAAAGAAAATGTCAGCATCAAACTGCCAAAGAAATTTACAGTCCAATTGAACGGCTCCTTTCAAAGCCGTACTGCCTTCGATACCGGCGGCGGAGGTGGCGGGCATGGCGGCGGCGGCAGAGGCGGTGGTGGCTGGGGTGGGCCAACCAGCACTGCCCAGGGTTACACTATACCTGTTGGATACGTAGATTTTTCGATTCGCAGAGACTTTTGGAAGCGCACAGGCAGTCTAACTTTGAGTGTGCAGGATATTTTCCGTTCACGCCGCACAGGCTCGTTCACTGAATCGGAGTATTTCTCTCAAGATACCTGGCGCCGTCGCGACCCACAACTGGTTCGTCTTAATTTCTCGTACCGTTTCGGTAAGTTTGATGTGTCCTTATTCCGAAGGAAGAATACTCGGATGGAAACGGAAGGGATGGACGGCGGGTTTTGAATGTCCAATGTCCAATAAAAAATGTCCAATGTCCAAGTGCAACACTATCCAGGACAATGGACATTTTTTGTTGGGCATTGGACATTCAACAGGTGTCGTACCTTTTGCCCCGATTTTGACACTTGCCAGCATTCATGACCGATCTCCAGCAACGCAACGAGGCTTTCCTCGCCTTTCTCGACACCCTGAATCCCGCCCAACGCGAGGCCGTAGATCAGGTGGAAGGCCCTGTGCTTGTTGTGGCCGGACCAGGAACCGGCAAAACGCACCTGCTCACTGCCCGCATCGGAAACATCCTGCTCCGCACCGATGCTCGGCCGCAAAACATCCTCTGCCTCACCTTCACAGATGCCGGCGCCTCGGCTATGCGTCAACGATTGCTCCAGCGGATTGGATCATCGGCGTTCCAAGTGCCCATTTTTACATTTCACGCGTTTTGCAATCGAGTAATTCAGGAGAATATCGAGTATTTTGGCAAAGGCATTCCAGAACCAGTAACCGAACTGGAGCGCATCGAAATCGTGCGAAGCCTGTTGACCAAACTCTCACCAGAACACCCCTTGCGCGCCGGAAAAAAAGATGTTTACCAATTTGAGGAGCATCTGCGCGATTTGTTTTCAATGATGAAAAAGGAAGCCTGGACGCCGGGCTTTGTTATAAAAAAGTCGGGCGAATTTTTGAACGACTTGCCTTCTAATCCCGCCTACATTTACCAACGAAACAGCAAGCTCTTTAAAAAAGGCGATCCCAAAACCGCTCAAATTGCAGAGGTTACAGAGAAAATCGAGCGACTTAAATCCGCAGCCGACTTGTTTCCTAAGTACCTGCATGCGATGGAGCGCGCCGCCCGTTACGAATACGAGGACATGCTGCTTTGGGTCGCCAAGGCTTTTGAAAAGCACGAGGCCCTGCTCCGAACCTATCAGGAGCGATACCAATACATACTGGTAGACGAGTTTCAGGACACCAATGGCGCACAATTTCATCTGCTGAATCTATTGCTGGATTTTTGGGAAGTCCCCAATATTTTCATCGTCGGGGACGATGACCAAAGCATCTATGAATTTCAGGGCGCACGCTTGCAAAACCTCCGCGAGTTTGAAGAACGGTATCACAAAGGATTGAAAACCATTGTGTTGGAAGAAAACTACCGCTCCGTCCAACCCATTCTTGATGCTGCTACCCGGGTGATTGAAAACAATGCCTTGCGGGTGGTGAATTTGTTTGGCGATGGAATGAAAAAGCAACTTCGGGCAGTGATTAATTTCTCTCCTGACAAGATAGTAGTTGGACAGGATTTACAGGATGGACAGGATTTTTTCTCCGAAAAAATCTCAAATCCTGTTCATCCTGTAAATCCTGTCCTAAAAAACTACTCTACTAATTCTCCTTTGTCGGCCAATTTGGCAATACATTCTTTCCCAAATCGCCTTCAGGAAACAATCTACGTCGTCCAGCAAATCGAAAACCTGATCGCCCGACAGGTCAAGCCCTCCGAAATCGCAGTGCTTTACGCCCGGCACCGACAGGCAGATCGGCTTTTGGCCTTGCTGGAAAAAAAAGGCATTCCCTATCAAACCAAACGTCCGGTGAACATCCTGGATTTGCCCACGGTGCAGCATTTCCGGTCATTGCTCTCTTACTTGCAAGAGGAAGCCGTGCGTCCTTTTTCCGGCGAACACCGTTTATTTAAATTATTTCATGCTACGTTTTGGGGTCTGTCAGAATTGGATTTGGCTAAAATTGCATTAGCCTGTCATGCTGAGCGTAGCGAAGAATCGGCAGAGAAACAGGCAGAATTGTACGTAAAAGTGGGGCTCCACGCCGGCAAGAAAAAACACTGGCGCGAATTACTCAGCGACCATGAAGCCTTAAACCTCCTCGATTTATCTTCAATCGAGCCTTTTCAGCATTTGAGCGCCCTATTGAATGGCTGGATATCCGATGTTCATAATCTGCCCTTGTCTCAACTTATTGAACGACTGTACGCCCAATCCGGCGTGCTGACCTGGGCTTTGGCGCAACCTGACAAAGCCATGCATTTGCAGGTACTGCACACTTTCATAGAGTTTGTACGCAACGAAACTATCCGCAATCCGCGCCGCTCGCTCGCCAAACTGCTCGAACTGCTCGACAGTATGGACGATAACATGCTTTCCTTGCCGTTAAACCAATCTGTTCAACAAACCATTGGCATTCAACTGCTTACAGTACATGCCGCCAAAGGTTTGGAGTTCGGCCATGTGTTTATGCTCGATTGTACAGAGGATACCTGGGATAAAAACGCGGGTGGAAATCGGGGGCATTTTTTCTTGCCCGAAACGCTAACCCGATCCGGTGAAGAAGACGCGCTGGAAGCACGGCGACGCCTGTTTTACGTCGCCATGACCCGGGCGAAATATCAACTTCAGATTTCATTCCCGCGTACCGACGATGCAGGTAAATCCTTGACACAGAGCCAGTTCCTTGCCGAGACAGGGTTGCCGATTTCTGAGACGGAAGTCCCCTACCCTGCCTTGCTCGAAACGCAGACCATGCTGATGCTGGAAGCCCCAAATCCTGTAGTAACCTTGCCTGAGCCTGCACTTTTGGATGCACTTTTGGCAGATTTTACCCTGAGTATCACGGCGCTCAACCGCTATCTGCGTTGTCCGCTGGCATTTTACTATGAGGACGTACTCAAGGTTCCGGGCGCAACGAGTGAGGCTGCCGCTTTTGGGCTGGCCATGCACGGGGCTTTGCAGCAGTTTTTGTTAAAAATGAAGCGCCACAAAAAATTTGAATGGCCATCGGCGGATGCGCTTTTAAAAATTTTCGGACAGGAAATGGAAAGACAGCGCGGCTTATTTTCCGAACAGGGTTTTGCCCAACGCCGCTCGCTTGGCCTTGATTACCTGCGCCGTATCCATGTAGAACAAGTACCATACTGGCGCAAACGTGCCATCGTAGAGCGGCGTGTGGATCGTGTGGAACTTGAGGGTATTCCGCTTACTGGCATTCTGGATAAAATAGAATGGCTCGATGGCGGTCTGCTCCGCATCGTGGACTATAAAACGGGGACACCTGATGTTAAAAAAACAGCACAGCCCTCTGAAAATCAAGCTTATGGTGGCGATTATTGGCGACAATTGGCCTTTTATCAAATCCTGTTGGACAGGGCCCGGCTATACCCTGAAACGGTGGGCAAGACTGCCATTTCCTGGCTTGCGCCCGACAAACGAGGCAGCTTCCCCATCACCGAAATCAGTTTCCAGCAGGAAGAACTACATTTTGTAGAAGGCTTGATTCGGGAGGTTTATGGAAAAATCCAGGCGCGCGATTTTTCCACAGGCTGCGGAAAAAAAGATTGCAGTTGGTGTCAAATGCTGCGGGAGCGCAATATTCCAGAAGTTTTTAACAGGAACGAGGAAGAGGATTTGGATGATGGATGAGGTGACACCTCCCCTTCCGTCTGAGGTGTCACCTCACACATCAGGCGGAAGTTCTCAACGATTTGGCTGCTCCCTGCACATTTTTTTAAACTTCCCTTCCCACGAATCAAACTTTGTCTACTTTTGCGGGCATTTTTTGAACAGCGACTTAAAATTTTAGAGACAAAATGGCAAAACGCAAATCAGATCAGATCGAAATCGTGGAAGTGGAGCAGGTGTCTGCACGGCATTCTTCTACCCCTATCTGGGAAAAATACCCCAACCTCCTGGTTTATCTACTTGCAGCAATCGCACTGGTTGTTGCTGGTTGGTGGCTGTATAAAGAGATGATTGTCAAGCCCAAACAAGTAGAAGCCGTGGCTGCCATGTGGCAGGCCGAGCAACAATTTAGCCGCGATTCCTTTCAACTGGCGCTCAACGACCCGGGCGGCGGCTTCGATGGTTTCCTTGCCCTCGCCGACAAATTCAGCGGAACCCCCGCTGGCAACATGGCGCATTACTATGCGGGTATCTGTTACCTCCAATCAGGCGATTTTGACAACGCCATCTCGCAAATGGAAGATTTCAGTGCCAAGGGTAATTTGCTCCCTGCTATGAAAAATGGCATTCTTGGTGACTGTTATTCTGAAAAACAGGATTTTGGCAAGGCACTCGATTACTACGAAAAAGCTGCAGACGCTGCTGAAAACGATATGTTGGCCATATACTATTTGAAAAAATTGGGTATGCTCAACGAAAACCAAGGCAACAATAAGGCCGCGATTAAAGCGTACGAGCGCATCCGCCGGGATCATCCCAACCCGCAATCAACTGACTGGCGCGATATTGAAAAATATATCTACCGTGCTGGCGGTGGGGACAATTAAAAATTCGCAATTACTGTTTTTCCGATTTTCTATAAAAAATGAGTCATCCCTGATTGGGGTGACTCATTTTTTATAGCTGTTTTAAATCTGCGTTACCGCCCTATTATTCTACCTTAACCAAGCGCTTGGTTTTCACCCCCTCCTCTGCTTTTACCAAAACGTGATACATTCCCGAAGGAAGATTTTTCAAAGAAATTTCCACGCTATTTAAGCCGCTCATAACCTGGATTGTGAGCTCCAACAAAACGACGCGGCCATCAAAAATTTGAATCTGTATTTCGCTTTCTTTTTCTGATTCAAAGCTTATGGTTACGGCATCTGTTGCTGGGTTCGGTGCAAGATTGAAATCCTGAATGAGGGCAGTTTTCTGCTTTGAACGTCCTTGCCCAGGCCGTTCGCAAGGAGCGTTCAAGCCGCAATCCACCCGGAAATAGTTCAAATTGTCGAGCGCCGAATTCAACATTGTCGGCATATCCACCGGGTAATTTCCCGCAAACCCCTGTATGTACAAATTGGTCAGGTTCAGTAAATCTTGCACCGTAGATTTTTGCCCCATATCTTTCAAAACCGAAAACTCCACCAGACAAGACGGCAGGTTGTGCAGGTCTTGTCCTCCTAAGTCGCGATTGTTGAATTCAAGGTTGTACCAGATGTTTAGCTGAAGCGCTAATGCATTGGCTGCCAATTGGTTGTTCAACGAGCCATCCGGGTTGGCAAGTGACCCTGGAAGCGGGCAACTAAAATGTCCGGTAGGAAGGAATGCCAGGTTACCGCTGCCGAACAACATTTCCTGAACACAGGAGGAACTAGAAGCCGACACCGTATGGTTGCCGCCACCAACCTTCGCAGGGCCATACTCAGCAAGTAACAATTGGAGCGCCTCAGATGTCTGCATACTGCCAATTGTACCGCCCGGATCACCCCATGAGGCTTGTGATGCGGTGCAAAGTTGGTTGCAAGTGCCCGTGGCCAAAAAGGTGACGGAACATGCTGAACTCACTTTGCCACAGTGGTTCTTGGCTTTGAAAGTATAGGTCCGGTGGGTTGCGCCATTCTGTGGCTGGCCGCTGTCATTTAGAATCGCAATAGACGCGAATCCTCCCGCACAATCGCCCACCAAAAGGGTTTTGATATAGCCGAACAGTTGCGCAGGACCAGGAATATCGTTTGCGCAGTTCAGTTTGATCGTATCAGGACAAACTAGTGTGGGTGAGTCGGTTTCTTCTACATAAAACGCCCGTTCGCAAATCGCCTGGTTTCCACAGCCATCGGTGGCAGCGTAACGATAGGCCACGGTCATCATCCATCCGGGGCAGCCCGTGCCGTTGGTCCAGGTGTCGAGCAGCGTGGTGGTCACGCCGCTGCAATCGTAGGCGCTTAAACTGGAGGGATCGGCAAGCGGAACGTCTTCCACACAAGGCAGGAAGATATTGTCGTTGGGAGGGCATTCCAGCGAGGGCGGCGTGTTGTCCACTACAGCAAACGTGGCCGTAGTTTTTGAAAGGTTGCCACACTCGTCTTTGGCACGGAACTCATAGGTTTTGCGCCATGTGTTACCACATCCGAAGTATTCCCCAACCTGTATTTTCTCCAGTTCAACCTCTCCACAATTATCCTCGGCTACCAGTCCAGCATTGCTGTCGAGCCAATCGTAGAAGGCATTTTCGCCATTGTCATCAGAGGCATCACATTCTAAGTCAACGCTTTGTGGCGGTGTGCTGAACACCGGCGGCGTATGGTCTACCACCGTGAACGAGGCATCGCGGTAGGATACATTGCCACACTCATCCGTCGCGAAAAAGCGGATATTTTTGTGGAAAGTATTGCCACAATCAAAATAATTGCTTTGGAACGGGCTGTCCTCGTGGGTATAGGTGATTTGGGCACAATCCTGCACCACCGCGCCACCGCGATTGTCGAGAAAGGCCTGAAATTCGGTCAAATTGTTCGGGCCACATTCTACTATCTGGTTTTTAGGCAACACCTGGAATTGCGGGGCATTGAAGTCCGTCACAGTAATGACTTGGCTGGCTGTCGCGCTGTTGCCACAAACATCGGTTGCTCGCCAGGTCCGGGTAAGGATTTTCCAGACGGGGCAAATGCCGGGCACCTCTGTCTCGCCCAGGAATGCGACCGTGGCACCGCTCGTGCAGTTGTCGCTGGCAGTAGCAATACCGACTGGGGGTATTAGGTAGCAATCCACCGTCACATTTGCAGGTACGAAAGTGAACGTCGGCGGTGTTTGATCGTTGACTGTGATGATTTGCGAGCAGGAGTTGGAGTTGCCGCACACATCCGTTGCGCGATACCGACGAGTAAGGGTGAAGCGATTTGCGCAGGTTTGGTTTGAAATGACATCGCTGATATGTGACACTGTTGGAGCAGTGCCACCACAGTTGTCGCTCAGGCCCGTGACCGAGGCAATGTTTACAGCCGGCACTTGTTCGGCACAGGAGACAGTGGTATTAATGGGACAAGTAAGCGACGGGGGCGTTTGGTCGTTGACCGTGATGGTTTGCGAACAACTGTTGGTATTTCCGCAAACATCCGTTGCGCGATAAATGCGGGTAAGCGTGAAGCGGTTAGTGCAGGTCTGGTTACTAATGGCCGCTGAGAAAAAACTCGGTGTGACGGTTCCACCACAATTGTCACTCAGGCCCGTTACCGAAGCCGGGTTGGGAGCCGGCACGTTGTTGGCACAGGATACTGATAAGTTTATCGGACAAGTCAGGCTGGGTGGTGTTTGGTCATTTACCGTGATGGTTTGGAGGCAATTGGCTGAATTGCCACAAACATCAATGGCAAAATAAGACCGGGTTATTGTAAACCGATTGGGGCAGGTTTGATTGCTGATGACATCGCCGGGGAAATTGACCACTGTTACCGTTCCGCCGCAATTGTCGCCCACGTTTGTCACCGAGTTGATGTCGGCCGCTGGTACATTAGAAGCACAGGAGACCGTCACATTAATCGGGCAAGTAATCGTAGGATCTATTTGGTCGTCCACGGTGATGAGTTGAGAGCAGGTAGCCATTTGTCCGCATTCATCGGTTGCCTGATAGATTCTAGCAACTGTCAGCTTGTTTGGGCATGTCTGCCCCTGGTTTACTTCCAGTTGAAGAATGATGTCTACATTCCCTGGGCATTCATGTGTTTCCAAAACATCTGAGGGATCGGCCTGCGGAACGTTGTTCGCACAAGAAACGGTCAGGTGGGGTGGGCAAGTCAACACGGGTGGGGTGAAGGAGCAAGATTCCACGATGATGCCAGTATTTGTGCCAATAATGCAGTTGTTGTCTGCGGTAAACTCGGCCCCAATAGTAGTGGTACCCCCATCAGCCCTGTATCTAATCCCCGTGAAGGTGTGCGTATTGCCTACCAGGTCACCTACAGGAACATCTGGATCGCCGCCGCCGGGTACAAAATCAGGGCCAGGCTGTATCTTCAGGAATCCTGTGGCTGGCGGGTTTTCAAACTCAACGGTCACGTCGAGGGTGAAAAAGTCGTCGGTGGGGTCTGAAGTGCCATTGTCGTCGCAAGGGCCTTGATTAGAATCGCCAATATCTGTAAAGACGCAAGCACCTCCACCGTTTGAACAGGAATTGACCGCCGGGCCTGTACCTGGCAATTGACAGAGTACCGCAGGGGGGCTTACTCTGACAATGCTAGCATTAATATCTGTAATTTGTCCATCTGCCCGAAGCATCACCCCTGTGAAGGTATGGGTCAGGTTGGTACCGACTGGTACTGGTTGAATGAAATAAAACCCTATCACATCAGTCCCTGCAAGTTGGAGGTTGTTAGTACCCGGATGCGTGTTTGAAAAAAGTACGTCAATATCTACGGTAAAAAAATCGTCTGTGTCATCGCCTCCTGTGCCGTTGTCATCGCACTGGCCGATGTTGGCAAAGGAGAAGCCAATTATTTCACAAGTGGGTGCATTAGAGCATGGCTGCACCACCAAATTGCCCGTCACATCGGCAATGCAAGCTGGCTCATCTGTCCAGTTTACCTGCACTACTGTTTGTGTGCCATCGGCTTTGAATTTTACATCCTGAAAAATATGTTGTAGACCGCTGATGTTGTTCCGATGAACCTGGTAAACCCCGATTTGGTCGCCTCCCGGTACAATTTGCAGGAAGCCATCAGCTGGAGGGAAGATGAAAACGGCCCTCACATCTTTCAAAAAAAAGTCGTCGCTGGGGTCGCTCGGAGTCCCGTTGTCGTCGCAAGGGCCTGTGGAGCCTGAAAAATTTGCTTCCAAAAATTACACCCCGAGAGCACAGTAATGGTAAAAGTCATATCGGGGCCCTGGCAGTTGCCGACCGTAGCATTCACGGTGAAAGTGCTGGTAAGTGGGCCGTTGGAACTATTGCCCGCGCTGAATGAGGGCAAATTGCCCGTGCCGCTGGTAGGCAGGTCTGGATTAGCGATGTCCTCCGGAGTACGAGTCCAGTTAATTGTTGCTCCTGGCACATTGGCGGTAAAAACCGTAAGCGGGACTATATCGCCTTCGGTAACGGTAATATTAGCCACTTGGACGACCTTCACAAAATCCGTGGTTGCAAAAACCTCCAAATCATTGTCGCTCGCTACCGCCGAAGTGCCGATACGCATCGTGCCGCCAGCAGAAGGCGTGCCGCCACCCGCCGCACCACCATAGCCATAGAGCCGAAAGGTGACGGAAGATGAGTTTGGAGAAATTGTCTCCGAGAATGTGAAGGCGGTGGAAGTAGTAGTCACCGTAACGGTGCCAATATTGGCCGCAAAACCATCGCTGCTGCATCTCAAGGTGGCAGTATTTGGTCCTGTGGCGGAGCTGCGCAGCACGATTTTGATGGTGGTAGGGTTAAAAAATTGGCAATTGATCGTGTTGATCGTGAACTCGTAGTAATCGTTGCCAGCAATGGCATCGGCGAGTGTAGTTGGGGTCGAGCCACTAAACCAGGCCGAAGCATTCATAGAGCCGGCTCCAGTAGTGGCGCTAACGCCCGCGCCGCGGGTTAGCCCGGAATTGGTAAAGTTTGCGTTATTGTTGTTGCCCGCGCTGTTGGCCTGGTCGCCAGGTTCGGCACTCAGTTCCCAAGAAACAGCCTGTCCGATAGTGACATTAGAGATAAGCGCGAAAAGAAGTAGCAAGAAGAAGTTTTTCATTGTATAATACGGCTATTGAAAGTGATGGTGGGTGATGGTACTTTCCTTTTGTGTCAGCACTTTGAAAAAGCTAACCATCCTAAAAAAAACTTCCCGAAAGTTTGAAACTTTCGGGAAGTTCAGGTCGATCTTCATGGGTCTGCGAAGCAGTTAATTCGAGCCATCAATCTGAATGAAATCAATTTCGTTACAATTTGCGTCCATTTCCGTGAAGGTCAAGAAAGGAAGAGAAATTGCGAAGACCTCGGTGTGTATCTGTGCCTTGATGATCCCTCCGCCGTTGAATGTGCCGGCAAAAGAAGCCTGAGCGACAAAATTTTCTACATCCCCGCTGGTTTGACTGTACCATACCACCGGCGCCAGGGTGAATACTTCTTTGACCATCACCGTTTTGTCCAATCCAGGCGCACGGAATCGAATCCCAAATTTGGCATTAATTTGAGCGTAGCCTCCAATCGCGAGCGCCCAACCTCTCCAGGAAATATCTGATTGTGTGGCGACCGTGATGTTTGTGAAGGTTCCTTCCGGCAATTCGAAGGTATCGCCCAAATCACCCTTGCTCCGACAGCCTCCGGCGACTTCCGCCAGGGATTCGACTGCAATTCTGCAATCAAAAACTTCTGCTTCGCAACCCGCAGCCCCAGTATTGTTGTCGCTCTCGTCTATCGCGGAAAATGGGCAGGTAAGCGTAACGTCAAACCGCTCCGGGAGTGCGGGATTGGGCGGCGTGAACTCGATCTGAATGTCCAAAAATTCGCCAAACTGGAAATTATTATGCCCTAAAATCCGGGCAACTTCTCGTCGTTGTTCCTCGTGATTGATCACGGCCTTTTTGTATGATGTTCTGATAAAAGAAAGGTGATCCCGATCGAGTTTTGCAATCAATTCTGCCTTGCGAGCAGCATCATGTTCTTTTGTAATGTTTTCCAGATCAGCCTTATACTTTTTGTACTGCCCGGTTTTATCGGCCTCCAGAATATCTGTCACCTTTTTGCGATAGGGCGCCATGAGTTTTTCGATGGCTTGTATTTGTTTGTCGGTAGGTGTTTGGGCGAAGGATGCGAAAGGCAGGGCGAGGCCACTCAGCAGCAAGCCAAGTAGGAGGAGAGTGTTTTTCATCGTTGTAAGTTTTTGAAAATGAATATAATGGAGCATGGTGGCAACTTTGTATTACCGCCTGACTTGTTAAATCAATTGGATTTCACCACTGGTTTGGTCATAGATTTTTTACCCGGCATATTGGCCTGCAAAAAGTAATTGCCAGCAGGCAGGTTTTTGAGTGGAAGTTCCTGTGTTCCTTCCATTGCTGGCTGCGAGCGCAGCAATTTCCCTTCGGCTGAAAACAGCGAGAGCATCCCACCGGCTGCAGCCCCAGAAAGATAAACATTCAGCACATCGCCTGTGGGATTCGGCCAGGTCTGCATATCCAACAGGGAGACATTTTGATTTGCCAACAATTGGGCAACCAAGGATTTCAATTGTTCTATCTCGGCCCTTTGGAAATCAATCTGCGCTTGCTGCTCCTGCACGGCTTTCACCAGCGGTACCACCAGCTGGCCGTATGCGACGGAGTAATTATCGGCAGCGGATTCAGGACTGTGGACGATGTTCGAGAGTTCAACGCCTTGATCGCGGCAGAGTTTTTCAACGTCCTGCGCGACAAATCCCATTTCTCGCTTTTGCTCTTTTTCGCGCAAAACCGCGAAGTCCACGCTCGTCTCTCCAAGAAAATGCGAGAAGTCGGTGTAGCCAAAGTTATACGTCACGGGCTGAAGGCCAAGCACGAAGTCCAGGCCTGGCGCATCGTTTTGTACATTGCTTTTGAATCGCCCATCTGAAACCGTATACGCTACCTGACCTTCGATGACGGTGACAGCGGTGTTGCCAAAGCGGATTTTATTCGATGCATTTACTCTGGTGCCGTTACCAAGCGCGGTGGAATTTGTGAGGTTATTGTTTGCAGTATTGTCGGTATCAAAGCCCAGAAAAGTACAATTAGAATTGCCAGAAGAAAGGTCTCCGGCATTGGCGCCCAATGCAGTATTGCTCCCACCCGTTGTATTGTTGAAAAGCGCAGACCTGCCAAATGCGGTATTGCTACTCCCTACAGTATTCGAAAACAAGGCGTTTGCCCCTGATGCAGAAAGATTGGTGCCTGATGTGTTATTGTTCAGTGCTTGCGTCCCGACGGCAACATTGAAACTTGCGCTCGTGTTTTTATTCAGTGCCAAAAAGCCCAAGGCAGTATTATTTGCTCCAGTAGTATTGTCGCGAAGCGCCTCTTGACCGACGGCACAATTGGCTGATCCTGTGGTGTTCAGTTGGCTAGCCCGCCGTCCAATTGCAGTGTTGCTCGTACCTGTCGAGTTGTTTTGAAGTGCACTCGAACCAACCCCAGTATTGTCCGATGACTTGGTTTGTGTCAAAGTGAAATCGCCGACTGCTACATTGTTCGAGCCGGATACGTTTGTGTTCAATGCAGCTCCGCCAATGGCTATGTTTTGGTTCCCGCTTGTATTGAAAAGTAAGGATCCAGACCCGATGGCAACGTTGAATGCACCAGTGGTTGTCAGGTTTCCAGCGCTTTGCCCAACAAAAGTGTTGTCAAAGCCGGAGGTGATTTTTTCGCCTGCCCGGAAGCCAAGACCGGTATTATTTGAGCCGGCTGCTATTGCATTTGTACCGGAGCCTTGTCCAATAAACAAACATTGGTTGGCATTCCAAACATCTATGCGGGTGAACCCGGCGGCGTTTACGCCTACAAAAACACGGTCTTGTCCATTGGTGACGATTCGGATTTTATCTTCATTTGCAAGTGCCTCGGTCTGGACCCTGGTATTGCCATCAGCGTCTTGAATTTGCGTTTGCGCGAATGACTGTACAGCGAGGGAAAGAATGGGAAGAAAGAGAATTAATTTGTTTTTCATTGTGCGAGTACGGTTTGGAAAAGTAATTGTGAGCACTTTTCTTCCTTCGTGTTGACACTTTGAAAAACCTAACCATCCTTGAGACTACACCATAAAAAAACCACATAGTTTACATAGAGCACGTAGTGTCCAACTTTTAGGTTTCACAACTATGTGCTCAGTGAACTATGTGGTTTTTAAGCGCTGCGTGGTTGGCCAAAAAAAGAAATCCCTCACTGTTCTCAGCGAGGGATTCTAACCCAACCAAATAAACACAAAAACTACTTGCTGCAATTTTAGGGTGAATTGTCGGGAATTGTCAAGTTTTTGTCCGTATTTTTTTGGGAATTTTTTACGGCTTATTGGGCAAAGCCTTGATAAGTCCAAATTTAGCCCGATTGGTGCTTATTTATAGCCAAAAAAAGATTTGTTTTTTGGCAAGCAATGCGCCACAAACAGAAGCTGCTCTACCTTAGCAGCTCTTTAGTTTTGGAAAAGACCTGCTCTATGCGCCCAATCAAATTCTTTTTAGCCCTCTCAATCACCACCTTACTTGTGTGGCAACTTGCCCGACCTCAGCAATTGGGCGACAAATCCATCCCACCCTTGGGCGCGTTCCTCAACCCTTTTTCTGGTTTTTGGTCAAATGCCGAGCCTGTTGAAGGCTTTGAAGCGCAATCTCTTTCAATTCCCGGATTAAAAAGCAAGGTCGAAGTGGTGTACGATGATCTGCTCGTGCCGCACATTTTTGCTGAAAATCTAGAAGATGCGGCTCGCGTACAAGGCTATGTGACAGCACAACACAGGCTTTGGCAAATGGACATGACCGCGCGCAAGGCATCCGGCCGCCTTTCTGAGGTGATTGGGGAAAAAACCTTGCGCGTCGACCGCCTCGCCCGACGTAAAGGCATGGTTCTCGCCGCCGAAAATGACTTGATAGGCTGGGAAAAATCACCTGAATCGATGGCTTTACTCCAAGCATATACCGAAGGTGTGAATGCCTGGGTGAACCAACTCTCACCCGCCGAATGGCCAATCGAGTTCAAACTGCTCAATTACGAACCAGAACCATGGACTCTGCTCAAAGTAGCCCTCGTAACAGAAGCCATGGCCGAAACCCTTTGTGCCTGGGAAGACGACCTTGAAAGCACCAATACGTTAGCACTATTGGGCTACGAAACCTTCAACTACCTGTATCCGGAATGGAATCCAAAACAACAGCCCATTATTCCTGACACGGGACAATGGAATGTTATTCAGCCTGTTCTACCCCCGCCTTTTTTCCCAGACAGCACAAGTAGGATAGGCATGATAGAATCAAATGAACC
Source organism: Saprospiraceae bacterium (assembly GCA_046160625.1). GTDB lineage: Bacteria > Bacteroidota > Bacteroidia > Chitinophagales > Saprospiraceae > M3007. Next base: position 69,240 of record JBJXGZ010000135.1, read on the forward strand.
CGAAGAAAAATATTTGAACGATGGCCCGATCGTAGGCAGCAATAACTGGGCACTGAGCGGCGCAAAAACCAAATCTGGCAAACCGATCCTGTGCAACGACCCGCACCTAAATCTTACCCTGCCATCCATTTGGTTTCAGGTACAAATACATACGCCTGAGGCCAATACATACGGCGTTTCGCTTCCCGGTGTGCCGGGAGTGCTCATCGGTTTTAACGAATACATCGCTTGGGGAATGACCAATGTTAGCCACGATGTCTCTGACTGGTACCAAATCCATTGGGCTAATGCAGAACGGAACAAGTATCGATTAGACGGGGAGGAAAAATCTGTAGAATTCCGGTATGAAGAAATAGGTGTGAAAGGCAAACCTGTTTTTATGGATACGGTGCGCCTCACAGTATTCGGGCCCGTTACCTACGATTTTGAACCTGAAAACCCGCTTCGCGATTGCGCCCTGAGATGGATTGCGCATGATGTTCCAGAATTAAGCACCCTTGATGTGTTACTCGGCCTCAACACCGGGAAAAATTACGACTCGTACAAAAACGCGCTTCCTGGCTTCGATTCCCCCGCACAGAATTTTGTCTTTGCATCTCGCGACGGTGACATTGCCATTCAAACACAAGGGAAATATCCGGTTCGTGGTCAACAACAAGGCCGGTTTTTGCAAAAGGGTGATCGTTTGGCCAATGCCTGGCACAGTTACATCCCCATGGATCAGGTACCAAGTATGAAAAATCCTAGCCGGGGCTTTGTTTTTTCAGCCAACCAGCACTCTACCCCTCCCTCCTACCCGTACTATTACGTAGGAAGTTTTGAAGACTGGCGCAGTCGGCGTATCCATGACAGACTTCAGGCCATGACGAATGCAACCGCAGACAGCATGAAAACCATGCAGATGGACAATTTTAGCCAACGCGCTGCGGACGCTCTGCCCACCATGCTGCGGCTACTAGACCGCAGCCAACTGGATGCAGAAGGCAAGCAAATGGCCGACGAACTTGCTGCCTGGAATTTCAGGTACGAATCCAATCTTATCGCCCCTACCATTTTTGATGTCTGGTTCGATTCGTGCTACACGGCTACTTGGGACGAAATCAGCGCACTCGAAAAACGAGGTAAAAGCAACGTCCCCACCGATGATTTACTGGCCAGTAAAAACCAGAAAATAGCACTGTTGTACCCCGATGCCTGGCGTTTTATCGATCTCATGCAAACTGATTCTACCAGCGTCTTTTTTGACCATCCCGCTACGGCCTTCCGTGAAACCGCCCGTGACATCGTACTCGAGTCTTTTAAACTCACCCAATCATACTTTAAGCAAAATCCTGAAAAACGCGTCGCTTTTGGCGAATACAAAGGCTTTGTAATCAAACATTTAGGTCAAATTGATGCCTTCAGTCGCATGGGAATAAAATTGGGCGGACACCGCACGGCACCTAATGCGATAAGTAAAGCCAATGGCCCTTCATGGCGCATGATTGTAGAACTGGGCGATGTGGTACATGCCCTGGGCGTGTACCCAGGAGGTCAAAGCGGCAATCCGGGCAGTAAATTCTATGACAACATGGTGGATACCTGGGCCAGCGGAAATTATTACGATTTGCTTTTTTTGAAATCTGCAAATGAGCCTTCAGCGCGAATTTTGGGCAAACAAGTTTTCAATCCATAAATCATTTTTAGCCATAATCAAAATCAACATTTTTCAAGATGAAAAGCACCATACTCTCTGCACTTGTAATTTTTGTTTTAGGCAATCTTTGTCGCTTCGGATTGCCTTGGTGGTCCCTTGCTCCCATTGCATTTTTGGTGGGATGGTTTTTTGGCAGAGGCGCATGGTCGGCATTCTTAGGAGGTTTTCTTGGTGGTTTTTTGTTGTGGTATGCAACCGCCTGGCTCACAGACAACTCCAATGGAGGAATGCTTTCAGCAAAAGTCGGCCAATTGTTCATGGGTGTGGAAGCGTTGCAACTGCTTTTGGTAACGGGCGCCTTAGGTGGTTTGCTTGGTGCCTTGGGCGCACTTACGGGCAGATGGGCTAAAGAAATGCTGGTGTCGCCTTCTAGAAAAAGAGGCTATTTGCAAGAAAGGAGGCGTTGAACTATTATACCAATTTTCTCAATACACGTTTGGACGAAATGAATTTCGTCCCACCATCCATGACAACACAAACAATTGAAACTGACATTATTATCATCGGAGCAGGGCCCGTTGGCCTGTTCGCTGTTTTTGAAGCGGGCCTGCTGAAATTGCGCTGCCATATTATTGACATTTTGCCTCAACCAGGGGGGCAATTAACAGAGATTTATCCCAAAAAACCGATCTACGACATCCCCGGATGTCCAGACATTTTAGCAGGCGATCTTGTAAAAAATCTGCTGAAGCAAATCGAGCCTTTTCATCCGGGTTATACCTTGAGCGAACGAGCCGAAAGTATTGAGCGTCAGGCCGATGGCCGTTGGCTTGTTATTACACAGCGCGGAATTCGACACCTGGCTCCTGTGATTTTTATTGCAGCCGGATTGGGCAGTTTTGAGCCGCGCAAACCACCCATTGACAATATCCAAACGTTTGAAGATCATGGGGTGGAATATTTTGTGCGCAATCCCGAGATGTACCAAGGCCAAAGGGTAGTCATTTCAGGCGGAGGCGATTCGGCTTTAGATTGGACGATCTACCTCGCCAATATCGCCAAAGAGATTACCCTCATTCACCGCCGCACAGAGTTCCGAGGCGCACTCGACAGCGTAGAAAAAATGCAACACCTCGTGGAAAAAGGCCGTGTTCGGCTCATTACCAATGCGCAAATCACTGGCTTGCAAGGAAATGGAAAATTGGAAAACGTGATGGTTCTGCACGACACTGAAGGGGAAAGTCAATTGCCCGCCGACCATTTCGTGCCGCTTTTTGGCCTAACGCCAAAACTCGGCCCTATCGCAGACTGGGGACTGGGCATTGACAAAAACGCAATCACCGTCAACACGCTCGATTACGCCACCAATCTGCCTGGCATTTTTGCCATCGGCGACATAAACACGTATCCGGGCAAACTCAAACTCATCCTTTGCGGGTTTCATGAAGCCACCTTGGCCTGTCAATCTGCATTCAATATCGTGCATCCTGATAAGAAGCTATCGTTCAAGTACACGACCGTAACGGGGATTGAGGGTTTGTGATAGGAATTAACCACAAAAGACACATAAGGACACTTAAGTTTAAATTCAGTATATTTGACTTTTGTGTCCTTATGTGCCTTTTGTGGTTAATTCTCTCAGGTCTCTGTGTTTTAAAAAAACCACGGTAGCTTCCAAATCCACGCTCAGCACCCGGTCATCTTCGAGACGCGGCACCACACGGCGGTATTCCTTCCTGATTTTTTCAATAACTGGCGAAGATTTCAAGGGGCGACGATACTCCAGTGCCTGCATCCCAATCATAAACTCAATGGCAAGTAAGCGTTCCAGATTCAATACTACCCGATGCGCCTTGGTAGCAGCGTTGGCGGCCATACTCACATGATCTTCCTGGCCATTGCAACTTACGATACTGTCAGTAGAGGCCGGGGCACAGAGCGTTTTATTTTGGCTGACAATAGCCGCGGCGGTGTATTGCGCTATCATCATCCCGGAATGCAGGCCTGGGTCATCGGTCAAGAAAACGGGGAGTTCCCGTTGACCACTTATCAATTGATAAATCCGGCGTTCGGAAATGCTACCCAATTCAGAGAGCGCAATAGCGAGATAATCAAGTGGAAGGGCAAGCGGCTGTGCATGAAAGTTTCCGCCGGAAACAATCAGGTCGTCTTCCGGGAAAAGGTTGGGGTTGTCGGTCACAGCATTGAGCTCCGTCACCAGCATTTTTTCGATGTGCGCAATTGCATCGCGGCTTGCACCATGTACTTGCGGCACACAGCGAAAAGCATAAGGGTCTTGGACGGCAGTTTTTTCGGATTGCGCTATCTCGCTGTTTTCGAGCAACTTGAGGAGTTTTTTTGCAGTAGATATTTGCCCTTCATGAGGGCGAATCTGGTGAATGTGCGCATCTAAAGGAGAAAGTCTGCAATTGAATGCGTCGTATCCAATGGCCGCATTTAGGTCGGCTAGATCAGTCAAACGCCTGGCTTCCAATAGGCTCCAGCTAGCATAAGCCGCCGAAAACTGTGTGCCATTGAGCAGCGCCAGTGCTTCTTTCGCCTGAAATCGCAACGGACGCCAACCATGTTTTTGCAGCACATCTGCGGAGGGTTGACGATGACCCTCGCACCACACTTCACCAAGCCCAATCAGCGGTAAACTTAAATGTGCTAAAGGGGCCAAATCGCCTGAGGCACCGAGCGAACCCAACTCAAAAACTACTGGTAATACATCCTGGTTGTAAAAATCAATGAGTCGTTGCACCACCACTTCCCGCACCCCGCTGTGACCATAAGAAAGGCTTTGGATCTTTAACAAAAGCATGATACGCAACACCTCTTGCGGGACAGTATCGCCCATGCCGGCAGCGTGGCTTACCACCAGATTGTGTTGAAGCTGTTCAAGATCAGCTTCAGAGATACGGATATTACAAAGCGAACCAAAACCCGTGTTGATGCCGTAAAAAAGCTGGTCATTTGCCGCCAGTTTTTGTTCCAAAAAATCACGGCAACGGCGTATTCGGGTGGAGGCTTCCGCGGACAGGGCGAGATTGGATTTGATGGAGAGGATTTCCCCTAACTGTTCCAGGGAAAGATGGTCAGGACTGATGTGGTGCGTCATGGTGCCATTGTGCTAAATCAAAAATTCGGGCGGCGAAGGTAGCAAAAGCAAAGTTGCCCTAAACCTCCTTGTTAATTTCGCCAAAAATGCGGTTAATCTCAGGTTAAGGTAACAGTGCCGAAATGCCGTTGGCCCTTCATAATTTTTTGAAAATGAAGGAGTTGGTTTTTGTTTGGCAAATTTATTTTTGAAAGAATACAACCTCTGAAAAGACAGCCGCATCAGAACGCCGCCAAAAGTCGCGCGATGTCCTACTTTTGAGCCGGAAAATGAAGGGGATACTTAGATATTTGGATATTATGATATTTAGATCGAAGTCTGTAACCCCTCCACAAATCAACATTTCAACAAATCAACAACAACCATGATTAAAAGAATTGCTTCCACTGCTCTATTCGTGCTTGGCCTTTTCGCCTTTGCCCAAGCACAACGCATTGCATATGTAGATGTTACGGCTGTTTTGGAAAGCCTTACAGAATACCAAAAGGCACAGGAACAACTTGACAAAGTAGCCACTGCATGGCGTCAGGAAATCGCCCAGGAACAAGACAAAGTAAAAGGGATGTACAGCAAGTTTCAGGCAGAACAAGTACTGCTCAGCGAAGACATGAAAAAGACCCGCGAAGAAGAGATTATGGCTAAGGAAAAGGAAGTCCGTGAATTACAGCGCCAGCGATTTGGCCCGGAGGGCGGCTTGTTCAAAAAGCGCGAGGAACTCGTGAAGCCAATTCAGGACAAAGTGTACAGCACCATTGAGCGTTTTGCGTTAGATAAAGGCTATGAATATATTTTTGACAAGGGCAGTGCTTCCGGAATGCTCTATGCTGACAAGAAAAATGACAAAACGGAGGATATCAAAGCACTTTTGAAAAAGGGTTGATACTCCATAAACATTCTAACACACTGAAAATGAAGAAGTTTTTTCTGCTGACTCTCGGCCTGTTCCTTGCCACCGTCAGTTTTTCTCAAAAATTTGGCTATTGCAATTCCAGCGCGCTACTTGGCAAAATACCTGAAGTAAAAGCGGCCGATAGTGAATTGCAGGCCTTTCAGACCCAACTCACCAAAAAAGGCCAGGAAATGGTGAAATCGCTACAAGATAGAGCCGCTGAACTGGATCGCAAGGAAAAGCAAGGCACTATTTCGCCCAAAGACCTGGAGACACAGGGCGCAAAATTGCAAGAGGAGCAAGCTTCCATCGCAAAATACGAACAAGAAGTCTACGCAAAACTCGGCGAAAAGCGCGAAGAACTTTTCAAACCGATACTTGATCGGGTGAACCAGGCAATGGCCGATGTGGCCAAGGAAAATCAGTTTATGTTCGTATTCGACCTAAACACGCAAGTATTGCTTTATGCGGACCAATCACTCGATGTGACACCGTTGGTCTTGATTAAACTGGGGATAACAAACTAAGGCTTTCGTTTCCCAACTGTCCAAAACATTGCGCAAAGCGGCAATCCCGATACTTTGGGGTTGCCGCTTTTATTATTTCCCGGGATGCTCCTTTTCGTGGCTTCCTTACTTTGATCGGCAAGTTCCTAACTTCGCAGCCCAAATTACCCGTCTGTCGTATCATGTTTCTAAATCTGTCTGATAGAACCCTGCTGATTGCAGGGGCTTTTTTGGTTGTCATCGCTGCATGGTGTACGATAGGCTATCACAACCCCGACGAGCACACGCAGATTTGGGAGTTCGCTAATTACAAACTAGGCTATACCTCGGTTCAAGACCTGTCATGGGAATTCCCGGCCAAAATGCGGCCAGGCTTACAACCTTTTATTGCCTATTGTTCGGTGTTGGGGGCAAGTGCTATGGGGATTACGAGTCCTTTTGTTCAGACTTTTTTGCTGCGACTGCTCAGTGGCGCAGCGGCGTTGTTCGTCTATTGGAAGTGGACCGTTTGGCTTGAACGAGATCTCAAGAACCCGGTTTCAGCACGCTGGATGCGCATCGGGCTGTTGTTTTTTTGGCTTATGCCATATCTCAATGCACGTTTCACTTCTGAAAACACCTCTGCCATTTGCTTTTTTGGAGGCCTCCTTCTGGTGGTACAAGAGCTTGAAAATCAAAACAATAGATTCAGTGCCAAATTGGTGTTAGCTGGGTTACTACTAGGTCTTTCCTTTTTTTTCCGTTACCAAATAGCGTTCGCAGGCATTGGGCTTTTCGCGTGGCTTCTATTCCAAAATAGACTTACCTATCCAAAATGGGGCGGACTTATTTGCGGGGTATTCCTGGCAGTTGGTATAGGCCTTGCAACCGATTATTGGCTTTACGGTGAATGGGTATTTGCACCTTACAACTACTATTTCTACAACATTCTGGAAGGGAAGGCGGCAGGGTTTGGAGTCTGGCCATTTTGGTGGTATTTTACAGAAATGCCAATTGCGCTCGTACCACCCCTGAGTATTGTGCTTATGGTGTTTATGGCCATTGGTATTTGGCGACACTCCCGTCATCCACTCACCTGGTGCTTGATACCATTTGTACTCGCACACTCTATTATCGCGCACAAAGAAGTACGGTTTATGTACACAATGGCGCTTCCCTTTTTCTTCCTGAGTGCAGCAGGCTGGCAGTATTTTCAGGAAAAATATACAGTAAAAAAATGGATGGTTAAAAGCTTTTTCTTTCTCATTTGGTTGAATTTGGTGATGATGGTTTTCAGGATATTTATCCCGGCCAAGGACGTTGTCACCTATGCTCAGTTTTTGTGGTACTGGCATGGAAAACATCCCAATTCTACAGTATATTTTGTCAAAGAAGAACCAAAAAAACACTACCCGCTCCCCATATCTTTCTATGAAAATCCAGCTCAAACTCAACGGTCCTGGTATACGCTCCCGAAGTATAAAAATGACACAACAGCATTGCGCCCTGGAGATTTGATGGTTTTTACTGAAGCGGCAAAATCACCACCTGCTCCACCGCCGGGATTTCGCATGGAACGTGAATTCTCCTATTATCCTGAATGGATTTTGAAGGTCAACATCAATAACTGGCAAAGCCGAACCCTAATCTGGGAAATTTACAGATTGGAGTATGCTGATAAATAATTCCGAATATGATACCAACTTTTTCTGAACACAAGCTATTATTTGTGGGGGCAGTATTGTGTGTCATAGCGGCATGGTTCACGATTGGGTATCACCACCCAGATGAACATTTCCAAATTTTAGAATTTGCTAATTATAAACTCGGGCGCATTCCAGCCAGTGACTTGCCCTGGGAATTTCCGGCAAAAATCCGTCCTGGCTTGCAACCTTTTATGGCCTATGGCACAATACTCTTTGCGGATACCCTGGGTATTTCCAACCCGTTCATCCAGGTTTTTTTAATGCGGCTGCTTTGTGCTTTCGCCGCATTATTTGTCTATTGGAATTGGAGCAAATGGCTCACGCGCGATCTAAAAAACGCTACCACAATCTATTGGATGCGCCTTGGGTTATTGTTTTTTTGGCTCATGCCCTATCTCAATGTTCGATTCACTTCTGAAAACACCTCTGCCATTTGCTTTTTTGGAGGGCTTCTATTATTGGTTCAGTCTATTGAAAATCAAAGACATGGATTCAGTTGGAAATTGATATTTGCAGGCCTGCTTTTGGGTCTCTCTTTTTTCTTTAGGTACCAGATTGCATTTGCAGGAATCGGTCTTGGAGCCTGGTTGGTGTTTCAAAATCGTTTGAAGTGGTCGGTTTGGGTCGCGCTTAGTACGGGGGTTGTGATTGCAATTTGTCTGGGGTTTGCCACCGACTTTTGGTTGTACGATGCTTTGGTGTTTGCCCCGTACAATTATTATTTCTCAAACATAGTAGAGGGCAAGGCCGCCGGGTTTGGGATAGAGCCTTTTTGGTGGTATCTGACAGAAACGCCGATGGCTCTGGTTCCACCACTCAGCATAGCGTTAATTGCTTTTTTCGGTATAGGCATTTGGCAAAAACCACGGCATCCGCTTACCTGGTGTGTAGTGCCTTTCATATTGGCGCATTCGCTGGTAGCACATAAGGAAGTACGGTTTTTATTTCCGCTTGCCATGCCTTTCTTTTTTTTGGCCGCAGCTGGATGGGAGTATTTTCAAGCAAAATACACGGTAAAAAAATGGATGGTAATCGGCTTCACGGTTTGCTTTTGGCTAAATGCTATCTTATTGACAGTCAGGATATTTTTCCCGGCAGAAGGCCGTGTAGCGTATTCAAAATTTCTCTGGGACTGGTATCAAACACATCCTGAATCCACTGTATATTTCGTTAAAAAAGAGCCTAAAAAAAGGTTTCCCTTAAATACACCTTTTTACGAAAATCCTCACCAACATCAAATGCCATGGTATACAGACCCCGTTTACAAAAACGATACTTCTGCCATTCGACCGGGCGATTTGATGCTTTTTACGGAGATTTTTTCTCCACTGCCAGAGGCTCCACCGGGATTTCAATTGAAGCGCGTATTCTCCAATTACCCTGATTGGGTATTGCTCAACAATACCAACGGTTGGCAAAACCGCACGCGCATCTGGGGGATATATCGGCTGGAAAGGTGAATTGGTGATTGGTTTATTGGTGATTGGTGTTCCAAATAAACCAATCACCAATAATCCAATCACGCATCATAATTCAGCACCGGCGCCAACCAGCGTTCTGCTTCTGGGAACGACATGCCTTTTCGCCGGGCATAATCTTCCACCTGATCTTTTCCTATTTGTCCCAGACCGAAATATTTGGAGGCAGGATGGCTGAAATACCAGCCTGATACAGAAGCAGCCGGGTACATTGCGCAACTATCTGTCAGTTGTATTCCTGCGTTTTTCTCTGGTTCGAGCAATTGCCAAAGTGTCCGCTTTTCGGTATGCTCCGGGCAGGCCGGATAACCTGGAGCTGGACGTATGCCTTGATATGCTTCGTCGACAAGTTTGTCATTGTCAAGGTTTTCGTCTTTGGCATACCCCCAAAATTCCTTACGCACCCGCTCGTGCATCCGCTCAGCAAGGGCCTCAGCGAGGCGATCAGCGAGGGCTTTAAGCAGGATTGCGGAATAGTCGTCGTTTTCTTTTTCAAATTTTTCCACCCACTTTTCAATGCCGATGCCAGCGGTTACCGCGAAACTTCCCACGAAGTCATTGCCTTTGGGAGATATAAAGTCTGACAGACAGAAATTGGCCTGGTCTGCTGATTTTACGTTTTGCTGTCGCAAGTGATGTAACGTGTGGCACACCTCTGAGCTGTGCCACACTTCCAGATCATCCCCCACCGCTGTCGCTGGGAAAATTCCGATTACTGCCCGCGCTTCAAACCATTTTCCATCAATGATTTGCCGGAGCATTACCTGCGCATCGTGATATAGTTTTTTTGCTTCTGAACCAACCACCTCGTCTTCCAAAATAGCTGGATACTTGCCTGCCAACTGCCAACTTTGGAAAAACGGGGTCCAGTCAATATAATCCGTCAATTCATCGAGTGGGTAGTTTTCAAAAGCTTTTATACCGGTGAAATTTGGCTTTGGCGGCGTGTATTGATCCCAATCCAATTTCAATTTATTCGCCCGGGCTTTTTCCAACGAATGATATTGTTTAGAGCTTTGGCGAGCTGCACGCTGTACCCTGATTTGCTCGTATTCGACCTTGGTTCTTTCAATAAATGCATCGTTTTCCGATTCGTTTTTTGTCAGCAGTGAACTCACCACTGCCACCGAACGGCTTGCATCCAACACATGTACCACCGGACCGTTTTGGTATTGTGGTTCGATTTTGACCGCTGTATGAGTCTTGGAAGTGGTGGCTCCTCCAATGAGCAAAGGGGTTTTCATGCCAAGTCGCTGCATTTCTTTGGCAATGTGAACCATCTCATCCAGGGAAGGGGTAATAAGGCCAGAAAGGCCGATTATGTCCACGTTTTCAGAAATAGCCGCTTTTATTATTTTGTCGGCAGGCACCATCACACCCAGATCAATAATGTCGTAGTTGTTGCAGCCCAGCACCACGCCAACAATGTTTTTGCCAATATCATGCACATCTCCCTTCACGGTGGCCATGAGAATTTTACCTTTTGCTGTCACCGTGCCGCCTTTTTCGGCCTCAATAAACGGCTGTAAATACGCCACCGCTTTTTTCATTACCCGCGCAGATTTAACCACTTGGGGCAGGAACATTTTGCCGGATCCAAAAAGGTCGCCAACCACGTTCATGCCGTCCATTAGCGGCCCTTCGATGACTTCCAATGGCGCAGCGTATAGTTTTCGTGCTTCTTCCGTATCCTCTTCTACAAACTTGTCAATACCGCGCACCAGGGCGTGCGTGATGCGTTCCTGTACCGTTGCATTGCGCCAGGCAAGGTCTTCGCTGGTGGCTTTGCCCCCTGTTTCTTTGAACGATTCTGCCAGCTTTACCAATTCCTCCGTTGCGTCAGGGTGACGATTAAACAACACATCTTCAATGCGTTGCAAAAGCGCTTTCGGAATTTGTTCATACACTTCAAGCATCCCTGCGTTCACGATGCCCATATCCATTCCAGCCCTTGTGGCGTGGTAAAGAAAGGCAGAGTGCATGGCCTCACGAACGTGGTTGTTGCCTCGAAAAGAGAAGGAAAGATTGCTCACGCCGCCCGAAATTTTTGCGCCAGGGCAGCTTGCCTTTATTATGCGTGTGGCTTCGATGAAATTGATGGCGTACTCATTGTGCTCTTCGATGCCTGTCGCCACGGCGAAAATATTGGGGTCAAAAATAATGTCCGTTGGGTCGTAACCTACCTGCTCGGTTAGGATTTTATAGGCTCTTTGACAGATGGAAACTTTTCGATCAATCGTGTCGGCCTGGCCCTGCTCGTCGAAGGCCATCACCACCACGGAGGCCCCAAAACGGCGGCAGATATTGGCTTGGCGGATAAACTCGGCCTCGCCTTCTTTCATAGAAATCGAGTTTACAATGCTTTTCCCCTGCAAACATTTAAGTCCGGCCTCAATGACGTGGAATTTGGAAGAATCTACCATTACAGGAAGTTTGGCAATGTCAGGCTCTGCAGACATCAGGTTGAGGAACTTAACCATTGCCGCCTCCGAATCAAGGAGACCTTCGTCCATGTTCACATCAATCACCTGAGCCCCGCCGTCTACCTGTTGTCGGGCGACGTCAAGGGCTTCTGCGTAGTTGTTTTCCTTGATGAGTTTGGCAAATTTGGCCGAACCTGTAACGTTGGTGCGCTCGCCAATATTTACAAAATTGGTGTTTTCCCGCAGTATAAGCGGCTCCAGGCCGGCATATTTTGAATACCCGGCCGCCCATTGCTTCGGCTGACGAGGAGGATATTTTTTAACATGTTCTGCAATATGCCGGATATGGTCGGGTGTGGTTCCACAGCATCCGCCTACGATGTTCACAAAGCCTGAACGGGCAAAATCTTCCATGAAAACGCACATTTCGTGCGCGGTTTGGTCATACTCGCCAAACTCATTGGGCAAACCTGCATTCGGGTAAGCACTTATAAAACAATCCGCAATGCCTGCCAATGTTTCAAGGTGTGGGCGCATTTCTTCGGCGCCCAATGCGCAGTTGAGGCCAACCGCGAAGGGTTTGGCATGTTTCACCGAAATCCAAAATGCTTCGACGGTTTGACCGCTCAGGGTACGTCCTGAGGCATCGGTTATCGTTCCGGAAATGATGATCGGGAGGCGAAAGCCTTTTTCTTCAAAAACTTCCTCAATGGCGTAAATAGCTGATTTGCAGTTCAGAACATCAAAAATGGTTTCTACCAGGATAATGTCTGCTCCGCCGTCCACAAGACCACGAACCTGCTCAGCGTATGCATTTTTTGCCTCATCAAACGTGATAGTGCGGTATCCGGGGTCGTTCACATCCGGGCTGAGGCTCAGCGTTTTGTTGAGCGGGCCGAGCGCGCCTGCAACGAATTTGGGAGATTTTGAGGTGACACCTCCTCCTAACGTTGGAGATGTCATCTCAAAATTTCTGATCGCCTTTTGGGCAATCTCGGCGGCGGCTTTGTTTATGTCGTAACAAACACCTGCCGGCATATCGAAGTCCGCCTGAGATATGGACGTCGCGTTGAAGGTATTGGTCTCAATGATGTCCGCACCCGCATTCAGATACTTCAGGTGAATGTCCTCAATGATATCTGGTCGGGTGAGGCACAACACGTCGTAATTGCCCTTTAATTCCCGATGATGCTCCATAAATCGTTCGCCACGAAAATCAATTTCGGGAAGATTGTACGATTGCAGAAAGACGCCCATGGAGCCGTCAATAATGAGGATGCGGTCTTGGGCAGCGGCGGTAAGTTGCTGTAGCGTATTTTTTTTCACGATAAATAGCACCTCGGAATTACGGTTCAGGTCAGTTTTGGGAGGCGAAGGTAACGGTTTGGGAAATCACCCCACTTCAAGTATTTCATGTGCCCCAATTCTCTGAGTCAGCACTTTAGGCACTCCTTTTTCCGTCCTTTCAATAACAGGGCTAAACTTAGCATTCCACACAATCTCGTCTGCAGAAAAAGATCGGCGGGCATGTACGATCTGCTGTGATGTCTCGTCTGTCCCCTTTACCAACACCATAATTTCGGCGTTTGCATCAAGAATATCTTTGGCATTAAAATTGAAAATCGGGCTTTGCTCATTAAGCGGGTGCACTATGGTCCAGGAGAGTGAAAAGAAACTTATTTTGTTGATTTCCAAGCTTAATGGGTAAAATTTTCTGCTCAATGTTCCGTTTTCTTCGCGTTGATTGATGGCCATTAATACTTGTACTTCCGTTTCAATGAGTTCGCTTTTGCTGGCATTACCCATTCGGAACATCATCCCTTTTCCATCTTTGTAGGGTGCAATGAGCAGGTTTTCACTAAAAACGATTTTGGCCGAAGGCCGCGAAAAACGGCCATACAACAAGCCCGTCATCAAGGCAAATGCAAGCAGCCCAAGAAATGATTCAAAAGAAGCCAAAACGCTGATTACCAAGCCATTTGGACTGATATGACCATAACCCACAGTGGTGAGGGTTTGGCTACTAAAGAAAAATGCCTGCATGAAATTGTGCCCAAAATCGCCTGGCGTAACTCCATTGAAGTTCTCCACCCCGATGAGGATGTACAAGCAGGAAAAAAAGATATTGAGCATCAGAAAAAAACTGAAAATCAACAGGAAAAAATGCCGCCAAGGCATCGTCACAAGGTGATAGTAAGTATTGTCCCAACGCCCGAGGGGCTCTCGGTGTACATTAAAAGAACCGTCGGAATTCATCAAACGACCATTGAGCGTCAAGTTTCTGCCAAAACCCAGCTCGCGATCTAGCGGTTTGCTTTTGATTTTCCGCAATAGCGTACTGATATTGTGGGTGTTTTCTTTTTTAGTCATAAAATGCTGTTACAAATTAAGCAAACTCCGCAAACAAAAGGCGTTTCTTAAAGTTTAACGCAATATGAAACGACGCGCAATTGTTTGGTTTAGACAAGACCTCAGGCTTCACGACAACGAAGCCCTTGCCACAGCCCTCCGCATGGCTGAGGAAGTGATACCAATTTACATTTTTGACGAACGTGTTTTCATGGGCGAAACTCGATTTGGATTACCAAAAACGGGCAAATTCCGAACACGGTTCATCCTTGAAAGTGTAGCAGACCTGCGTGAAAATGTTGAAAAACTGGGTGGGAAACTATTGGTGCGAATCGGCAGGCCAGAAAGCATCCTGGCTCAAATGGCCCAACAACTGAAAGCCTCCTGGGTAATCTGCAACCGGGAGCGCACACAAGAGGAAGTGCTTGTACAGGATGGGCTGGAGCAAAAACTTTGGGGTATAGGGGTTGAATTGTTGTACACCCGGGGCAAAATGCTCTATCACACGCAGGATTTGCCCGTGCCCGTGCAACATACGCCGGATGCTTTCACCCAATTCCGCAAAGAAACCGAGCATATCACCCCGGTTCGAGAACCACTCAGCTCCCCTTCATCTTTACCTCCCCTTCCCAATAATCTGGAGATTGGCGATCTGCCAACGCTGAAAGATTTTGGATTAGATACTTTTGAAACCGACCCACGCGCCGCCCTTGCCTTCAAAGGCGGCGAAACGGAGGCACTGCGCCGTTTGCGCCATTATTTTTGGGAAAAAGACCAGGTAGCACAGTATAAAGAAACGCGCAATGGCCTCATTGGGCCAGATTATTCTTCTAAATTCTCGCCTTGGCTCTCATTGGGTTGCCTTTCTCCAAAACTCATTTACCACGAACTCAAACGTTACGAACGCGAGCGGGTGAGCAATGAAAGCACCTACTGGCTTTTCTTTGAACTACTCTGGCGCGACTTTTTCCGCCTCATGGGCAAAAAGTACGGCAACCGGATATTTAAAAAAGGTGGCACCCAGGAAAAGGACTTGCGTCATTTGAAGGACAACCGGGAGATGTTTGATCTATGGGCTGCCGGCCAAACGGGCGTTCCTTTCGTGGATGCCAATATGCGCGAACTTGCAGCCACAGGATGGATGAGCAATCGAGGACGCCAAAATGTGGCCTCGTTCCTTGTTCGCGACTTGAAAGTAAACTGGCAAATGGGCGCGGAATACTTTGAAAGTCAATTGATTGATTACGATCCCTGTAGCAACTGGGGCAACTGGAATTATGTAGCAGGCGTGGGAAGCGACCTGCGGGAAGACCGATATTTCAACATTCTTACACAAGCTAAAAACTACGATCCGTTGGGTAATTTCGTTCGGATCTGGTGCCCGGAACTTTCTAATATCCCTCCTGAAAAAATCCACCGCCCCGATCTTTTGAGCGCAGCTGAGCGCAACGGTTACCCAAAATCGGTGGTCAGAATAGACAAATGGGCACAATAAGTGAGCGGGCAAAATAAACCGCAGAGGCACAGCGACGCAAAGGTTTGATTTTCAAACGCTCCGCGTCTCTGTGCCTCTGCGGTTTATTTTACCCGCTCATCTAAGTATCAATAATCCGTGTCGTCGGGAATGTCCTGTATATCGTCATCGTCGCGGCGGCGTGTTACGATGATGTGATCGTCTTCATCCGTTGGACCATCATCGAGGTCGTCATCATCTTCTCCAGCTCCGTCAAATTCATCATCCACTTCCACTTCTACGTCTACATCCACCATTTCCTCTTTAAGCTGGCCATCCTCGTCGAAGTCTTCATCTTCCTTTACGATGCGCTTGGCTTCGAGTATGGTCATGCGGATGAGATAGTATGTATCGTCGGTCTCGAAAGGGAGTGCCGATACCTTTTTGCCTTCCTTGTCATTGTAAGTTACAAGGTGGTCGGCATAGCCCGACGGGTATCTCTGCTTTACTAGCCGGGTGATGTCCTCCGCAAGGGCATCATAATCTTTTACTACGCGTTTTTTAGCCAAGGTCAGGGAGTGTTTTGGTTTTGATAATCAGTGCACAAATTGTGTGGTGCGCCTGTTTCCAATTGCGGCAAATTTATGGGGCTGTTTTTCAAACGGACAAATTTTTTTTGAAAGAAAGCATTCTGACAACTTTTTAATTTTTTGGCATCCTTTTCCCGCGCCCTCGTTCTACCTTTCGCACGAAAAAATTTCTGCACAATCATGCGTAAACTCGTTGCTTTATCTTCCCTTTTTGTCTTTTTGGCAATCACCGCAAATGCCCAAGTGACTCTTTTCAACGAAAATTTTGATGGATGCACATTGCCTGCTGGTTGGCAGGTAAACATGACCGGCAATCAAAATCCGGTGTGGTATATTGGAGACGCTGTCTTGAACAACGATAACAATGGGCAAAGTATGAACGGCTCATGTTTTCTTTTTATTGATGACGATGCCACGGGTGATCAAACGCCGGCCTTTATCATTGATTTCCGCTCGCCTCCTTTTGATGCATCGCAGCATCCTACAGTCGAACTCTCGGTGGATGTGCACTATCGGGACTGGGACCAAGCCGATGAGCATTTTGACGTGCTCGTAACGGATGGGACCACCGAAACTCTGATTCGCCGTTACGACAAATTCCATGCCACGGGCAGCAATCTATTTGATTTTGAAACACTTGTATTCGACCTTTCTCTGGTAACCAAATCGCCGAACGCCCAACTCATATTCCGCTACAACGATGCCAATGGCTTCAATTGGTGGGCGGGCGTTGACAATATTTCCGTGACTGGCAAAGGCCAAGGTACGAATGTAGTAGTTGAATCTTTTAACGGATGTGAAAAACCTGCAGGCTGGGAAACACAAATCGTGGCAGGCGTGGATGATTGGAAATTTGGCTTGATCACGGAAGGCGCGGCACTTGGAGGAGGCAACTCGATGGACGGCACTTGTTTTGCTTTTTTCGACGACGATTTATTGGGCCCAGACACCCCATTTTCTGTTGTTCGACTGGCATCTCCTTGGTTCGATGGCACACAGTTTGGACTGTTCAATCTGGAATTCGATGTCATTTTGCGTTATTACAGTGAAAAAATTGCCGTTTATGTCCAAAATGGGAACGGTGAGGAGCTTTTTGTGCGCGAGTCCCAAGGTGATGTGGGGGGGCCTTATTTCCCAAACGATATACACGTCAATCTAGACCTCTCGCCATATCGCTCTAAACAGATGCGCGTCATTTTTGAATACGACGATGGCCAAGATTGGGGTTGGTGGGTAGGCATAGACAATGTGAAAATAACAGGTTTAGGCACTGCCTACGATATTTGTACAAATGCCTTCCAGATGAACACTGGTCAAAGCTGTGTGCAAGCAAACACTACCACTGCCCTTTTGGATGGCCCAAATCCGCCTTGCGTTGAAAAAAGCGCTGGAGGACTGTGGTTGACGTGGACAGCGGATTTCAGCGGTACAGCCAAAGTCACTACCAATTCGGATTTCAACGATGTAGTCAGTGTCTTGACGGGGGATTGTTCCATCCTTCAATGGGTTATTTGTGACAACCGCGACGAACATGGCTTCACCGGTGAAAGCACTTATTTTCAAGCCCAAATCGGCACCAAATACTATTTCAGGGTAAGCGGACAGGAAGGCGGATTTGGTGATTCGCGCGGTAATTTCTGCATCGGGGTTGATCAAGTTGCAGGCCCTCCGGTATCTCCCGCCAACGATGACTGCCTAAACGCTCAGCTACTTATAATAGATGCTATTTGTTTGAATGGCAACAATTTGAACGCATCTTCTTCGCCTAACATTCCAAGACTTAATGAATTGGCAAGACATGATGTCTGGTACAGTTTCACAGCCCCTCTGCTAGGTCCCAATGAGGTATTGGAAATTCAGAGCAATACCGATTTCTCTGATATCATTACGGTTTATGCAGGAAGCTGCGATACGATGGGGGAATTGGCTTCCAATCATAAGGGCCGCTCGCTCGTACTCGCCAGCCTTACTGCGGATGAAACTTACCTGATTCAAATTTCTGGCACTTTTGCCACGATAGAAGGCGCACTTTGCCCTCAGATTTTAAAGAAAAACTTGGATGCTCCAAGCAACGACCAATGCAATGCGGCTACACCCGTCAACATTGGCGGATCCTGCGTGGATGGCAGCAATGTAGGCGCGACTAAATCAGGTTTGGTTCCGCCTTGTGTGGTTTCTATATCGGGCGATGTGTGGTATAGTTTCGTTGCGCCAAGTTCTGGTTCGGTACGTTTCAATACAGGGGCTGATTTCCAGCATGTTTTGGCAGTTTGGAAAGGAGCATGTGACAGTTTGGAGAACGTGCTTTGCGCCGAAAATCCCCTGCGATGCGATGGATTCCTGACTCTCGGGGCACTTTTCGCTGGTGAGACCTATTATGTGCAAATTGCTTCGCAAATCGGTGCTACTGGGCCTGTTACGGGCAATTTCTGCCTACAAATTTTGGACGGATCTCTACAACCACCCTTTGTATCCGTGACCTTGCAGGTAGAGGAAAAATGCGTCAGTACCAATATTTCCGAACTTCAAATTCAAGCCCAAGGCGGCATACCGCCTTACACATTCAGTGGCACACCCAATGGACAAATGCTGGCATCCGGCGAGACCTACCTTGTGGTGGTAACCGATGCGATTGGCTGCGAAAAAGCACTGACTGGCACGGCAGATGATTGTGAAGCCATTGTTTGTGCCGTGACAGGAACGCTATTTGCGATTCAACCCAATTGCCACAACGCCAACAACGGCTCGCTCGCTGCGATGGTGACGGGCGGTACAGCACCGTACACCTTCCTCTGGTCGAACGGGGCCACCACTGCCGAAATCAGCAGCCTCGCGGAAGGAGCATACACTTCCACGATAACAGACGCATTGGGCTGCGATTTGAGCCTTACAGACACCATCCTCAACCCAAGCGCCATCACCGCCGTGCCAACGAGTATTGAGCAGCCCCACCAGGGTCAAAGCGATGGGGCTGTTTTTCTGGATGTGGCGGGCGGCAATGGCCTTTACAATTATGTTTGGCTGCTCAATGGAACCCCATTTGTCAATGCAGAAGACCTGACCAATGCCCCGGCAGGGGATTACACCCTCGTCATAACCGATGGCAATGGCTGTACTGCTTCGTTTGATTTTACCCTGACGGAAACAGTTGGAAATCAGGAAGTTTCGACCGAATTTTTTACAGAGGTATTCCCCAACCCGGCAACCGAAAAGGCCTGGCTGGCGGTGGCTTTTCCAAAAGTACAGACACTGCATCTTACGCTTTTGGATAATGCGGGACGCATCATCAGCACCTGGACGGTACGCGATGTGACGGAGCAGAATATTCCGTTGGATTTGAAGGGTTTGGCGGCGGGGACGTATCAGTTGCGGATTCGGACGGAGAAGGAGGTTGTGGTGGAAAAGGTGGTGGTGGTGGAATAAAACTTTGTGCGCTATCGGTTCAACCAGTATTTTTGTAAATAAATATTCAACCTATGCAAGGAGTACAAGCCGTTCCAAACCCTGATGTAAAACGCTTTCTCTCTTCGCTGGAAACCGACGAATTGGAAACAGTAGTTAGGGAAGCATCTGCAATGCTCACCCGACGAAAAACCAGCAATAAAAAAGCAAGAGAGGCATTTTTATTGAATCGGTTGAATGAAGAATGTGTGCTTTCGGAAGTACATTGGACAAGTTTTTGGGAATTGACAGCCAAACGGGATGCTGGTCAATTGTCTGAAAAAGAGCAGCGTGAACTTTTTCAACTCATTGAAGAAGAAGAGCAAATGCGCACCGTTCGGGTAAAAATATTAGGTGAACTATCTCAATTGAAAGGTATCCCTTTGACAATCCTGGCTGAAAATCTTGGCATCAACCAATATAGAAATGCCTGATGCTAAAATTACCCCCGAATTGCGAAATTTGGTTCGTGCTCGCGCCCAGGAAGTTTGTGAATATTGCCTTGCGCTAAGCTTGTACTCCTCCCATCCATTTGCGATAGACCATATCTTGCCTACCTCCAAAGGTGGCGAAAACGAATTGGCGAACCTCGCCTTCACTTGCCAGCATTGCAACAATACCAAATACAACAAAACGGAGGCGCTTGACCCCATGACTGGGAATATGTTTCGGCTTTTCAATCCCCGATTGGATATTTGGGCCGAGCATTTTATGTGGAACGAAGGTTTTACGCTGATTCTTGGAGTTACCACAATAGGTAGGGCCACGGTGTTTTGCTTGAAAATGAATCGGGAAAGTGCTCGCAACCTTCGAGCAGCCTTGTACCAATTTGGTGTTCACCCTCCTTATTGAGGCATCAATAAGTATTTGATCCCTGACACTCCTGAGCACACATCATAATGAAATACAAAGCCTTTATCTCCTACCGGCACTCCGAAAATGGCAGACGGCACGCGGTGGCTTTAGAAACTGCCTTGAAACGTTATGCGAGGCCCACGCTGGCTTTCCCAATGAAAATCTACCGGGACGAGAAGCACATGAAACCCGACATCAGCCTGCCAAAACTGATTCAGGATGGATTGGAAAACTCGGAATACCTGATTTTTCTTGCTGAAAAGGATGCTGCAAACTCAGTGTGGTGCCAACAGGAATTGGAGGAATGGTGCAATCCTGAAAAACTCAACCGTTCCGATCGTCTCATTATCGCCTTGATTGACGATGACATCGTGCTGCGTGGCATAGATGGTATTCATTGGGAGCAGACCAATGCCCTGCCTAACGCACTCCAGCCTTATCTGACTTCTATTCCACTGTACATGGATTTGCGCTGGGCTAAAAGCGCAACGGAGACAGATCTGATTCATCCCAAGTATCGGCATGAAATCAATGCGCTTTCGGCGCGGCTGAAAGGGGTGAATCCGGAAGATTTGAATGACGAGGAGATACGGGTGTATAGGAGGAATATTCGGTTGAGGAATGGAGCGATTGGGGTGTTGTTGGGAATGTTGCTTGTATCCGTAGGAGCGACGGTTTGGGCGCTGGACGCGCAGAGGAAGGCGGAAGCGAGTGCTGTTGAAGCGAGAAAGCAGCAAGAAATCGCGGAAGCCAATGCAGCAGAAGCACGAAAAAATCTCGCTGACCGCATTGAGCAGGAAACTCAAAAGGAGCGGCTAAACTTTGATAAATACCTCAGCAACGGCGATGTCTTTGCCAATTCTGGGGATCTCCCGATTGCCCTGCGGTATTACCAAAAGGCGGATAGCATCTTGCTGAAATTCCCGAACGACTCGCTCTTGTTGGCGAAAAAGGAGACTTTGACTCAAAAACTCAATCTTGCTCTAACCAAAACTCAAACTAAACGATGAAACCAATTTTATTTTTCTTGCTCCTCTCGCTTCCGCTACTTGCCCCTGCACAATGCAGCTTGGAGGAATACCAGACCCTTTTATCAGAAGCCAAAACCGCACAAAAAAAAGGGCAATATGACTTGGCAATCAATAAACTTTTTTCGGCCAAGGTCTGCCAACCCAACAAAGAAGATGCTGTTAATAAGTTAATTGTGGGGGTTTTTCGAGAAGTGAATTTACAGAGGGTATTGGCTATGAAAAATGGAGAGGAGGCAAAAAAGCAGCGAGACTCTACAATTCTTCAAAGAAATAATGCAATTCAAAGTGCAATTGAAGCGAAAAAGCAACGCGATACGGCGAACCTTGAACGTAATCTGGCCATATTAGAAAGAAACAAAGCAGAAAAAAGGGCAAGAGAAAACTACGGGAACGACCTCGCGTTCAAAAGCCGTACTGTTTTGCGTGACGGAGACCGGACGATTGCGTTCCGACTTGCAGAATTCGCCTACCGATACGTGGAAAAAGATAACCCCAATGTAAATCAAGCCCTTTGGGACGCGCTTTACCACGCTGATTATTCTGATTCTACCGAGCGATTATTATGGCATTATAACCTTGATGGAAATGCGACGACAGTCAATTGCGTCGCTTATTCACCTGACGGAAAATGGCTCGCAACAGTATCTGAATTGAATACCATTAAAATATGGGATCTTGACTCCGAAATAGAAACACTCACCCTTTCACGACATTTTTCCTCCACCACGAGCATCTGTTTCTCTCCAGATAGCAAAAAGCTCGCAATAGGTTCATATAGCGACACAGCTCAAATTTGGGATTTAGGATCGGGAAAAGAACCTTTAATATTCTTAGGGCATACATCATCAATTAATTGCATTGCTTTTTCTCCAGATGGTAGAAAATTAGCTACAGGGTCCTCTGATCGAACTGCCAAAATTTGGGATTTAGAAAATGGACAAGCAATCCTTACACTCCAAGGCCATACTAATGACGTTAAAGCGATCGCTTTTTCTCCTGATGGAAGTAAATTGGCTACGGGTTCGTGGGATGGCACGGCTAAAATTTGGGACTTGACGAGCGGAAAGGTTATGCTAACTTTTGAAGATAATCCAGACCCCATTGTAAGCCTTGCATTTTCACCCGATGGCAAAAAAATAGCCACAGGGTCTTTTAGTCTAAAAATTTGGGACTTGAATGATGAGAAAACTATACTAATCCTCGAAAGCCATAATGACTTTATTTGGAGCGTCGCTTTTTCACCAGATGGCAAAAAATTGGTTGCGGGATCAAAGGATAATATGGCCAAAATTTGGGATTTGAAAACCGGAAAAACTGTCTACACACTCAAAGGCCATACTGAAGAAGTTAAAACGGTTGCTTTCTCCCCTGATGGAAAAAAAATAGCTACAGGGTCTGCTGACAGCACAGTCAAAATATGGGATCTAGAAAACGAGAATTCTGCCATAACAATTGAAAACGATGGTTACAATTGCATCACCTTCTCCCCTGACGGGAAAAATTTGGCCACAGAGTCTGCTGACAACACAGTCAAAATATGGGATTTAGAAAACGGGGAACTCTTGAACGTTCTTGAGGGACATACTAGAGAAATAAGGGCTGTTACCTTTTCTCCTGATGGGAGAAAATTAGCCGCTGTTTCGCTTGATAACACTGCCAGAATCTGGGATTTGGGAAGCAGAAAGGCCTCGACTGTTCTTAAAGGCCATAGATCCTTTATAGGTTGCATTGCCTTCTCCCCTGATGGGAAAAGGATAGCTACAGGGTCTAACGATAACTCAGCTATTATATGGGATTCAGAGAGTGGAGAGGCAATTTTAACCCTCGAAGGGCATACCGATGCTATTTTGGGGGTCGCTTTTTCGCCAGACGGTAGAAAGCTAGCAACTGGGTCTGGTGACGCGACTGCCAAAATATGGGATTTAGAAAATGGGGAAGTCATATCAATTCTTTCGGGACACACAAATTTTGTTCAAAATATCGCCTTTTCACCTGATGGTAAAAAGTTGGCAACAGCATCCTCTGACAACACCAGTATAATATGGGAATTGGAAACTGGGAAACCTACCTTAACCTTGATGGGCCATACTTCAGTTATCTTCTTTGTTGCATTTTCGCCAGATGGCAGGACTCTAGCAACAGGGTCTGCCGACAAGACCTCCAAAATATGGGATTTGGAGAGCAGGAATGTCCTGTTAAATCTCAAAACCCAAAGTGAAATTATTTGGACTAATGCTTTTTCTCAGGAGGGCCAAAAATTGGCTACAGCAAGTTTTGATAGAACCACAAAGATATGGGAAACACAAAGCGAAGATATCATCAAGCGTGTGCATATGGTTTTCAAAGATAGTACCTGCACAGCAGTGCGGGGTAAACGACGTCTCGCTTCCCTAATTTTGCCCCAGTTACAGGAATATGGTCTCAGAGAACTACTTAACATTCGTCCCGAAAACGACTCTATACTTCTCAACACTGGCGATACTTGGCAAATCGCCGCTTTCGCCGACCTCTACGCCCAAAAAATCGCCCAAACCGGCTTCCCCAAGAAAGAAGACTATGAGCGGGCTCAACGGTTGTATCGAGCCTGTCTCTCACATAATGTGGACAACAATTACTTTGAGAAGAAACTATCCGAGTTGGATACCATTTGGAAACAAAAAACCGAATAAAAGATCACCATGCAAATCAACTACCGCCTCGACATAACCCCCACCCCAGAACAAGTAATCGAACTCTACGACAACGCCGGCCTACCCAGACCCACCCACGACCCTGCCCGCATCCGGAAAATGTATGAAAACTCCAATCTGATCGTGACTGCATGGGATGGAGATATGCTCGTCGGCGTTTCAAGGGCCATCACGGACTGGGCTTGGAGTTGTTACCTGGCTGATTTGGCGGTCAGGCCGGAATACCAGAAACTTAGCATCGGTAAAACACTGATCGAACTCACCAAGGAAGAGGTGGGCGAGCAATCCATGGTGCTGTTGCTTTCTGTTCCAACGGCCATGGATTATTACCCAAAAGTTGGGTTTGAAAAACAAGAGAGCAGTTTTATCATGAAAAGGACGAAGTAAATGAAGGTATAATGTGGAGAATGCTTACTTCGAAAGGAAACTAGAGGATTTGGAGGCCTTTTAGAAAGAAAAAACGGAACAATCACAGTCCTCTGCCAACCAACAAAAGCAATTATCTTTGCAGTAAATAAACTAATAAAAGTCTGACGATCAGCTCGCCCAATGACACTTCTTGAGTTAAAGCAGAGATTGGCAAACCTGAAACCTGAACTGCACGAGCGGTTCGGCGTGACAGAAATTGGCATCTTTGGCTCCTACGCCAGAGGGGAGCAAAAACGTGGCAGCGACCTCGATGTGCTGGTCAGCTTTGACCGAACTATTACCCTTTTTGGGCTGTACGATTTACAAGCCTTTTTAAAGCGAAAATTCCGCAAGAAAGTAGATGTCGTTATGAAAAACGGGCTTAAGGAACACATCGGAACGCAAATATTAGCAGAGGTTCAATTTGTATGACACGCTCCCCACTCGATTTCTTGAGAGATATTGTGGCCTATGGAGAAAAGGCTATTTCAACCGTGGAAGCCAACCCTCCCACGGCATTCAACCGATTCTCTGACCCCGGGATGGTGTTGATGCTTTGCCTCGAA
This sequence comes from Saprospiraceae bacterium, assembly GCA_046160625.1. GTDB lineage: Bacteria > Bacteroidota > Bacteroidia > Chitinophagales > Saprospiraceae > M3007. The sequence continues at coordinate 94,361 of JBJXGZ010000135.1, forward strand.
ATCATCGGCGAAGCAGTCAAAAGTATACCCAATGATTTGAAAAAGGCACATCCTGACCTAGGTTGGAAGCAAGCTGCTGGGATGCGGGACATCCTGGCCCACCAATATTGGCGAACTGATTTTGAAACCATCCTTGCTACTGTGGAAAACGACCTTCCTCCTTTTTTGGAAGGGATAAATCAAATTTTAGCAGAATTTGAAGACAGATAATTACAATCGGGCTAAACAATTATCTTGTTTAGCCCGATTGCTTTAGCACAAATCCCAAGTTCAAGTCCCACTTGGACATTGGACATTCCTTGTTGGACATTGGATATTTTTCAGCCTTTTACATCCCCATAAATCACCTGCATTTTCATGTTATAAAACATGAACGACAGCACGTCGGAGGCCTCTTCAATGAGTTTAGAAGTCGGTTTGCCTGCTCCGTGTCCCGCACTGGTTTCGATGCGGATCAGGGTTGGGTTAGTGCCCTGCTGATTTTCCTGCAAAGCGGATGCAAACTTGAAGGAGTGTGCCGGTACCACGCGGTCATCATGGTCCGCAGTGGTAATCATGGTGGCTGGATAAGCCGTTTTTTTCAGATTGTGGAGCGGGGAGTATTTGATCAGGCAGGGATATTCTTCGGGATTGTCCGACCGACCATAATCCGTTGCCCAGGCATAACCGATGGTGAACTGGTGGTAGCGCATCATATCAAGCACACCCACGGCCGGGAAGCACACACCAAAAAGATCAGGGCGCTGAGTCATACAAGCGCCCACGAGCAGGCCGCCATTGGAACCGCCCTGAATGGCAAGGCGAGGAGGAGAGGTGTATTTTTTATCAATCAGGTACTCTGCAGCGCCGATGAAATCATCGAAAACATTTTGCTTCTGACATTTAGTGCCTGCCTTGTGCCATTTCTGACCAAACTCTCCACCGCCCCGGATGTTCGCCACTGCGTAAATGCCGTTGTTCTCCAGCAAAGCCGCCCGCGAAGGACTAAAAGTAGGCGTGATGCTGATATTGAAACCACCGTACCCGTAAAGCAGCGTCGGGTTTTGGCCATCATAGGCGATGTTCTTTTTGCGGGTAATGAACATGGGCACTTTGGTGCCGTCCTTGCTCGCGTACCAAACTTGTTCTGTAGTGAAAAGGTCTGGGTTGAAATCAATCTTGGGGGCTTTGAACACCTTGATTTCCAGGGAGTTCATGTCCAAACTGTAAATCGTATTCGGGCGAAGGAACGATGTAAAGGCGAAGAAAGCCAGGGGGTCGCCCGGTTTGCCAGTCATGCCGCCCACGGTACCGATTTCGGGGAGTTTGACCTCCTGAATCAACTTGCCCGCCAGATCAAACACCCGAAGACTGCTGGAAGCGTTGTGCAGGTAGGAACAAACGATTTTGCCACCGCAAATCACGGCGCTTTGCAGCACATCAGCGGGGTCTTCGGGGATAAGGGTCTCCCAGTTAGCTTCTTCCGGTTTTTCCGGATTGACAAGAATGAGGCGTTGGTTGGGGGCGTTGTGGTTGGTCAGGATGAGCAGTTTTTCGGCAATATTGTCTACCACCGCATAGTCTTTTTCATAGGCATTGACGATGGTCACGAAAGAGGCATAATTCTTGCTCAAATCCTTGACAAACAACGCATTGCCACTTGTGCTTTCCCAGCCGGTGACACAGAGAAAACGTTCATCGTCGGTGGTAGCACCGCCAAAAGAACGGTTGGGATGCGCTTTGTCGGCGTACACAAGCTTATCGGCAGATTGTTCGGTGCCAAGTTTGTGGAAATAGACCGCGCCAAATTTGTTGGCTGCCGTCAGCTCCTCTCCTTTTTTGGATTCGGGGAATCTGGTATAATAAAAACCGTCGCCTTGCCAGGCGATGCCACTGAACTTGACCCATTTGACCTCATCGGACAACATTTCGCCCGTATTCATGTCTTTCACCACGATGCTGCGCCAGTCAGAGCCGCCCACAGAGGTAGAATATGCGAGGTATCGGCCATCTTTGGAAAAATCCAACTCCCCAAGGGAGGTGGTGCCGTCCGTGCTGAATTTGTTTGGATCGAGCACGATTTCTGCCTGGCTGTTAAGATTGTCCTGGACGTAAAGGACGCTTTGGTTTTGCAGACCATCGTTTTTGAAAAAGTAGTATTTGCCCCCTTCTTTGAAGGGTGGGGCATACTTTTCGTAATCAAAAATCTGTTCCAGACGTGCCTTTACCTTGTCGCGGAACGGGATTTGGCTCAGGTAGCCGTTGGTGACGATGTTTTGTCGGGTCACCCATTCTTTGGTTTCTGTGCTTTGGTCGTCTTCAAGCCATCGGTAGGGATCGCTGATTTTTGTGCCGTGATAATTGTCGGTCACAGACGTGTCTTTCCGAGTGGCTGGGTAGGTCACGGGGATTTGTTTGAAATCCATGGTTTGGTTGGTAGGGGCTTTGGTTCCTGAGTTGCAAGATAGCAGGAGGGTTATGGTCGCGATGCTTAATGTCGTGAGAATGAGTTTCATAAACAATGTTAGTTAAAAAAAATGCGGGGGCGAAAAACCGCAAAGCCCGCTTACTTTTGCCCAAAAATAGACTAAAATGCTTTCCAGTATCCGAATAGGCTTCTTCGCCCTTTTCATCCAATTTCTATTCGCTCCATTTTTATCGTTTGCTCAAACCCGTCCGGAGGCATTGCCGCGTTTGGATAGCCTGCGTTTTATGGAATTGTGGAATATAGGCACCAAACTTTTTGACGATGCGAGCCATCTGGAAAATACTGCACAGACCATGCAAGCAGTAGCCGACAAAAACTATCAGATGGCACTCATGCCCTTTGATGCCGCTAAAAAAGATTCAACATCTTCCAAGGCTTTGCTTGATTCGCTTTCAAAAGATGTAAAAGTGGCCAATACGCGTTTAAAAAAGGCAACAAAACTGTCGCAAAGAGCGGAAAAAACGGCACAGCTCGCAGGAGCTCTGACCGATATGGACAGTCTGAGCCTGCTCAAAAATATCCCCAAAGCACAGAAACAGATCAACCAACTGTATAACGAAATTTATCCAGCTTTACCCGCCGAAGCGCGAAACGCGAAAGAGGGCGAAATGACTGAAAATGAAGCGGTTGCAGAAAAAAAAGAGAAACCCGTGGTGGCGAAAGTCAAACCACCCACTCAAATCTACACCAAAAAATACGATCCTTCCACGGATGTGATGCTCAGTACCCCCACTCCACCATGCGTCATTGCCGCAAGCAGCCGCGACGAGTTTTCGGGGGAAATTTCCCGGGAGACGGCACAGGCCGAACTTTTCCGTTTCACCAATCCCGCGTTGAAAGCTTATCTGCAGGGCAAAACCCATGTCATCTGCGAGGCAGCACTTTCCAGCACGGGGGCAAAAATGACCCTCTTGCTTACTTTCAGGATCAACGACCCGAATGCCCGGAAGGCTTTCGGCAGCCTGGAAAAAAACAGCGTGGCTAGCATCAAATTTCTGGACGGCAGCACTTTTGAACTCCAAAATGCGGTGGCCAATGACGGAGTTTTCAATGCTGAGAATGACGCTTCTATTTTCCTAGGCCAGTACCCGTTAAACCCGGAGGTGTTGAAAAAAATACGCCGCACAGGACTTGACAAACTCCGCGTCCAGTGGAGCAAAGGTTACGACGATTATGACGTGCAACAGGTGGATCTGTTGATGCGGCAGGTGGAATGTTTGTTTAAATAGTATAACGGAACGCTGTTGTACTACGGAACGCTGTTCCGTTGAAACCGCCCAGTACAACGGAACGCTGTTCCGTTCAAACCGCCCAGTACAACGGAACGCTGTTCCGTTGAAACAGTGCAAGCCCCGGAACAGCGTTCCGGGTTACATAAATCCAAGCCCCGGAACAGCGTTCCGGGTTACATAAAATGAAAATCCTCCAAAACGTCCCCCTCCTTCCCTACAACACCTTCGGCCTCGACGTAAAGGCCCGGCATTTTGCCGAATGCTCCAGCGTGGACGATTTGCGGGAGGCACTGCGAACAGGCATCCAGCCTGTCTTTCTACTCGGTGGGGGCAGCAATGTGCTTATCACCCAAGATGTGCAGGGACTGGTGTTGAAAAACAACCTGCGTGGAATCAACGTCATCCGTGAATTCAAAAACAAGGTTTGGGTAGAGGTCGGCGGCGGCGAGGTATGGCACGAATTTGTGCTTTGGGCCGTAGCACAAGGCTATGGCGGCGTTGAAAACCTGAGCCTGATCCCTGGTACCGTTGGGGCTGCGCCTATCCAGAATATCGGTGCTTATGGCGTAGAATTGAAGGATGTTTTTGTGCGCCTTGAAGCCCTCGAATTGGCCAGCGGAAAACTCAAAACCTTCAACCATTCAGCCTGCGGATTCGGTTACCGCGACAGTGTTTTCAAGCGCGAAGAGAAAGGAAAATGGTGCATTACTTCGGTCGTGTTTTCCCTGAGAAAAAGTCCACACAAGTTGAACACTTCTTACGGCGACATTTCCAAAACATTGGAAACCAATGGAATAAGTACTCCAAGTATCGCCGACATCAGTCGATCCGTGGTGCAAATCCGCACTTCCAAACTCCCCGACCCTGCCAAAATCGGCAACTGTGGTTCCTTCTTCAAAAACCCCGAAACGGATCGCTCCGTTTTGGAGCGCATCCTTGCCACGCACCCGCAGGCGCCGCATTTCCCGCTGCCAGATGGAAGGGTAAAAATCCCCGCCGGATGGCTCATCGAACAATGCGGCTGGAAAGGAAAACGGGTGGGGAATACAGGCTGCTACGAGCGGCAAGCGCTGGTGCTGGTGAATTATGGGGGTGCTACAGGAGCGGAAGTGAAAAACCTGGCTAATGCGATTATTGAGTCGGTGGAGAAGGCGTTTGGGGTGAGATTGGAGGCGGAGGTGAATATTTGGCCGGTGGAAGTTTAAAAGTATAAAGTGTTAGTAAGTTACCGGGCAAGCCGAAAACCGATGTAGATGGAGCGGGAACCAGGGCTGGGCCTGTTGCGGTACGCAGCACGGCAGCTGAAAGGATCGTTGTACCAGGACCCGCCACGAAACACGCGGCGCGAATTGTCCCCGCCCTGCTCCCAAGCCGAGCCGTCTTCAGGTGCATCTTTATAAGATTCGTGCCATACGTCCTGGCACCACTCCCACACATTGCCGCTCATGTCGTGCAAACCTACTCCATTGGGTTTGAACTGACTGACAGGGGTCGTTTTTTCACGGTATTCGTCAATGATTGAATAGTGATGTTTGTAATCCTTTTTTCCATTGAAATTCATCTCCTTTGGGTCGGCAATGTCTTTGCCATTTCCAAACCTCACTTTTTTGCCGCCTTCTCGCGCTGCAAACTCCCATTCTGCTTCGCTGGGCAAGCGGTATTTTTTACCCGTTTTTTCATTGAGATTTTTGATAAAATCTTGAGCATCATTCCAACTGACGTTCTCTACTGGAAGATCCTCCCCTTTGAAACCGGAGGGATTATTGCCCATAATCACCTTCCATTGGGCCTGAGTCACAGGGTATTTGCAAAGATGGAAGTCGGGGAGGGTGACTTTGTGTAGGGGTTTTTCCGAACTGTATCCTTCTCCAAAGGTATCTCCCATGTCGAAAGTGCCGCCTTTGATGGGGATCATGAGATCATAGAATGGGTCATGCTCCTTCTCGCGTTGGGCTTCGGTGGCTAAACGAGCACGTTTTTCTTCTTCGGCTTTTTTAGCCGCTTTTTCCTTTGCTTTTTGCTCGGCTCTGCGCTCCGTCTCTGCTTCTGTAAGGTCGTGAATGCGTTGGTGTGCCTCGTCTTGGTGGAGGGTGTGGCCCTCGTCTAAATAGTTTTCATAGGCTACAAGTGTATTTAATTTGATGGTTGCTTTCCAGGTAGCCTCGTCTTTGATGCGTTTGCGCTCAGCAGCGGCCTTGGCCTCCTTTTCGCGCTGTATTTTAGCCTCTTTAGCGGCCAAATCTTTGGCTGCCTCCTCTGCCTTTTTGATTTCAGCAGCTTCCCTCTTCCGTTGGGCTTCGGCGGCTAAAGCAGCCAATTTTTCCGCTTGCTCCCGCTGGATCTTTTCTTCAGCCTCAATGCGCGCATGTACGTCATTTACCACCTCAAGGAGCTGGCGCAGCGCGGCGGCCCAAGCGGAGTCGCGGCTACCCCAAATGACATAGTTGTCCACTGGTGCAAGTAAGCGGCTTACTGGATGGAGCGGCAACATCTGTAAGTCGCCAATGCCCTCAGCCATATTGTACATACAATCACGTACCAAGATGGGGATGACCCGGGTAACGCCCTCGCGCTTTTGTTCAAGTGCTTTGCGGAGTTCCTTGCGCTGGATAAATTCGGAGAAAAGCGAGTCGGCGCTCACAAGCATCAGCACAATGTGGCTGGCTTCAAGTGCTTTTTCGATGCTTTTTTCCCACTCTTCGCCGGGAAGGATGTGCGAGTCGTCCCATTTTTCGAGAAGGCCCATTTGGGCGAATGGGGCGAGTTGGCGCAGCAGTTCGTTTTTGAACACTGCGTCTTCACGGGCATAGATGATGAATGTTTTGAGTGGCTTCGGCATGGTGTTTTCGCTTTAGTGATTTCGAGGTGACACCTCCTCCTTCGTCGGAGATGTCACCTCGAAATCAAACATCCTTCAAAAAATACATATCAATCTCCCCTTTGTTCTTCGCCGTTATTTTCCCCCGGTAATCGCAGTCGAGCGTATCCTTCAACAAGGCATAGGTGGCGCCACTCAAATTGATTTTTCCCGGCTCGCTGGTGCTTTCCATTCGCGCGGCGGTGTTCACGGTGTCTCCCCAGATATCGTAGGCGAATTTTTTCACTCCCACGATGCCGGCCACCACCGGGCCGCTGTGCATCCCAATCCGGATCTCAAACGGGTGGGGCATGCCTTTTTTTCGCTGCCGTACAAAAGCCTGGATTTCCTGAGCCGCCCGCGCGGCCATGAGTGCGTGTTGTGGGTTGGGCACTGGCAGCCCAGACACGGCCATGTAGGCATCTCCGATGGTTTTTATTTTCTCCAGTCCATGCCGCTCGATGATCTCGTCGAATGCCTTGAAATTCAGGTGCAATTCGCTGACCAGGTCTTGTGCGGAGAGTTTTTCTGAAATCCGCGTAAAATCCACAAAATCAGTGAAGAGGACCGTCACTTCGTCGAATTGCCGGGCCATGGCGCGACCGTTTTCCTTGAGCTCCGTGGCCACTTCGGCAGGGAGAATATTGAGCAGCAATTCATCTGATTTTTGTTTTTCAGACTGGATGATCCTGTTCGACTTTTGCTGGTTGAGGAAGTTGCGGAAAATGAAAAAGGACAGCAGCGACAACAATAGGATACCGCCAAGAAAGAAGAGTCGCTGCGTTTTTTGGGTTTGAAGTTCTTTGTCTTGAAGTTCGATCTGTGATTTCTGAAGGTTCACCTGCGTGGCTTGCAGCGTTTTCTCGTTTTCGGCCAAATGCAGTTGTTCCTCCTTTTCCCGGGTGAGACTTTGTTCAAATTGAAGGTCCGATTGAGATTTCAGGTAAGCCAGGCGTTGCAATTCCTTGTCTTTGTTGGATAAGTTGATAGCAATTTGCTTGTATTCCAGTTCCTGTTGTTGTTTGCTGGCGATCAGGATTTGTTGTTGCAGTTTTGTATCCGTGATGACCTGATGTTGGCGCAGGGAATCTTCTTTTTTGCTGAACTCGAACTGCAGGCTTTTCTTGGTCACTTCTTTTTGCTTCTCCACGTTGTTGATGCTGTCTCGGAGCACGACATAGCCCTGATAGACGAGATAGGCACTGTCAAATTTCTCTGTAGCCTGATATATTTGGGAAAGGTTGAGCAGCGCCTCGGTGGCAGTAATGAGCGACCCTGTTCCATTGGCCAGCTCAAGCGCCTTTGTTTCATGTGCCAGGGCTTTGTCGTAGATTTTCTGAAGAAAATAGACGTTTCCAATGGCGGCGTAATTCGAGGCCGCGCCTTTTTTATCATTGATTTTTTCAAAGATCGCCAATGCGCGTTCGTGGTATTGGATGGCGGCGGGGTAATCGGCCAACTTGATATACACATTGCCAATGTTCCCCAAGTTGTTGGCAATCATGGCCTTGTTGCCCAATTGTTCATTGATTTTCAGGGCGCGTTGTTTGTATTCCAGCGCTTTTTTATAATCCTGAAGCTGGGTATAAACATTGCCGATGTTGACGAGGTTCCCGGCCACACTTTGCAGGTTGCCTGTGCCTTCGCTAATGGTCAGGGCCTTTTCATAATACTCGATGGCTTTGGGATATTCGTGGAGTTCGTTGTGGATGTTGCCAATATTGCCGAGACTATTGGCGATGCTGGTTTTGTTGCCCGTGCGCTCGTTGATACTGAGCGTTTTATGGTAATATTCCAAGGCACGTGGATAGTCAAATATGGAAAAATATACCAGTCCGATGTTGTTGTAATTGTTACCAATGCCCTGCAAATTGCCCAAACGTTCGTTGATCTGGAGCGCTTTCTGGTAATTTTCGAGAGCTGCTGGATAATCGGCCTGTATCAGTCTATTGGCGCCCATTACACTGAGGGCAGTGGCGAGAAATTTTTTATCCGGCAGTTTTTCTCCAAGTTGGATGCCTTTTTGTGCGTATTTGGTTCCAGTAGAGGGACTTATGGCATTATAGCGACGCGCCAGGTCGGTGAGCAATTTTGCCCGGACGGTGTCTTCCCGGACATAGGTTTTTTCCAGCCGCACCAAGGAATCCAGTTGACGCTGCTGTGCCTGGGCTTCCCAGGAGGCAAGGATGACCAATATGAGGAGACCGCAACGTTGCAACATACGCTAGTCAGCAATAAAAATAACATTTACGCAGGGGGTCACGCGAGTGTCGTTAGTGGTGGCCGGGAAAGCGGCGAGACTGGTGTTGTTGATCGCCTCATTAAACGATTCAATACGAATGTTGCCGACGGTTTTGGGGAATTCAAATTCGGCATTGCCAAGTTTGCTGATTCGGTAAAAAGCATTGGAAAGTACGGTGATGCCATAATGCCTCCCTTCTGCCAGGAAAACATCAGGGATGTCGGCAGAACCGTTTTGATGCAGGGCTGGAGAATTGACCGTTGTAGACTGCAACTTCATTGGCGTTATTCCGGAAATGTCCCAAAGCGCCACAATGAAATCGCCCGTTGCGGGCAGTTTGATGCCGAACTCTGTGATTTTGCCACTTTTAAGCGGGGTAAAGGCAAAACCGTATTCCCAAGTGTCGGCACTTAGTTCAACAGTATCAATGATGATCGAGGCTTCGTTGAAAAAATCAAAAAATGGACCTTCTTCAACAGGAGTTGCATCCTTTTTACAGCAAAAAAAAAGGGTAGACAAACAGAGTACGCCTACGATGGTAAGAATCCTGAATTGCATAATAGGGAATTTGGTTGGGTGATAAGGAGGCCACAAATTTAGCCGATTTTTGAAATTGAGACCTATAAGGTTTCCGAAAACCTATAGGTCTTTGAGCAAATCTAAAATATCTGGTAGCCTGACCAATGCAATTCCTTTGCCGAGCCATAAAAAAAGCCGCCCAGTCTTTTCGACTGGGCGGCTCACAACATAACCATGAAAACAATTAACCAATCAAATGTTAGCCCTTTCTGATTATGTCTTTTCCGAAAACCGTGCCAAGTTTGACGGATTAGAAAAATTTTCGGATTGAAAAGTGTTAAAGTTAGGTATGGACTTGATGCTGATGCTGTTAACTTTTTATAGCATATTTTTTTGATTGCCGATAGAGTTGTACATGATCGTCAATCAAATTATTTCTTCACCAGCCGCGCCGTCAATGGCCGCGCCAATCCCTTTACCCTGAGGAAATAGGTCCCGGCAGGTTGATTGTCCAAAATGACCATCCCGCGCAGGGTATTGTCCCAACGAACCAAGCGAGCCGTTTGTATCAGTTTGCCTTTTAGGTCAAACACTTCGAGTATCTTCGACTGTTCTCCTTCTATAGCCGGTAGTTCTATATTGGCTATACCGCTGGTAGGATTGGGCGATACCTTTAGGCTGCGCAATTGGGCAGGTTCGTTGATCCCAACCGTGCCCAATTCTATAAACTTTTCTACCAAACAACCAGTTGCATCAAGTGCACCAAGGGTGTAAAATCCAACTGGCAAATTGGTAAAAACCGAGTCACTTTGGAAGGCCCCACCATTCAAATTGTACTGGTAAGGCAACTGTCCGCCGCTAGGCATGGCCGCAATCTGGCCATCTGAAGCGCCAGCACTGGAAGGATTCACCAGAGCGACATCAACAAAGAAGTCCGCACAGGCGGTTGTAGCACAGAATGGCGCAGTTATTTCGCTGCCAAAATTGCCACCTGCATAAGTCCAGAACGAACCGCCATTGGGTGAAAAAAGGTCTACAAATCCACCTTCCATACCATCGCCGCCTGAATCGAAAAGGTGGAAAACATAGCACTTGTCTTTCTCGAGACACAGTTCTTCTCCGAATAAACCGAATGCAGTCGGGTAAGGCCCGCCAGATCTCACCAGATTGCCCTGATCATCGCGCAGTTCCCAACGATTTTCGGCAGGTGAACCATTGGTAGCAAAAAACATTTGTACCCCAAAACCATCCGGGTGGAGGTCAAACGTAACGCTGCCCGTGTCGTTGTCTGGCTGTTCATCCTCTCCTTGGCCGTTCACATTCGTAAGGTCCACCGCTACGTTGTTTTGCCCAAATTGAACCCCTTGGACAAATAAGTTTATTTCAACAGAAGCATCCGGAGCGATAAACTCAAAATACTCTACAGTTGGCTGAGGAACCCCATTAGCATCAATTTGAACATCAAAATGCTGTTCGTCGCCCAAGCCATTGTTTCGGATTGTAACACCTATGAAAGCAAAACTAGAATCGGTGCAAGCCTGAATCGTGTGAACATCGGTTATTTCCAATTCCCGGATCGCACGTTTTCGGACTGTGACAGATACGGTGTCGTTGTCAGGTTGCTCATCTCCAGGAATAGTGGTGCTAAGTTCAAAATTGTAAATCCCGCCCTGGGTGCTGAGGTCTTCTGTGGTACTAAAGGTATGTTCTATGGTTGCGCCAGAAGCCACAACAACGGGATAAACCTCTGTTTTCCAAGCCCCTCCGTTTAAACGGTAGGCCACTTCTATGTTAGATTGATTTGAAAGCCCAAAATTGCGGAAGCGGATTTTAATGGGCTCAGCAGCCGACAAGTTTGGCCCGGAAACGGGTGAGGCAAGGTCCAGTGCACCTACATCCACCTGCTTTCGTTGCGGGGTGCAGATATTGAACTCTTGGGGTTCATCTTTAGTGGCTCCAAATGCCTCCACCAAAACGTTCCCATAAATATCATACAAACGAAAATGTCCGTTCCAGCTAAAAGTGGATGACTTCAAAATAAAGCGATAACAGGTGTTGTCGTCACTGCAAATTTGGGTGAACTTCTGGCCTGCGCTCATTTCGCCCGACGCCAAGAGCAAATTGGTTTGGCTGCGCAATTCCCAAGCCAACACGCCAGAAACCGTTTCTGCTTCGGCTATCAGGTATGTACCGTCCAGGTTGCCGTTGAATTTGATTGGCGCCAGACTGTCGTTGGCGGTGCGCTCGTCCGGCACTCCGTTCGGCAACGAAGTGAAAATTTTGAGACCGTTGAGGCCGTTGAGTATGTTGGTCGCGTGAAGGTCAATCGTGTCGCGTTCACCGGCAGCCAGATTGCCTGTCCAGTTGTAAATGTTGAACGGCTGGGTATTTATACGCCAGTGGACTTTCGCGCTGGTAAGCGGCAATCCGGATGCATTGCGGATGATAATGCCAAAATCTGTTTCTGATCCGCATACCAAGCCTGGAAGGTTGTATTTGCCCACAGCCGCCACGTCGTTGGAGGTCAATTTTTGCACCACAGCGTCTAAGGTGTCATTGCGAACAAACTGATCCTGGAGCCAATTCGTGATGATGCGGAAATTATAGTCTATTCCAACTACCGGCATGTCTACCGTTGCAGCAAAGGTGTGATCCACAGATTCTCCGGGCTGAATGGTACCGGCAACGTTCTCCGTTGCCAAAAGATTTCCCTCAAAATAAAGCGAAGTGGAAAACCCGGATACTGGAACAAGCCCTCCGTTGAAAATCTTAACCTTTACTGTTTCTCCGTTCCCCAAAAGCGCGGACGGCACTGGGGAAAGGAGACTAATGGGTTTGATATCGTAAGTATCCAGTTGAATTTTAAAGGAACCAATGCGGGTACCCCAGGAAGCACCAACTGGTTGGTATTCTCCCGTAAACCAAAAAGTTCTGCCGTCTTCGGGATCCACGCTCATGTTGCTGTAATCGCCCCAACGATTATCACCAAAATGGCTTGCCCCGCCGGGCACAAGGGTGTACTCTTCCACAGTCATATCGCCAGGTGGGTCGGTGTGCCGCCTACCAGTGAGGTAGAGGCCTGGATAAAGGGATTGGCTCACGCCAGTGTACCCCAGAGCGATATTACCTGCTTCATCAGTACAAATAGTGCCCATAAAACGGTTGGTGGCCAAATCAGGGGCATAGGTGCCTTCCTGATAAATTTGCCAATCGCCGCCGCCTTGCTTGCGCAGTTCGTACCAGCGCACCGCTGCGTCACCTCCGTCGCCCACTTGACCTGAGACATCCGAAACGTGGTTGAAAACCACCGATTCGTAGGTCCCAAAATTGCGGTAGGGCGCACGGTACATGATGATGTTTTCAAGAGCTGTGATTCGAGGTGCACTTACGTCGGGCTGTTCGATGCAATCAAACGAAAGTGCCAAAGACCCGTGACAAACCCTTACTTCAAAAGGAGTCGGATAAACTTTGTCCGGCCCGGTGATGCTGCTCTGAGCAGGATTGTTCCAGTCCACATCCACTTCCCAAATTTGCAGATGGTCCTGACCACCATCCCAGGCATCGTCATACACCCGGAAAATATATGCCGGGCTTCCGGCAGGCGGTGGAGGCCCTCCCTCCCAGTCAGCACCGGTAGCGGGTTGATACTGAATGGCTTGGTAATTGGGCATCTCAAAACGGTATAGGTCAAAAGTCGGTTCGCCAGCCAGAATAGCATCTCGTTCCAGGGCATAACCTGAGCACTTATTACCATTGGAGATTTCGTTCACCGTGATAAAATAGGCGTTGTTCCAAACATACAATTTAGGGTAATCGCCAAAGCCAAGGGTCTGAAAACGATAAGCTTTCCAGCCACCGGTTGGGTCACTGGTGTTGGAAATAGCGATCAGGAGTTCGGTGGTAAAAAAACCCTGCAATTCCATGATAAGCCACCGTTCAGCATCGTGGTCGTATTGTACAATAGGGTCGCCAATGCTGCCAGTCCCAACTGTATTCCAAATCGTGTTGCTAAGTGCCGGACCATAAACGGATTGCCCCGTGTGCTTGTCCCATACTTGCATCCAAGCCCCTCCACTGGCGTTTGTCATCTGCAGGTAATGGTTTTTTCCAATATCGCCAGTGGGGTCTGGTGGGGAAATACCGCCTGGATCTCGCAAGCCTTCAAAATTGAATCCGGGAATAATCTCTTGTCCGCTCTCACGGTTGTCCACGCTCTTTTTAGCGAGTGGATCCCCGTCTCTTGGAAGTGGGTCGGGGTTGTTCATCTTGTTGGCAAAGAAGTAGTTGCGCTTTTGTGCAAGTTTGCGCGGTATATGGTCAGGCACCTTAGTCTGTGGCTTCAAGTCCCGTAATGAAGGGATATCTCCCAACAATTCGCCTTTCGAGACGATGGGTGGATAAGACTGTGGTGGGTCGTCTTGTCTGATGGTATTTTGGCTAATTAGTGTGGTCGTTATGGACCAAAAAAGACATAAAGTAAGGATCTGTCTCATGCAATAGGATAGGTTGATGTAATTTTCTGGACGAAGAAATCAGGTGGATATGAATTGGCTGGGTACCCAAAATTTGAGGCTGTAATGTATGAGGAAAAGTTGGAGGACACTCAATGGAATTTGGGAAAACGTCGGCTGTTAGCCATTGACTCCTGCCCTCAGTAAAAATGTTGTCCCCCTCCTACCCACCTTATGGTAGGGGCAATTAACTGAAACAATCGGTTTCGCGACATATTTTGATTTTCAGAGCTCAGTCATTGGAAGCTTCTTTACGTTTGTCGGTACGTCCGCAAATAACATTTCAACTAACTAATCATCCTATGTTTTTACCATCCACTCAAACCGTTGTTGTGCTTGCCTTCTTATTGCACAACGCCTTGGCCTTCGGCCAAAACCCAGATTGTCCCACACCCACCTTTCTCAAAACATCCGGCACAGAAACCCAGACTGAATACGGCAGTGCACTCACGAGAAGCGGAGATGGCAATTTGTATCTCGCTGGCCGCAACGCCACCAATACGTTTATTCAAAAGATAAATTTGGCAGGCGATGTGATATGGATGCGCGAGTTCCGTATCAGTCCTTTTGAATTCATCACACCCGTCCAGATCTTTGAAGACACGGAAGGAATGATCGTTGGCTGTGGCACTCAGATCCAGTTTGCGGGATCATCCCGGGGCTTTGTCTTTCGATATAATCCTGTCGCAAACCAGTTTTTATGGGCACACCCCATTTCAAGTAACAACCCAACGGCAGCAGGTATTTTTGAAAAAACGCCCGGTGGAAGTTTTGTTTATTATCAAAATCCGTTGCTGTTAGATGGAGAAACGGAGATGGAAATACTTGATTTGGATCGGGTAACTGGCAACATTATCCCTGCTTTTGCCCGTCGCTATGAGCATATCTCATACGATATGATCGCAAAGGTGGTTTCTGTAGGTGGATCGCTTTTCGGCGTTGGTTCGTGTGAAAGCCGTGACAGTTTCGACAACTCGGCCCGGCGGCTTATGCTTGCACGTTTTGACCCGGTAAACGGAATGCCGATCTGGGCACAATTGAGCCATGATAATTCGGCCGCATTGACTGATTTCGTTGCACGCGATCTGGTCGCAGACGGCGATGCACTTGTGGCCGCATATATTGTGGATGAAGATATCAACGATCCTGATCCAATCAGTTCACAACCAAATATAATACACCTTCAAAAAACCGATTTGGACGGCAACATCCTTTGGGTAAAAAGGTATGACTTAAGTGCCTCTATTTTGAGGGTTATTTCTGTGGCTGACGGATATGTGTTGTCTGGGCAACCCAGTTCCAACAACAAATACTTTGTTTTTAAAGTAAACAAGGACGGAGACTTTGTCTGGGGTAAAAACCTCACGTATGGCTCAATCTCCCCCCTTACCGCTATTGCGCTTGGCCCGGATCAATCCGTGGCGGTAGCAGATTCCCTGTATTTTACCGGCCTCGCGACTACCGGTTTTGGCGATGTACTTTTTTGGAAAATGCTTTCGGATGGCACGATGGCTGATTCCTGTGGATTTATCGAAAACCTTGTTGTTCAAGTAACTGCAATACAAAATCCGGTAAAAACGCCTATAATTCTGCAAGCACTTATCACTTCTGCCCTCGCGACAAATGCTGTAGCAAATTGGAGTCCAAATATTTTGGAAGAAAAACTTGTTTGTCCGGATTGCACGGTGCCTGATCCGTGTCCGGAAGGACATGATTTTGTCGTTGACATTACCGACATTAATTGTTCTGCAGGTATTGTGAATATGAGTTTCAGCATTTGCGATCTGGCTGGAGGAATACTTCCTGACCTAAGCATTACATTTTACGATGCCGACCCTTATTCTGTAGCGGCGGACAAATTGGGGGAATACAATTACAACTCGTCCAATGATGATAGTTGTGCAACACTGCAACTGTCAAATTTGATAAACCAATTCGGAGTAAACGCAGTACAAAGCGGGTTTAAAATCTTTGGGGTTGTGAACGACTTTGGCACTACCAATACCCCATTCACGCAGGGCGATTTCCCCCTTTCGGATATCGAGGAATGCAATTATTACAATAATTTGGACAGTTTTTCCGTCCAGTTGCCGACTCCTCCGACGCTCAGCTTAGGGGCTGACCAGGTAATTTGTTCCAATGAAAATACCGTCCTGGATGCAGGTCCCGGGTTTTTTAGATACCAATGGTCTAATGGCGCTACCACGCAATCTACCACCGTCATGTTTGGAGGGCAGTATCGTATAACGGTTACGGACATATGCGGATTCCAGCAAAACGATACCATTAACCTTCAGGTCTTGCCCCTTCCATTGGTGCAGGAAACGGGCTCTTTTTGTCCCGGAAAGTCGGTAACCATTCGCGGGTTTACGTTCGATCAGGTTGGCACTTTCCAAGAAATCATCCCCGGTGAAAATGGCGATTGTGATACCTCTGCTACCTTTACAATTGACATCCTACCGTATGAAGAACGCATCGAATCAATCTTCTTTTGCCCCTTCGAAACGGTAACCATCAATGGTGTGGTGTATGAAGATTCTGGGCTGGTACTCGACACGGTTCCTTCCTCAACCACTTGCGATACCATCGTTTTTTACTTCTTGAACCAACTCCCTCTGCCATTCAGATTCTATGATTTTGAGTTTTGCCCCGGCGACTCTGTCGTGTTCAATGGTAATGTGTACTACCAACCCATTGGTTTTACAGATACACTTTACAGCACCGGAATCGGCTGCGATACTATTGCTTATGTCGCAATTTCCTATGCGTCTTTACTTGAAGTGAATGAAACCATACAGTTCTGCCCGGGCACTTCAGTTGATCTGGGGGGGCAAAGCTATACCCAACCGGGAACAGTGATGCTCACCATCCCAGGTGTAGCGGGCAATTGTGATACCCTTGCGACCTACACATTAGCATTCGCGCCTTTGCCCACCAGAGCCGAGACTTTGGAATTCTGCGAAGGTGAGAGCATTACCCTTGGGGGACAAACCTATACGCAGCCAACCGCAGTTACGCTCACGTTGGCAGGTGTGGGCAATACCTGCGACACATTGGTCACATACACCTTGCAATACCTCACGCCACCGCCATCGTCTTTGAATTTGATTTGCCCAAATACGTTGACCGTCGTTACAACGCCCGGAACTGGCCCTATTCCGGTGACTTACAACCTGCCGCTTGCGGCCAGCGATTGTGTTTGTCCCGGCAATGCGATCACATTAGAAAGCGGCCCAAGCTCAGGAAGCCTTTTCGCAGTGGGTAATACACAGGTTTGTTATACTGCACAGGACAGTTGCGGCTCCGCTGCCAATTGTTGTTTTACCGTCACGGTGCGCGAAGAATTGCCTTGCGATACGAAAACAAATGGTTGTATCAAATATGAGCTGCTCAGCATCACTGCCGATGCGAAATTCCGCCGAACCTATACTATCCGTGTGACAAATAATTGCGCTAACAGGTTGATCTATACCGCTATACAATTGCCAAATGGCGTCATCGCCGCCAACCCGACCAACCTTTCTACCTACACTTCGCCAGAGGGACGGGAATACCTGGTGCGCAATCCGAATTTTTCACCATTCTACTCAATACGGTTCAAATCTACCACGGATAGTATTGCCAATGGCCAATCGGATGTGTTCCAATACACACTCCCCGCACAGGCGATTCCAACCTTCATCAATATCACCACCCGCCTGGAAACGCAGAGCTTCTACCCGGCACACCTCAACACGTTCAATTGCCCGATTGGCAATACACCAGGTGGCAATCGGAGTGAGGAAACGACTTTCCTTGATAATGTACAAACAGGAATCCTGCTCTTCCCCAACCCTACAAGCGGCGAACTTTTTGCCGACTTGTCGCGCTGGCAGGGCGAGGATTTGCACATCCAGATTTTAGACAGTCGTGGGGTTCGTACTCAAGCGTTCTCGATGAGTGCAAATAGCGAGGCCCAGCAAATTCCTCTGGCAAGCCAATTGCCTGCAGGGCTTTATTTCCTCGAAATTGTGACAGGGAATGGGGAAAGGGAAGTAGGGAGGTTTGTGCTGGAGCGTTGATTGAAGCTACCCGCCCTACGGTTTGAAGTCGTAGGGCGGGTAATGCTATAAACTTAATGCAATCAGGAACATAAACGGTCGAAAATGGCTGTAAAACCGTCAACTCGGCTGTGGTCTCGCACACAAAATTCTTTGGGTGTTTTGGCCTCGACTGCCAATGTGAAAGGATTTGACGGTACTGCGTTGATGGAGCGCCCTACCCGCTCTGCATCATCCGCGCCAACAAAACCAGGCCCATACAAGGGAATCCAATCCAAATGACCTCACTTGCCAGCACCTCAAGTCCCCAAGGACTGATAAAATCGCTCACCGACATGGGCGATACTTGAACTGGCCGCCAAGGAAAGAAAATCCGTTCTGTGCTGAAAGGCCACCAAAGTGCACAGCCACGACCTCCGTTGGTCAGCATGTCAAGCAGCGGGTGCGACGCCATGCTGATCACGAACCATGACGTAAGAGGCCACCACGTGGTCTGACGACTCCAAGTCGTCTGACCACTAATGGCACTAAACATTAACCCTATCAATCCCCCCGCAATCAGCGCAAACGCCAGGGAATGCGTCCATCCCCTATGCCCCCATTCACTGCTGTAGGGTATACCGAAGCGAAATGACAGTACATCCAAATCCGGTGCAAAAGCGCAAAAACCCGCCACTACCAAGGTTAGCGGCCGCACTTGTTTTGGGAAAAAAGCGTAGCCAATGGCGGTGGAAACTGCGATGTGGCCGAAAAGGGAAGCCATGGTGGTGATTGGTGATTGGTAATTGGTAATTGGGGATTGGGTGATTGGTTATTCGAACACACAGGCATTGTCACTCAAATAACCAAATCGCCAATTAACCAGATCACCAATAGCCATTTATTTCATCTTAAAGGACCAGGTAATGCGAACCTTTGCCGCTTCGAGACCATCGGGTAATGTCCCAATAGACTGAGCCTCAAAGATTTGCGCTTCACCTGAATCAATCGCTTTTTGAATAATTGCACGAAACGCCGCGCCATCGGAACAAGTCAGGGTCAGGGTTTCGGAGACTTTTTTCAAAAAATCAGCCTCAATACGGGTAACAAGCATAGAAATTGGAGGCCTTTCTTGCAAGTGCGCCAGGGCTAACATCCCGGTAGAAAGCTCGGCAGCAGCACATTGTGCCGCAAAATAAGTAGAACGGAATGGATTTTGCGAAAACCAACTGTAAGGGAGTTCTACGACACATTGCTCCAAATCGCAGGAACGGACGCGAATGCCCATGAACCATGCTGCAGGGAGTTTCCAGAGTAGGTAAAAGCGCATTTTCCAAGAGGTATTGGCGCGGTGGAGAAAGTGTAACTGGTTCAAGGTTAAGATATTGGGATATTGTGATATTGGGATATTGTGATGTTGGGAAATTGATTTCCAAGACATTATCCACCTCTACGCTTAGAAAAAGCACGCCCAAAACTCTTCCACATGTCCTCAAAGGTGTCATAATCCTTCTGAAAACTGAGGCCAAGGCCAAAGCGTAGACTCCGCTGTCCAGACACATCTGGTTCGGTGCGTTGATAAACCTTTAGTCGCCATTGGCGGTTCTCAGTGAGCGCAATTTGTACAGTCACATCTTCTCCAAGGAAACCATCAGCAGTCGTTATACCTGTACCGCCAACACCAAATTGCGAGCCTACCTGCACCGTGACGCGGTCATCGATAAAACCACTACTTAGGCGCACATTTACTTCACGTCCCCCTAAAAGTGATGGGTCTGCCAGTACATCCTTTTGGTAATCGCTGTACACAATATCAAAATCAAGACTTGATACCGCTCCACCAAACCATTCTGAAGCGAGCCCACCCAGATAGTTGGAAAACTGGGTACTGATCATCTGTGTCAGGGTATTGAAGGCAGTCGCAACATAGTCGGAGCTTTGAATAAAGCCTGCACTGGAAGGTGGCAAAAACGAACCAATGACTACCAGTCCAAATACCTGCCGCGAAAGCTCGGCCTGGTCTTGTCGAATCAATCTCAACTTATTGTCTGTCAATGACTTGAGCTCGCTGGTAATATTAGGAAAACTGAGGCCAAAAGTGATGTTTGGCTTCAATAAATCGCCTGCCAGGTGCATGTTGACGATGACCCGCGTTGCTTTAGATGCTTCGGCGAGCAGTCGCGGGCGTACGTTTCGGAGCAATTCCAGCTCTTCTTTTACGAAGTTGTACACCGAAGTGTTTATCTCATACGTGGCATCAAGGTTAATTTGCGCGCCATAAGGATCGCCATACCAGTTTATAGTGCCTCCTTTTGTCACTACGAAAGGCTTGTTCACAAAGTTGAGCAGCGTAAAAAGGTACTCTCCACGCACAATCTGGTAGCCCCCATACATCGTGAATTCCCCTTCCCGGTTGATACCCAAGCGAATATTGCCATCGCCCCGGCCTTTGATGATGTCGCCCGTTTGCTCGTCAAATATGAGCTGAATTTCGGCCAAATCTGTCACCGTCAAATCCATTTCGAAGTTTAGGCCTTTGAGGTCTGCGCTTACAAAACTTTTGTTTTTTCGGGACTCTGCTTTGGGCTTGTTTTTGTCAAAATTGATAAACTGGGCCTCTTTTGCATCTGCGGTGGAGGAAAGCGGAATGAAAAGCCGTGTCCCGGAACCTGTCTTTGCTTCTATGGCAATATTCGTGCGACTAAATGTGCCGGTAAAATCAGCTATAAAACTGCCCTCTGCCCGGCCGTAATAAAGATCACTGTCAGCGGCAGAGGTGTTGAGCACCAGGAAGTTTTGGTCCCTCGACTGGACACGGCAATTCACCCGCCATTTGGCGAAATGATCATGTTCGAGGCCACCAGTCACCAGCGCAAAATGCTGTCGCGTTGCGTCGAAAATGGTGTCGCCATCTGCAGAAATCTTGTTTTTTGTAAAATTTATAGGTTGGTTTTTAATGTGGAAGAGGGTTTTGAGGTAATCTATTTGAAATGCACCCTCCTTTACCAGGAGCGTCCCTTCTACGACGGGGTGGCCCAAGTCTCCTTTCGTCCTTAGGTTCGCATCAAAGAGGCCTTCCGTTTCAGATATTTCTGGCACGATGGTTTCGATTACCTCGAAAGGGAAGTCATTTGCGGTCACTTCGGCAGAAAATTCTCCTGGACGGAGCACGATCTCGGTTCCTTCCACCTTCTGATCATCAGCCTCCTCGTCGGCATCAATTAGGTAGGCGCCGGACACGCGCAGTCGTTGTTTTTGAGTTCCTTTTTCGAGCAAAAACACCTTTCCTGTCAGCGGCTTGGACAGATCGGGAAGTTCAAAATTGCACAATACCTCGCCGTATGGTTTCTCGTTGATATACAGCATTTCGGAGAGCAAGTCCACGCGAATGTTCCGCATTAGAAAGACATCTTCGATCCTGATTTCAAAGTCATAAGCTTTTCCACTCAACCTGATTTGTTCGGAATCCAGGAATCGGTTGACCTCGCTCAAATCGAAATTGGTCAAACCGAATTTTAGTCCGCGCCCATTGTTGAGGCTTTCAAGTGTTATACGTTTGATGCCGTTAAACAACTCCAAGTCTTTGGTCTCAAAGTAGTTAGCCCCAAAACGAATGTAGTTTTCATCCTCGATTAACCATTCTTGACTGAAGAGTTTGATTTTGGAAGCATTTAGACTTAACTGCCACACCGAATCGGCAATAGAGAGATCGCCGTTGAGGTATATGCTTTCAACTATGGTGTTGGGGGTCTCGTCATTTGCTTCCAATTTTAGGTGGAAAACATCGCCCACCAGCGGGCCTCCAAGTGTAATAGCCGGCAGTCGGTTCTTTTTGCCCGTCCGGTTTTCAGGCAACCGAAGATAAAGCCATGCTGAGTCGCTCTCGCTGGTCCATCGCAGGCTTGGATCCCGGAATTCAGTATTGCCAAAACGAATAAGCGGCGCTTCCACCACAAGATTTGAATAGCCTCGGCGTGCATCTACACTGGCAGATGCCCTCACATCCCTCAATGTATCCAGTCCTGGAACGAATAATTTAGCCAGATTGCGGGAATTTCGGATTTGAAAACTGAGGTCGTAATGATCGGACAGGGGTAAGGAGTCGTTGGCTGGGAAACCAAGTTTTTCAACAAAAGCGGGGTGGTATTTTCCCAAAAGGCGCAGGAGATTTTTAGGGGCTTGGGCTATGCTGAATTCACCCGTCACCTGCCCTGTCGCAACATCCGAATCGAAGCCAAAATAGCGGGTTCCATCAGGTCGAAAATAGGAGTTAAAGCGCAGATAATCAAGATTGTAATACTCTTCGAGGTTCTCCAGGATTTTGAAGTTTTGCAAATTCGCTGAGCCAACAATCTCGTCCACATTCCGGCCGCGAAGTTCCAGTTGTTTGATGTCACCAATC
Organism: Saprospiraceae bacterium; assembly: GCA_046160625.1. GTDB lineage: Bacteria > Bacteroidota > Bacteroidia > Chitinophagales > Saprospiraceae > M3007. The sequence goes on from JBJXGZ010000135.1 coordinate 116,610, forward strand.
AGCACCCAATCTTGTTTTACCAATTGCAAAACCCCCAGGTCAAGTCGGCGAATTTTGGCCGAAAAATCAAAGACCGGGATGGAATCTTTGAAGTTAATGTTACCATCGAACACAAAGTCTACGTTCGGGTCATCGCTTTCCACCTTCCCATCGAACACGTATTTTTCAAATTTCCCGTTCAGTTTTATGTCGCGGTAAGGGTAATTGTTGTAAAAAAACGTATCAACTATTCCGCTCACCCGTGCATTGATGGTAGGAAGGGTCAGGCCAGTGGAATTTTCCGCCACGTTGACCCGAAAGGTGCTGGGACCAAAATTACGGTCACCCGTCCAGGTTGCCATATCAAATCCCCTGATTTTCAAATCACCTCGATAAATGGCTTTTTCCGGGCCATCTTTCAGGTTCAACTGCATATCTACCCTGCCAGGGCCAAGGCTTGTGACAAAATCTCCATATAGCACGTGGTCGAATCCGTCGAAAAGCTGGTAACTGCCTGCAAACGAAATCCTGTTAAGTTTGAGAAACTGTTTCGGCGGTCTGAAACCCGGCACTACACGTGCGATGGTATTCATGTCTGTCACCAGTTGATCAAAATCAAAATTCAACACCATTGGCTCATCATTATCCCCCAATCCCCTCCCGTCGAATTCGCCGCGCAGGCGGGTAGAATTGCCCACCTGGATGTCAATATTGTCCGCTTTTAGTTTGCCATTCAACTTGCCGCTTATCTGGCCTGAAATATCTGCGATAAGGTCTTTATTCGTGGTAAAGAATTCATTTTCAAACACCGATTCCTCAAAATGCCGCACATCACCCAGCCGGATTTTCGATCCTGGGGCAAGGCGGATGTCCATGGTCACCTTTTCGTTGATATCACCCAAAAGATCGAGCCATTGGTCGTCTTCCGGCGTGTCTTCATATCGAAAAACAAGCGTGTCGCCCAGCGATGAACCGCCGGATGTCTGAATTTTTGCCCCATAAAGCGCTGTTACTGAATCAGTCAACATAAGTCGCCTGGCTTCGCCGTGCGCCAGGGCAAAACCGCTTTGCTCCCGAGCAGCGATATGTTTCATGAAGCAAAAAATATCGAAGACGTCTTCCGTGGAAGGCCTGCCTTCTGCATCCACCGCGGACTTTTCGCCAATGTAGATCTCTACCCTTTCAGCCTGTGTCTCAATATCCTGGACATCCAAATGGTTGTAGTCCATTACTTCCGTGGCAGTCTGTTTACCAGGCGAACTGCGGAAGTTATCAAAGCGAAAACCACTGTTTTGAAGTGTCAATTCCCCAATCATAATGCGCAAAAGAGGGGCGATCTTTAGCGTATCAGTCTTTAACGTCACAGGTTTCACGTAAGGCACAAAGCCAGGCGGTGGATCGCTCCTGCCTTTCTCAAAACCAAAATGAAAGCCAATGAACGAGAGGGACCGAACGTCTACAAAGTTGTTGGCAAGATCAATATTGTTGATTTTTACGTTCCCCTCGGCTACGCTATAGGACATTATTTTGCTGCGAATCTCTCCCTCTCGATAGGAATATCGTTCTTCAAAAAATACAACATTCTTTAAGTTTAGGTTTTGAATTTTAATAGAAAAAGGGGTTTGTTTCTTATTCGTTTTGGAAGGGACGGCACCAAAAAGGTCGCCGATCCGGTAGAGCAGTTCGTTGAGGTTACCCCGGCGCTGGTCGGCCATTTTGCGGAGGTGAACACGGCCATTTGTAAGGCTTATCTCCCTGAATTCCAACCTGTTCCAAAGGATGGAGAAAAAATTACCAGAAAGCCCAGCGCTGAATTTATCAGCGACAAGCAGGGTATCTCCATTTAAATCTTCGATATAAAGCCCTTCTAAAACCACATTGTCGAAAAACTCGATGTCCACGCGTTTCAACGCTACCCTTGTGCCGAGTTCTGTTGAAAGATAATTGGTGGTTTTGCGCACGAGCCAATTCTGTACCGAAGGGAGTTGCAAAACAAAATACAGTGCGACAAGCACGAGGAATATCACAAAAAGGAAGTTCTCCACACGGCGTAGCAAGTTTTTCAGCAGACGCCGTGTTGGAGAGTCGGGCTGTTGGGGTTGAGGAGGCTGTTCTTGTGTCGAGGGAGATCCTGTCATGCGTGTCGTTGGCGATGCAAAGAAACGCAGGTTTTCTGCCAAAAAGTGCATCGTGGCAAGCAATCTCTATACTTTTGAGGTGAAAAAGTCATTGGTCATTGGTCATTGTCCACATTCACCCCATTGACCACATTGTCCACATTTTCATATTACCTTCATGGAAATTGCCTTCGGCCTACTCGTGCTTGCGCTCATCATCCTGGGGCTTCGCAACCGAAAAAAGGAAAAAAAGGAATGGATCAAAGAGGAGCGTTACGAAGAAAGCGGCGCCTGGATTGACAAACGTTATGGCGAACGAGGCACCTATGGCTCTCTTGATGAAGAGATGGAGACCAATCGGCGTTATATTGCCACACAAAGCAAAATCAGTGCCCTGGCCATGGCTACACAAGCGTTTTGTTTTGCACAACACCCTGATTTTCAAACCCTAAGCGACGAGCATATCAAGCGTCACCTCGCATTTTGCAAATCAGAGGCCGTGGGGCTTGTTGAGCAAATCGAACAGCTCACAATTGGCAACGGGATCAGCAGTGTTGAAGCCCCTTTGCTACCCAATGTGCTCCGCACTGCACTGAAAAAACACGTTCTAGGCTTATCGTACGAACATTTTCCAAAACTTTTGGATTTGGAAATTGAGCAAATTCAAAAATTTGATCGTGCTGTGGAACACCTTTCCAAACGGGTGCTCGAGGAGATTGATCGGTTGAAGTCTTGAAAAATTTTATTTCTTTCATTGCAAACTTCAAGCCTTCTGAACAAAATTTATCGCAAGCCGTTACAATTAATCTTTCCTAAAAATTTTTCCGCCTAAATCTTTCAACTTTCGCCTTATTTGAAAAAAATAGGGCGCAAACGCTTTGAAAAATTTAACTTTGCGCCGAAAATCACACAGCAGTACAATACATGAGGCAGTTAAAAATTACGAAGTCCATTACGAACCGGGAAAGCCAGTCCCTCGAAAAGTATCTTCAAGAGATTGGCAAAGTGGACCTTCTGACCCCCGAAGAAGAAGTTGACCTCGCCAAACGCATCAAGCAAGGCGACCAAATAGCACTCGAAAAACTAACGAAAGCCAACCTCCGTTTTGTCGTTTCCGTTGCAAAACAATATCAAAATCAAGGACTTAGTCTGTCTGACCTGATCAACGAAGGCAACCTTGGCCTTATCAAAGCCGCCCAGCGTTTTGACGAAACCCGAGGCTTCAAGTTCATTTCTTATGCCGTTTGGTGGATTCGTCAAAGCATCCTTCAGGCCTTGGCCGAGCAGAGCCGTATCGTGCGACTGCCTTTGAACAAAGTAGGCTCGCTCAATAAAATCAACAAGGCTTTTAGCCAACTTGAACAGGAATTCGAGCGCGAACCAAGTGCAGAGGAACTTGCCGAAATGCTCGAAATTACCACCGATGAAGTTGAAACTACCCTCGGTGTGGCCGCCCGTCACGTTTCTATGGATGCGCCATTTGTGGAAGGGGAAGACAATTCGCTGCTCGACGTACTGGAAAATAACACCATGCCCGGCACCGACTCGCACCTCGATTACGCCGACTCGCTGCGTCGCGAAATTGAACGTTCGCTTGGCACACTCACGGACCGTCAGGCTGATGTGATCAAACTATATTTCGGTATAGGTGTGGAACACCCTCTTTCATTAGAAGATATTGGTGACAAATTTGGGCTTACCCGTGAGCGCGTACGCCAGATTAAAGACAAGGCTATCAATAAGTTGCGCGCAACGAGCCGCAGCAAATTGCTCAAAACATATTTAGGGGCGTAGGCGTATGTTTCAAGGTTTTCTTGTTTTTTAAAATGAGCCAATCCGAATTTTTGGGTTGGCTCATTTTGATTATTGGAAAAAAGGTTCGATATTGTAGTGGTTAATGAAACAAATTACCATAACAAACCATTGAATGTCATGAAAACATGCTCAAAATCCTATTTGAAAGACCTAACATATCAAATCACCGGAGCCTGTATTGAAGTCCATAAATTGATAGGGCCAGGCCATTTTGAAAGTGTTTATCTCAAATGCCTAAAAAGAGAATTAGAACTCAGGGGCATTCGATATGAATCTGAATTTCGGGTGCCAGTCCATTACAAGGGCTTGGAGATTGATACTGACCTCCGTTGTGATTTATTAATCGAAGAGGTTTTGGCGGTTGAACTCAAAGCTGTCGAATCTTTGCTTCCAGTTCATGAGGCACAAATCATAACATACATGAATTTGCTCCATGTGCCGAAAGGTATTATAGTCAACTTTAATGTTGCTAACTTGTACCGTGAAGGGCAGAAGACCTTCGTAAATGAGATGTTTCGCGACTTGCCCGATTAGGGATTGGAATTAAACCACATAGTTTTATTGAACCACATAGTTTTATTGAACCACATAGTTTTATTGAACCACAAAAGGCACAAAAGGACACATAAGGTTATTAAACCAAATAGTCTTATTGAACCACAAAAGGCACAAAAGGACACATAAGGT
>JBJXGZ010000136.1:0-20892 GCA_046160625.1 Saprospiraceae bacterium
GCACACCTTCAAGGTGTGCCACAACTAAGCCATCAATGGCGAATCGGTTCAGAAGTTTTTGATAAAATCATGCTTGCCACAGGAAGCAGTTCTGCAGCCTGGGAGTGGCTGAGCGAACTCGGGCATCATATTGTGCCACCTGTCCCCTCGCTGTTTACCTTCAACACAAAGGATACCCGTTTGCGCGATTTGGCGGGCGTATCTGTGCCAATGGCTTCTCTGCGCATTCCCGGTACAAAATTGTCAGCTGAAGGGCCGCTTTTGGTAACTCATTGGGGATTGAGCGGTCCGGCAGTGTTGCGTATTTCGGCATGGGGCGCAAGAGATTTGAACAAAGTGTATTATAAATTCCCTTTGGAAATCAATTTTTTACCTGAAAAAAACATGGAGGGCGTATTGCTTTCTTTTCAAAAAACTAAAACCGAAAACGCAAAAAAACTTGTGAAATCAAATCCACTTTTTGGGCTACCTGCCCGACTTTGGCAGCGACTCATAGAAGCCGCTGGGATCGGTACTGAACGCCGCTGGGGCGATTTGGCTAAATCAGATTTGCAAGCCATAGCCATGCAAATTTCAGAAGCTCAATTTCAAATCACGGGTAAAAGCACATTTAAAGAAGAATTCGTGACAGCCGGCGGCGTGTCGCTTAAAGAGTTGAATTTCAAGACATTTGAAAGTAAAATTTGTCCGAATCTTTTTCTGGCGGGTGAGGTGTTGGACATTGATGCCATTACGGGTGGCTTTAATTTTCAAGCTGCCTGGACGGGTGGCTGGCTGGCCGGGCGGGCAATGGCGGGTTTGAATGTTTGAGTTGTTTGAAGCGGGCCCGACAATTCAAACAACTCAAACCCTTCAAACCCTTCAAACAACTCAAACAACTACCTCCGCCTCATCAAATACACCCAGCCCAACAAACTAGTTGCTGCTGCGAAGCAAAAAACTCCGGCCAAATGACCTGCAAACCAACCTGCTATCAACGCGCCGCCTCCAATGGCGATTTCCAAAGAGATATACATCGTCGCTAAAGCGCGGCCCTTGCGTCCCGGATCGCCGAGATCTACCGTCCATGCATTGATGGCAGGAGAGAATACTCCATTCCCAAGACCAAATAAGACCGAAGCCAGGTAAAGCATGGCTTTTGAATCCGCAACTGCAAATGCAAACATCGCTATGGCGATTAGAATCGCGGAGGCTTTCAGCACAGGCACGCGCCCAAGCTGGTCTGATATTTTACCTGCAAAAAATCGCGGAGTAATACTCGCCAGCGTGAAAATAGAAAAGAATGCGCCTCGGTTTTCCACGCCCACCTTGTCGCTCAAATCGGGTACCAAGGTGAGTATGACCCCGTAACTGATGTAACAACAAATCATTACAACCGCTGCGGGCAGGGCTTTGGGATCGAACACATCATACCTGCCCACTTTCAACAGAGACAAACGAAAGGGCTGTTTTGCGTGCAGGGTTTCTCCTAAATTGATCAAAATCAACATCGAAAGCACCGCCAGTGTGGCCGAGGCGTAAAACATGGCGTTGATATCGTACTGTTTTGCCAGCCAGCTTCCCAAGGGCGGCGATGCGCTGGCCCCAATACTAAAGCAAATACCGAGCGTACCCAACGCTTCCCCGCGCCGACCATCGGGCACGATATCAGCCACATAGGCCGAGGTGCCGGTGGGCTTGAACCCCGTGGAAAACCCGTGAAAAAAACGCAAGGCCAAAAAGCCCGACACAAAGGCCAATTGCGGATACAAGAGCCCGCAAAAAACACAGGCAAAGGTGCCTATATACATGACCGGGAGCCTTCCTATGGTGTCCGCAAGTTTGCCACTAAAAGGCCGCGAAAGTCCTGCAGTAAGCGTAAAAAGCGCGATAATGAGACCCTTATGTTCAGCTCCGTCAAGCGAGGTGAGATAAGAGGGCAACTCCGGAATCATCATATTGAAACTGCCCGCAAACAGGGCGTGCGAAAGGCAAAGGAGCAGGAAAGGGCGGGTGTAGAGGGTTTGGGCGGGTGTAAAATTCATGCATTAAGCGCTACTCAGGCTCGGAAAATCTTGCTTAATTCAATCGAAAAGCCAGCCAATACTTTTGAATGAGCAGTGGATCCGCCCTTGCATTTTTGTACTGAAACGAACTCCTTTTCTACATTTTCGAAGATTTCTACAAATTTCTTTTTGGGGTCAACGACCCAATATTCACGCACATCATAAAGCTCGTAGATGTACATTTTCTCTTCCAAATCGCTCTTTTTGTTAGAAGAAAGGATTTCTACCACGAGATCGGGGGCGCCTTTTATTTTTTTGCCGTCGGACAAAAGTTCTGACAAACGGTCTTTTGAAATAAAAATAATGTCGGGTTGAAACACATTTCCATCATCAAATTGAACATCCATCGGCGCCGCAAGCAAGACGCCAAGATCATTATTTTCGACATGAAAGAACATCCGGCTTGCAAGGGAGATTGAAACTTCTTGGTGTGAAAATTCGGGAGAAGGAGGCATAATCACTTGGTTATTGATGAGCTCGGGGTAGGGTGGCCCCACAGGAAGCAGGTCAAATTCTGCAGCCGTCATCCGTTGGCCAACGGGGAACGGATACTGGTCGGGATTAGGGAGAACGGAGGTTGCGCCCATGATTTTGGTGATTTTTTACAAAGATAAAGATAATTTGCTTCGCAAAAAACCCTCCAGCACTTCCAGCCCACGCTCAAAATCGCGGTTGTTGTTCACCACCACATCGGCTTCTTCTTTGTAAGGCAAAATAAAACGTTCGTAGGATGGGAGTACGTGGTGCTGATATTTGTACAGCACATCGTCCAGAGGATAGCCGCGCTCCACCTGGTCGCGCATGATTCGGCGAATCACTTTTAGGTTTTCCTTGGCATTGATAAACACTTTCAGATCAAGGTGCGCCGCAATTTTTTTATAGTGAAAAACAAAAAGTCCTTCGACGATAATGATCGGTGCAGGCTTGAAAACCAAGATTTTAGGTTTCGCCTCAGGGTTGTTGAAGACATACTCTTCTATGGTGACGGATTCCCCGCCCATGAGTTTTTCGATGTCATGTCGAAACCTCTTTTTGTCAATTGACTTTGGAAGGTCAAAATTATGCTCGCCGTTGGGGTCGCGGTGTTGTTGATCACGGGGCAGGTAGTAATCGTCCTGCGAGACGATACACACTTGTTCTTCTGAAAATGATTGGCGCAAACGACGGATGAAACTTGTTTTCCCGCTTCCGCTCCCGCCGCAAATTCCGATAAGATAAGACTTCATAAATTGGGTTGATTGATTCGATTGTTGCGATTGATTCGATTGGGGAAAGGCGAAAATAGGACAACACCCAAAATTCTCTCCAATCAAAAGCGATCTCGTACATTTCGGCGGATTTCTCAGATAATTCCTGCAATCGTCTGAATCGAATCAATCGCAACAATCGTCTCAATCGAATCAATCTAAAATCATGGACCGTTTTATCGGCCTCGTCGGCATCGTTGTCATTCTTGGAATCGCTTTTTTGCTCTCCAACAACCGCAAAGCCATTAATTATCGCACAGTAGGCATGGGCCTTTTATTGCAAGCCGGGTTGGCGGTTTTTATTTTAAAAACCTCGGTTGGTCAGGCGATATTCGGTTGGCTGGGCAAAGCCGTCACCAAGGTTTTGGATTTTTCTGTGGAAGGCGCCCGTTTTGTTTTCGGCATTTTGGCCGACGACAAAGCCTTTGGAAAGGTCGTTGAAAGCACAGAAAAAACAGTAGGCGCCCAGCCCTGGAGCATAGACGGCCTCGGCGATCCAGTCTTTGTAAGCGGTTTCATTTTCTTTTTCAAGATCATCCCGACCATCATTTTTGTGGCCTGCCTGGTCAATATTTTTTACCACATTGGCCTCATGCAGTGGATTGTTGAAAAACTTGCCAAAGGGCTGAATTACATCATGAAAGTGAGCGGCGCAGAAGCCCTGAGCAATATCTCAAGCGCATTTGTGGGGCAGGTGGAAGCCCAGATCATGATCAAGCCATACCTGAAGGGCATGACCATGTCGGAACTCATGGCCTCCATGACAGGTAGTTTTGCGTGTATTGCAGGAGGCGTGATGGCAGCGTACATCGCGTTTGGAGTGAAAGCTGAATACCTCATTGCCGCCAGTATCATGGCTGCGCCGGGTGCGTTGGCCATTGCTAAAATCATGTGGCCTGAAACCGAAGAATCTGAGACTCAGGGCGTTGTGAAACTGAAAGTTGGAAAGCAGCATTCCAATATCGTGGACGCCATTTCTGCCGGCTGCACTGATGGCCTCAAAGTAGGCCTTAATGTATTGGCCATGCTCGTAGGATTCCTTGCACTTATCGCGCTTATCAATTACATACTTGGCGCTGCGGGCGGACTTGCTGGATTCCCTGAATTTGGGCTGAATAGTATCTTAGGCGGGCTTTTTTCGGGTTTTGCATTCGTAATGGGCGTGCCCTGGCACGAGGCCTCACAGGCAGGCGCACTTATGGGCACGAAGTTGGTGGCGAATGAATTTGTGGCTTACCTCCAACTCAAACCGATTATTGAAGGTCAACTGCTTTCGGAAAAAACTATTGCTATCGTCAGTTTTGCGCTCTGTGGTTTTGCAAATTTTGGCTCGGTTGGTATCCAAATTGGAGGCATTTCTGCGTTAGAACCAAGCCGTCGAGCCGATTTGGCTAAATTGGCATTCCGTGCGCTCACCGCCGGCACTTTGGCGAGTTATCTGTCGGCCACCTTGGCAGGATTGTTGTTTTAGAACTTGAAATAAGCTATTTGTGAAGGAAACAAACACATATTGGACGGCGCGAATTTCCCGAATATTTTATCCCGATTCTTTCGGGATGATGAAGTGCTGCATTTTAATGCTCCCCCTGATGTTTGCCACTTCTTTCCATACGGGGATTAGTTTTGAAAAATTCGGGGAACCGCCAGGTTTGGAATCGAGATCTATGAGGTTTTTAAAACCTCATAGGTATTGTTTTTCAGTAGGTGTCGCTGACTCCCTTCTCTTCCTCGAAAAACAAAGAATCGCCTTAACTGAATCTACGCTCAACGCTAAAACCCTTGCTGTGGCGCGCACTTTTTTAGGGACGCCTTATGTGAACGGCTGCCTCGACCGTAACGCCGAGGAGTGTTTGGCAGTCAACCTCTGCGAGTTGGATTGTTGGACGTTTATGGAAAACAGTCTCGCCATTGCGCTCGCGGAGCCGGGCGATTTTCAGTCGTACAAAGCACATTTACAGGAACTTAGATATTGGGGCGGCACCGTGAACGGCTACGGTTCGCGTATCCATTATTTCACAGGCTGGTTGCTCCAAAACGAAAAGCGTGGCATCCTCACCGACCTCACCGAGGAAATGGGGGGCATTCCTTACCGAAAAAAAATCGGTTACATCTCCGCTCGACCGGCCAAATATCCCAAAATCAAAAATTCCGAAAACCTTCGTGCCATTCGCATGGCCGAGCGCCGGATCAATGCACACCAATGGTTTTACATCCCGCAAGCTCGTATTGCCAAGATGGAACACCATTTACAAGAAGGCGATATCGTGTCGCTTACTGCCTGGAAACCTGAATTAGACATTGCTCACCAAGGCTTTGCGGTTAAAATAAACGGGCGTATCCACTTGATGCACGCTTCTTCGCTGGGGAAAAGAGTAATTATTTCCAAGCAGCCGCTTCCAGAGTATGTGCTCTCCCAGCCGGGTCAGACGGGGATTATGGTGGCGCGGTTGAAATAGAAATATGCCGCTTTGCCAGTCTCATCGTCTTTTTCCTGACAAAATTTTCCTGATTGGATGGATTGATTCTGCCATTCCGTCAGATTTCCCTGCGTGGCACAACGATTGATAAGTCTGCTTTACCCGCCGTAGCCTTGGCGTAGGAGGGATAACCAACCAATCACCTTTACCCGCCGAAGCCTTGGCGTAGGAGGGTAACCAATCACCAATAAACCAATCACCAATAAACCAATCACTAAATACAATTTAAGCAAAACATGGGAAAGATAATCGGCATAGACCTCGGTACAACCAACTCCTGCGTCTCCGTCATGGTCGGCAACGAACCAACCGTAATCCCGAACGATGAAGGCGCACGCACTACCCCTTCGGTAGTCGGCTTTTTGGACAATGGCGAGCGCAAAATCGGCGCCCCCGCCAAACGCCAGGCCATCACCAACCCCACGCGCACCGTCGCTTCTATCAAGCGTTTCATGGGGATGCGCCACAGCGAATCCACCTCTGAAATCAAGCGCGTACCTTACAAAGTTGTCAAAGGCGACAATGACACCGTGCGTGTAGATATTGACAACCGGCTTTATACGCCACAGGAAATCAGCGCAATGGTGCTGCAGAAAATGAAGAAAGTAGCCGAAGACTACCTCGGCGAAAGTGTTACGGAAGCAGTCATCACAGTGCCCGCTTATTTCAACGACTCGCAGCGCCAGGCCACCAAAGAAGCCGGTGCAATAGCAGGGCTTGATGTAAAACGCATCGTGAACGAACCAACCGCAGCTGCCTTGGCTTATGGTCTTGACAAGCGCGATAAAGACCTGAAAATAGCCGTTTACGACCTTGGCGGTGGCACATTCGATATCTCGGTGCTCGAACTCGGCGGCGGTGTTTTTGAAGTGAAATCTACCAATGGCGACACCCATCTCGGTGGCGACGACTTCGACCAAACCATCATCGAATGGCTGGCCGATGAATTCAAACGCCAGGAAAATATTGACCTCCGCAAAGACCCGATGGCGCTGCAACGCCTCAAAGAAGCTGCCGAAAAAGCCAAAATTGAACTTTCAAGCAGTGCGGAAACGGAAATTAACCTGCCGTACATCACAGCAGTAGATGGTGTGCCCAAGCACCTCGTTGTCAAACTCAGCCGCGCCAAATTTGAGCAAATGACCGACGCGCTCGTGCAGCGTACGCTCGAGCCTTGCCGCAAAGCGCTCAAAGACGCAGGCATGAAGCCCAACGAAGTAGACGAGGTGATTCTCGTAGGCGGTTCTACGCGTATCCCGCGCATCCAGGAAGAAGTCGAGAAGTTTTTTGGCAAAAAGCCCAACCGTTCGGTAAACCCTGACGAAGTAGTGGCCATTGGTGCAGCCGTTCAAGGTGGTGTTCTGAGTGGTGCTGTTAGCGACGTGCTGTTGCTCGACGTGACCCCGCTCTCGCTCGGTATCGAGACCATGGGCAATATCTACGACGTGGTAATCGAAGCGAACACAACCGTGCCAACCAAGAAATCGAAAATCTACTCAACGGCTTCAGACAATCAGCCGCAAGTGGAAATTCACATCTTGCAAGGAGAACGCCCGATGGCGCGCGACAACCGCTCCGTGGGCCGGTTCATCCTCAACGACCTGCCGCCTGCTCCACGCGGTGTTCCTCAAATTGAAGTTACTTTCGACATGGACGCCAACGGTATCTTGAGCGTAACGGCCTTGGATAAAGGCACCGGCAAACAGCAAAATATCCGCATAGAAGCCAGCACTGGCTTGAGCAAGGAAGAGATTGCAAAGATGAAAGCCGAGGCACAAGCCAATGCCGAAACCGACCGCCAGACCCGCGAACGCGCCGAAAAACTCAATGCTGCCGACTCGCTTATTTTCCAAACGGAGAAGCAGCTTAAAGAATTCGGCGACAAAGTGCCTGCCAACCACAAGGAGACCATCGAAAAAGCACTTGAGGAACTCCGCGAGGCACACAAAGCAGAAGACATCGCTCGTCTGGACACAGCACAAGCAGCCCTCACGGAGGCTTGGAACGCAGCCAGTCAGGAGATCTACGCTGCGCAACAAGCCGCTGGCGGTAACCCTGCGGAAGGCGGTGCTGAAAACCCTTACGGTTCAGCCACAGGCGGCCCGGCAGGGGGCGGCGCTGGAACGGAAGCGCAGGATGTGGAGTTTGAGGAGGTGAAGAGCTAAAGATTGATTTTAAGACTTTTTTGAAAATAGCAAGGCCGCTTGGAATCTAATCCGGGCGGCTTTTTCTTTTTCGTTTCAAAAGATCACTTAATCTCCCTTTCCAACGCCTCCATCACCTGCCCGGCCATTTGCCAGGTACTTTCCATCTGGTCTGCTTGCTCTTGCCCGCCATAAATGGCTTGTTCGCAGGTGTGCCATACGGAAAGAAGGGCCTGTGTCCGGATGGGCGAAGCACCGCGCTGAAGGAGGATTGCACTCACGTCTGCGTCGTTCATCTGTGCGGGCTGAAGACCAAAACGGGCAGAAAGCCATACTTGCAAGGACTTGAATAGTTCGCTGTAAAATCCTTGCGGGTCGTTGTCCTTCAAAAGGCGACCAGCGTTGGCAAAGCGCTGGTGGGCAGATTCCATGGAAGATAAAGAGAAATTGGGATATTGGGATATTGCCATGGTGTCTGGCGGTGCGGAATTTTTGCCTGCCTTCACGGAAGCTTCGGCAGGTAAAAAACCTTCGGCGACTAAAACAGGTCTTCTTTTTCTAAGCAGCATAAAAATTCCCAGCGCCAAAAAAGGCAGGGCCAAAATGCCCCAAAGCAAAGGTGAACTCAGCCAGCCAACAACATTTTCCAAAAGGCTGGGCTGCTGGGCCACAGTAGGCTCGGCCGGTAAAGTATCCAGCAATGCGTTGGGGGATTGATAGTTTTTGCCGGCCGTCACTATAAATTGGATAGCAGGGGCGCGGAGAAGAGAATAGCTGTTGCTGTCAGTATCGAAAAACGCCAACACCGGGCTGATCTCCAGCTTACCCGTATCTTTTGGAAGCACCACATACTCGAATCTTTTTCGGTGCAAAATCCCGGATTCACCCTCGTATTCTTCCTCCTCCAGAATGCGCGGCTCAAAAATCTCACAATTCGGCGGTACAATAATTTTAGGTGGGGCAAACCTTCTGGTATCGCCATTGCCTTTCACTTCCACTGTAATGGTGAGGGCATCGTCTGTACTAAGCCTGGTAGTATCTGCTTTTACTTCCCATTCATAACTTCCTACCCCTCCTGTGAATTCGGCGGGCGCGGGTTGTAGCAAAGGCTTTACGCTGAGCACAATGGGTTGCGTCTGCAAAGTCACTGGTTTTGGCCCGAATAGGAACCCCTGGGGGCCAGGTTGTTCGATTCCGACACTCACACGTGCCGCGCCGACACTGAGTTCGCCCGCTTCTTGAGGGAAAAGGGCTTCTTCGTGCAAGGTGCGCACGGCGTATTTTTTCCCGCGAAGGTTGAGGTACTCAACACGCTTGTCGTACCGGATTTTTTCTTTGGAAAAAAAGCCCTCGAAATTGGGGAGCGCAATGATGTCGTAGCCTTCCACCGAAAGTTGGGTGTAGAGTCGAATCCGCCAGCATATTTGCTGACCAGAGTATGCTTCTTTTTGGTCAAACTCGGCAGTCACAAACACCTTGTCGTCGGAGCCAGGGGGGATATTTACATTGCCCTTGCTACTGGCTGAGATGGGCAATACTTTGACTGTCAATGGTTTTGTGCTGAGCGTCCGTCCGCCTGCTACCACTGTTGCAGAGCCGATGTTGAAGCTGCCTGGCTTGCTGGCAGTCAATTCCAGCGACCAGGTTTGGCTGGTACTGCTTCGCCCGTTCACGAAACTCATTCCCCGCATTTCAGAGACAGTGCCCGTTTTAAATCCTGAAAAATTGGGTGCGGTGAAGCGCGCACCTTCCGCATTTTTTAAGGTAAATGTCAGCTCAAATGGCACGCCCACCACCACTTCCTTCTTGTCAATTGCGGCTTCAAAGGTGACATTACTTTGCGCGGCCAGCGGGTGGAAATTGAAAACGAAAAACATTGCCCCTGCCCATGCGCCAAAAGCGCGGGTGTTTTTTTGAAAACGATGGATGGAGCAGGCTAAGGCCATTGTTACATGTTAATCGTTTTGAACTTCCTTTTTGGCTCGCTCTGCGGCTTTGCAGGCGAACGCTTGGGTAAGGCCGGGCTTACACCATCTGCACTGGGGAAAGCCTGTACCGCGATTGGTTCGGTGTATAATTCACTGTCGCCGTTTTTGATACGAACTGATGGAATGCTCAATTTGCCTTGCGCTACGGGAGTGACGGTAAAATTGTAGGAAGCAGATGTGTTCGTTTCGCCGTTCATAATAGAAATGTTCGACGATTGACTGCTTCCGAGCAACATAAAACCGGCTGTTTCCCAATCAGGAGGATTGAATCGGCCATTGTTTTTTCCGTTTTCTAATATAAACGAGACTTGAACAGGTTCGCCAACGACTACTTCAACAGCACTTATTTCAACATAAAAACGGGGTTCATTTTGGGCGCTCATGCAATGTGTGCCCCAGAGTACGAAAGAGCAAATGAAAAATAAGTTACGCATGGTTGGGAGTTGTTTTTTAGAGAACAAATGTACGGTAGAAAATTTTAGGCATGCAGCTCTTAAGAATTCAAAAATCGGCAGTATTTTTATGAGTTTCCATCCTTAAGCTTCCCTGGAACGACACAAACGAACAAATATGACAAACTTTACAACACCCATTTTTGCGAAGCCCTCACCCGACGAATACCCTGAATGGTTCGCCGCAGAAATTGAACCCGTACAATACCCTGAATTGCTGGGCGGCCTTGAGGATTCTTTCCAAAAGACGATCGCATTCCTCCACGCCATCCCCGCTGAAAAACTCCTCCACCGCTATCAGCCCGAGAAATGGACCATCCTTGAAATGTGGCAGCACATCATAGACGTGGAGCGCGTCCTATCCTATCGCGCCATGCGTTATGCCCGGCAGGATGCAACAGTGCTACATGGCTTCGACGAAAAAGGCTATGCCGAGCGCAGCAAAGCAAACCAGCGCAGTTGGGAAAGTATCCTGGAAGAATACAGCGCGGTACGTCACGCCACCTTGTTGTTATTCAGGAGTTTTGATGCGGAAATGGCGATGAGCCGTGGCACGGCAGGCCGCTCACAATTGACGGTACGGGCGGTGGGTTACCTTGTTTTGGGGCATGAAATGCACCATGTGGGGATTATACGAGAGCGATACCTTTGAAATTAAATTTACAGCACGTTCTATAATTCACGCGATATGAAAAAATTGCACTTCCTTTTCGTTTTTGCAATCTATCTCATAGATGCTAAAGCGGCGAGCTTCTATGTTTCTCCCACGGCAACAGCTTTTGGAATTGGAAGTTTTGATGATCCCTGGCAATTGCAAATTGCGCTAAATCACCCAGATGCGCTGCTGCCTGGAGATACCGTATGGCTTAGAGGAGGGGTATATACGAATGTCTTTGATGCACAAACCTCCTTTAGTTGCCGTACCCACGGTACTGCTAATGCGCCCATTATTTTCAGGAACTACAAAGACGAAAGGGCTACGATTGATGGCAACTTATTGTATACCCTCTATGTGGGCCTTGGGAATTGCAGTTATACCTGGTTTTGGGGCTTAGAAGTAACAAATTCAAGTTCAACAGATCGAAATCATGATATCCCAGGGAATATAACGTGTACAGCAGAGCACATAAAATTTATCAATATAATTGTTCATGACACGGGCAGTGGGCTGGATGCCTGGAAAACGGCTAAAAACACAGAGGCCTATGGTTGCATCGTTTATCATATCGGAAACAATATCAACAATAACGGAAATTTAGAAGGCCATGGACACGGCATGTATTTGCAAAACGATACTTTCGGCACAAAAAAAATCCATAACAATATTATTTTCAGTACCTACGGCTATGGAATAAAGATTTGGCAAACGACCACTACTGCTGCGATAGGAAATTTTGACATTCGGAATAACATTGTTTTTAATGGTGGAGCAGCATCAGAGAATTTAGGAGGCGTCGGTAATAATTATAGAACACACAATATTTTCGTGGTCGCCAATGGGACAAACAACCCTATCCTAAACACCGTCATAAAGCACAACTATACCTATTCGGGAATCAACACCCCTCGTCCTCCCGTAAATGCTTTTGGACTTAATTATGGAGTAAAAAACATGACCTTGGACAGCAATTATTTAACCTGTCAAACTCGATTAGGATTTAATAACACCCCCATTTTTGAAGCATCGGTGAAAGGGAATAAAATAATTGGGGGGATACCTCCGGCTTATGGCGTTTATCTGTGGGGTTTTTCACAAACAGATTTTCCGGAGAATACTTATGTGCCGTACCCGCCTGCCGCTGGTTTGGAATATTTTGTGATGCCCAATAAGTATGAAACAGGCCGTGCGCACGTGGTCATTTACAATTGGGATAGTAGTGCAACAGTACAGATAGATATTTCAAACAGCGGGCTTATCCCTGGCGATGAATACGAACTGATAAATGCCATGAATTACTTCAATGACATTATTACAGGCACTTATGATGCAAGCGGGATTATTTCCATTCCCATGACGGGTCATACTTTCGCACAAGCCATTGGTTCAAACAAATCTCCTGTCTCTCAATTTCCAACATTTGGGGCCTTTGTTATTCGCAAAAAATTCGTTCAAAACACTTCAGATGTTGGAGCGGCGATATCTGAACCTTCTCCACTTTTAATAGCTCCAAATCCTTCGAACGGGAAATTCACGGTTAGCGGGTTTGAGCATATTACCGCTATTGAAATTTTTAATATTGTTGGTGAAAAAGTCTATGCCTCAAACAATTCAATGCAACAAGCGCCATTCGAGATTGACCTTTCCAGTTTTCCAAAGGGAGTTTATTTTTTTAGAAAACACGCCAATGCATTATTTGAAACCTATAAAATTGTAATTCAATAATTGAGCAGTAAAATCCATACTACCAAAAAGATATTCAACAAATGTGCAGTGGTAAAGCTCACTTCACCCCCATCCCATTTGGCCACGCCGCCGCCGGGCTGACAAAACTCAATTTCCCCTCTGCATCTTCCGCCATCAAAATCATGCCCTGAGATTCCGTGCCCATCATGACACGGGGCGCGAGATTGGCCACAATAACCACTTGCTGACCTACCACCTGTTCGGGTGTAAAATACTCCGCAATGCCCGACAAAATCGTGCGCGTTTCGAAGCCCAGGTCAACGCTTAGCTTGAGGAGTTTTTTGGATTTCTCCATTTTCTCGGCTGTGAGGATGGTGCCGGTGCGAAGGTCGAGTTTGGCGAAGTCGTCGAATTGGATCATTCCTTTCAAAGGTTGGTAGCTTGTAGCTGAGGGCGAATCGTTTTGGGGTTGGTTTTGTTGTTCGGTTGCGGCCAGTTTGGCAATCTGTTTTTCTATCACCTCATCGGGTATACGACTAAAGAGGTGTTCAGGTTCGTTAAGTGCATGTTGGGCCGGAATCACTGGATTGCCTTCCACGAGTTCGTTGAGTATTTCGAGCAGGTCGCCATTGTCGTTCAAGGGGTTGAGGTTGAGCATTTTGCGCAACCGGTCTGCTGCAGATGGCAGGAATGGACGAATCGCCACAGACAAGACCGCGACGTATTGGATAGCGAGGTTCATCACCACCTTTACCATTTCTGGTGCTTCTTTCACCGTTTTCCAAGGCTCGTTGAACTGGAGCAGTGCATTGCCTGCGCTTGATATTTCCATCAAAATGCGCAATGCCTCTCGGAGTTCGTAGCGTTCAATAGCGGCGCCCATTTCTTGAAGTTTGTCGTACAAAAGGTTGAGCTCCTCGTTGTACTGCCCGGTTTTTGCTGTCTCCCAGCCGCTGTTGAACGTTACGTCAGCTTCAATGCGTGGCACCACACCCCCATAGTATTTGTGTGAGAGTACCAGCACCCGGTTGACGAAATTGGCGAGGTTGTTCACCAATTCGTTGTTGTTCGTCTCTTGAAAGCCTTTCCATGTAAACTCTGAATCGCTCTGTTCGGGCATCTTTTTAATCATGTTGAAGCGCAGCACGTCTTCTTGCCCGGCAAACTCCTCGCAATATTCATGTACCCACACCGCCCAGTTTTTGGAGGTGGAAAGTTTGCGGCCTTCGAGGTTGAGGAACTGGTTGGCGGGCACATTGACGGGTAAAATAAACCCGCCATGCGCTTTCAAAATCGCTGGGAAAATGAGGCAGTGGAACACAATATTGTCCTTGCCGATAAAATGCACAAGCGCGGTTTCGTCGCTTTTCCAATACGGCTCCCAGTCTTTGCCCTTGTCCAAAGCCCATTGCTTCGTGGCAGAAATATATCCAATCGGAGCGTCGAGCCAGACGTACAGTTTTTTGCCCTCAGAGCCGGGAATTTCGTTTGGAACGTCCACCCCCCAATCGAGATCGCGGGTCATGGCACGGGGTTGAAGGCCTTGGTCGAGCCAGGAATTGCACTGACCGATCACGTGGTTTTTCCAATCTGCCGGGTTGTGGAGTTGTTTCCCATCAGCGATTCCGGTATTGATCCATTCACGCAGCCAGGTCTCTTGCTGATCGAGGCGAAGGAACCAGTGTTTCGTAGGCCGTTTCACAGGCACGGAGCCGCTGAGCATGGAGTGCGGGTTGAGGAGATCGGTTGGGCTTAGTGTTGAGCCGCATTTTTCGCATTGGTCGCCGTATGCATCCGGGTTGGCACACACCGGGCAAGTGCCTACAATGTAGCGGTCAGCGAGGAATTGTCCAACGGTTTCGTCATAATACTGCTCCGTTGTTTCTTCCAAAAACGCTTGATTCTCATTGAGTTTTCTAAAAAAATCCTGTGAGGTCTGGTGGTGGATCGGCTCGGTGGTTCGGTGGTAAATATCAAACGAGATGCCGATTTTCTGAAATGTATCCCGGAGCATCGCATGGTATTTGTCCACCACCGCCCGTGGGGTAGTTTCTTCTTTGCGGGCTTTTACGGTGATGGCTGCACCATGCTCGTCGGAACCGCACACGAACACCACATCTTTACCCATCAAGCGCAAATAGCGCACAAAAATATCAGCAGGAAGGTAGGCTCCTGCCAAATGACCGATGTGGAGCGGACCGTTTGCATAGGGTAAAGCGGCAGTGACGAGGTATCTTTTTTTGGACATTGGATGGTTGGGCGTTGGACTTCTGGACGTTGGATTACTGGACATTGGACTGCTGGACATTAGATTTCTGGACCTCCCGAGGACAACGTCTAGAAATCAAATGGCTGTTCAGAAACTGCAAAAGTAAGGTAACGGTAGGCAAAAACGGCAACCTGTTCCCTCCTTAGCTTCATCTTCATTAAGACAAAGGATACAGTTCATTTACGGTAATCCTTCGGCGACCGAAATCGTGTAAAACTGCCCACTGCCCACTGTTGCTGCCCACTGCCCACTGCCAACTGCCACTGCCAACTGCCACTGCCAACTGCCAACTGGCCCCTACTTCTGCGCTCGGCTCACCAGCCACCAGGCCATTGCCCCAAAGGCAAAATTGGGCAGCCACATCCCCAGCCAAACAGGCAATGCACCACCAGTGGCGAACGACACAGTAAATTTTGAGAACACAATGTAGGCCGCTCCAATGCCAATGCCAACCGCAAGGTGAAGCCCCATGCCGCCGCGCACTTTTCGCCCGGCCACGGCCAATCCGATGATGGTGAGGATGATAATGGTAAAAGCGTCGGCGGTACGGCGGTGCATTTCTACCTCATAACTGCGGGTGTAGGGAAGGCCTCGACCCCGGTCGCGGCCGATGGCTTCGCGCAGCTCGGGTGTTGTCATTTGCTCGCGTTGATTTGCGTAATAGACAAAGTCGGCGGGAGAAATATTGATCGCGGTGTCCAGCGGGGTAGTGTGTACGGAATAATTTTCGCGCAGGCCGTCAAAGGTTCGTACCGACCATTTGGGGAGTTCCCAGTGGCTGGGTTCTCCTTTCCATTTGGCTTGGTCCGCTTCCAAAATGCTGATAACACGGTTGCCTTTAAATCGTTCGAGGCGAAGACCGGAGGCGGTATTGTTGTTTTTGTTGAAAGCCCTTACGAAGACTTTGGTATCAGGAGCAGTAAGAAGGTGGACGTTGGCGATTTTGCCCTTGTCCTGGTCGGTCCAGACGAAAGTGTGCTCAAACCAGAGTTTCCATTGGTTGAGGATTGGGGCGCCAAAGTGATTGATTGTCAAGTGTAAAAACATGACAGCAGTGGCAGCAATAATGTAAGGTTGAAGCAATCGGCGAAATCCGATACCCGCATTGAATATGGATAAAATCTCAGCATTAGAAGCCAATCTTGAGGTGAAAAAAATGACCCCAATGAGCGTATAAAGTGGCAGCAACAAGCTTGCCATATGCGTCACAAACCCCATATAGTAGGCCAGCACATCCTTCCAGGTGCAAGGTTTTTCAATGATACTCTGCACCTTGTCGCTAAAATCAATGGCACAGGAAATCATGCTGAAAATCAACAGGGAGAAAAACACCGTGGAGAGGTATTGCCGGATCAGGTAGGCGTCGAGGACTTTGAATTTTAGGAGATTTGTGTTCATTGAAAATATGAATGCCTTGTGTACAAGTATCTGGATTATGATTGCAAAGTGGTACGGGTCTCCCACATTTCATCTGTATTCAATACCCAAAAAACACCTTTTTCGCGAAGGCCGCGACGGAGTTTTTTATCGCCCGACCATAGTTTACATTCCAAATGGAGTGCAAGAGCAACGTGTTCAGTATCGTCGAGATCAATGTTTTCTACCAGTCCTTCTGCTTGTAGCAGAGTGGAGGCGGGCAGCAAGCGGGTATCAATAAATGTGATTTTTGAAAATAAAAGACCCTTTGAAACTTGAATTTCGGCATCAGAAAGGTTGGAGATTTCCTTCAATTTTTCATGGTGTTCTAATAATTCCTCCTTTAAAAAATCGCACCCGAAGAATTGGATCAAGCCATGAGAATTTAGTAAGAGGTCGCCAATTTTCCCCAAGCTATTCAGAACAGCACTGAACACAATGTTCGTGTCTACAATAACATTCATGGCAGGAGCTGTCTTTTGTTTCGTGCCCAACGACCTTTCTTGACTTCGGCAACTAATTGATCTACATCGTCTTGCGTGGCCTTACTTTTGGCAGTTGCTTCGCGGTACATTAGAAAATCAAGCAAGCGCTGAACACCTTCCACATTTACATACGTGGGCACTTTTATGATGATTTCAGAATTGGTGCGTTCTATCGTCATGGCATTGAATTTTTACAAAAGTAACAGTTTCCCAATTACATCCTATGCTTTCGTTTTCTTATAAACCGGCACGGTAGAACAAGGTTCCCCAAACATAATACTCAACGCCACTGGCTGCAATCGGTGTGTAATTTCCAGATAAGCCGATGCAGGCACCGGTTTATCGCTGCAACCCTTAATGACGATCCGCTGGCCTTCACATTTGCTAATGTCAAAAGTGGCGAGTTTTTTAAGGAACGCTTTTTCTACAAATTCCGCTGGCTCGCATAGTGCAATGTCTGCCACAAAAGGTGCAGCATGGGTTGCCACGAGCATATAAGCCCAGAGCGGAATAATAGCATCAGTAGAACAAAACACAGCGAGGTTTTTACCGCGGTACTGTTCCCAATCAAGTGCCTGGAGCGCTTCGCGGAAGTCTTTTTCTTTCAGGATCAATTCCATGAAGAGATAGCCCTTCAGATCAAAAGGAACGACTTCCCCAGTTGGGTACATTTCTTCCAAATCTATGGTGAAGAGCCTGCTGTTTGCGACGCGGTTCACCAAGGGTTGTTCGAGCGTGGTTTCCATGATTGTGGTGATAGGTTTATTGGTGATTGGTTAACTGTTGACTGTCTCCCGCCTCCGCCAAGGCTTCGGCCGGCAAAACTGCTACCGCCTCTTCTAACGCTGGCACCTCCCCAACGCTGTTTTCCTCGTCTTTAAAATCTTTGGGCTTTGGTAAATCTGTAAGACTGTTGATTCCCAAATAGTCCATGAACTTTTCGGTGGTACCGTAAAGGAGTGGGCGCCCCGGTCCTTCGCTGCGACCAGTAATAAAAACAAGCTCCTTTTCTAAAAGTTTTTGGAGCGCGTAATCGCAATTCACACCGCGGATCTCCTCGATCTCAGGGCGGCTCACGGGTTGTTTGTAAGCAATCAGCGCGAGGGTTTCGAGTGCCGCCTGCGAAAGCCGTTTTTTGGTGGCCTGGCGCAGGTGAATGCCCACCGTGGTATGGTACGCGCCCTTGGTGAGGAACTGCCAGCCTCCTGCGATTTCAATAAGTTCAAACGAATATTGATCCTGTTGGTACTGCGTTTTCAGTTCCTCAATGGCTTTCAAAATTTCGGCCTCTTTGATTTCGGCCTGAAAAGCCTCCTCCATTACAAGTTTTAAATCCGTAAGGGCCACGGGTTGCGGGGATGCGAAAATAAGCGCCTCTACGTGCTGTTTCAAAAATTCCATTCGGCAAAGGTAATAAGGGTTTCATGTGTTTGAGGAGTTTGAAGGGTTTGAGGGGTTTGAGTTGTTTGATGTGTTTGAATCGTTGGGCCCACTTCAAACCCTTCGAACCCCTCAAACTCCTTTTGATCCTTTTTTACCTTTTTTAAAACTTGTTTAGTCCCCCTCCATGCGGGCAGGCCAAACCTTTGCATTGTAATAAACAAACAACATCTCACTTAGCAATTACAATTATGGAAATTAAAGCAAGTTTATTTGAACGCATTGGCGGGATGAATGCTGTAAATGCCGCAGTAGATATTTTCTACCAAAAAGTATTGGCAGATGATGGCATCAATCACTTTTTTACCAACACCAACATGACCGCACAATCAGGCAAAATGAAAGCCTTTTTAGCGATGGCGTTTGGTGCACCCATGGCCGGATATACCGGAATGAAAATGAGGGAAGCGCATGCACACATGAATATTACCGCTGGTCATTTTGATGCGGTTGCGGGGCAATTGGTTGCTACCCTTCAAGAATTAGGGGTGGCTCAAGACCTGATTGACGAGGTAGTGGGCATTGCCTTGAGTACTAAAGATGATGTGCTCGGGCAATAGTTGTAATGTAAATACCAGACAACTCACCATTAAGAC
The DNA here is from genome assembly GCA_046160625.1 of Saprospiraceae bacterium. Lineage (GTDB taxonomy): Bacteria > Bacteroidota > Bacteroidia > Chitinophagales > Saprospiraceae > M3007. The sequence goes on from JBJXGZ010000136.1 coordinate 18,904, forward strand.
TTTAATTCTAATGAAAGGCTTCTTATCCAACTCCTTTGAAACAGACAGCATTCGAATCGGGATGATCGTACCCAGCTCCAATGTCACCATGGAAAAAGAAGTGCCCCGCATTTTGCACCGCAGGGAACTTGCTTTTCCTGAAAAATTCAGTTTCCACTCCAGCCGGGTGAGTATGAAGCGTGTGGACCCAGAAAGCCTTTTGGCCATGAACCAACACGCAGACCGGGCCGCGCTCGACCTCGCCGATGCCTCTGTAGATGTGATCTTGTACGCCTGTTTAGTAGCCATCATGGTACAAGGGCCAGGTGCTCATCGCGAAATAGAAAAGCAACTTGAAAACACCATTCTCAACGCCAATGCCTCGGTGCCTGTGATCACAAGCGCCGGAGCGTTGGTGAACACGCTTTTGGAAATCAATGCCGGTAAAATTGCCTTGATCGCCCCTTATATGCCTCCGCTCACGACCAAGGTGTGCCAATACCTTGAAAATGAGGGTGTGGAAGTCGTTTCGGCGCAATCGCTTTCCGTTGCTGACAACTGTGCGGTAGGCAGGCTAAACCCGGCCAATCTCTTGGATCTTCTTGATAACATCCCACAAAGTGCTGAAGCTATTGTGCTTTCAGCCTGTGTGCAAATGCCTTCGCTCGACATGATCGCGGAAGCAGAAAAAATTACAGGTCTGCCAGTAGTCACTGCGGCAGCTGCAACCGTGTATCAAGCACTCAAAACCCTGGGCTTAAAGCCTGGAATTCAGCGATTTGGCTCCTTACTCGAAGGGTCGGCAATACTTGAATCTTCTTTGGCCGCTTAAAACAATAATACCATGCGTGAAATTTCAATTCTGGATAAAGAGGCCATCCCTGCCGCACTTGAAGTGCTGCATTCTAAAACCGGTGTACTGATGTTGCAAATGCCCGCAGTGTATGTTCTGCTGGCGCCGGCTACTGCTTTAGGAGTCACAAAACTGAATTCCACCAAAGTGCGTCTGCCCCAAAAAAACTACGGTACAGCCATCGGCGACCTGGCCCGGTTCCATGCGCTGGCTGCACCAGGAAGCCTGCCACCGGAGCTGTCAACCGCAGAATCGCTGCAATGCCTGACCGGTGCGTTTATCCGCTTTGCTGTACAGCAACCAAACTTCCATTCGCCAACCATACGCAATGGCACCCATCAGGGACTTTTGGTGGATGGGCCGCACCGGATGCTTTTCAAGGCCATTGAGGAAAGTTTTGCCGCGCAAGCGGAGCCGGCACTTTTTGGCGGACATTCCTATACTGCCCCGCTTTGCACGAGTGCCAACCTGAGCGGCGACCCCTTAGGTTCTATTACGGATTGGGAGCGGGCGTATCAGTTTGCCAAAGAGCGTCGTATGCCATTTGTCATTCGATGCGAGGCCCAGGAGGGCGAGGCGGGGTCCTATCCGATATTCTATTTTTCCCAGAACAATGCAAGTATAGAACGACATGGCCCCGGACAGGATGCTATTGCAAGGCAATTGCCTAAAAGGCTGTTTTCCAAGCATATATGGGAGGAAAATATGCCTCTTGCCGCTTAGTTCTTCAATAGTCTTTAAGTTATCGGCCTCTTTGATTTCAGCTCCATCACGTAAGTAATGGGTTTGAACACAGCCTCAATCTATTTCAAACCGTTCTCTCCCCTTCATATTTTGTACTAATGGCGCGTCATTGGCTTGACGCGCCACTAGCCTTGGCCGCTGACATTCGTTTGCGCACTTCTCCAGGTGGCATTCCATATTCGTCCGTAAAGCATTTTACGAAGTAAGCAGGCGTATTGAAGCCGACCATGAAGGAGACTTCAGTCGTGTTTCCCGCACCTTGTTCCAGCAAATCTTTACCACGGGCCAAGCGCAATTCGCGGATAATTACGTTGGGGCTTTTTCCAGTAAGCGCATCGAGTTTTCGAAAGAGGTTGCTGCGGCTCATATTCACACTTGCAGCCAATTGCTCTACCCCAAACATATCGTCGTCA
>JBJXGZ010000137.1:0-4340 GCA_046160625.1 Saprospiraceae bacterium
GCCCGGCTCGGTCGGCGCGGCGGCAGTCTCGGCGCAGCGGGCAGTTTCTCCTCCTGTGATGCCAATCAAGTCGGCTCCCTTGACATGATTTACCTGCACATTGAGCGTGTAGGTTTTGTTTTCAGGGAACAAGCCGTGCAACTCATACACCCCGGCGAAAGCGGGTTGGCCTCGAAAATGATTTGTGGGTTTCCCGCCGCGCTGATTTTTAACTCCGCCTTGTCAATCGGGCGGTTGGTTTTAAAATCGGCTATGTAATGCGTCAAGTGTGCATCCTGTCCGGCGCTGAGTTCGGGGTAATAAAGCGTGAGTTCGTAGCGGTCGATTTGGCCCGTACACGATTGGCCACACCGGGGTCGGTCGCGATTTCGTCGCCGTGCGGAAAAGTATTAGACGATGCCAACGCGAGGCTGAAAAGAAAGACCTAAGGTTCAAGTAGTAAGTGCAACAGTTAGATTATCAAGTAGGAATTTTGGGGTTTTAAAATCGGGTTAAGGTTTTGTTTTGATTTTTAGCCGCTTGTTTGACTTCACATTTTATACCCGGCCATGGGGGCTGATCCTTTTTAACACGAATTCGCTTTGCAATAGTTAAGCGCTGAAACCCGGTTACGCTTACATTTGCATTCCTCCCATGGAGCCACCACCTTGCCTGACGGTGTTTTCGCTTTTGAGAAAATACGCGCCCGACACGACGACCTTTTCGCCTGCTCGCAACCCCGACGTGATTTCCACTTCCCGCTTATTTTCAATACCGGTCGTGACCATACGTTGTTCGTACATGCCATCCGGGGTTTCCACCCAAACGGAAATAGCGGATTCCAGCAGTAAAGCCGATTTGGGGATAACGAGCGTTTTCTTTTGATTTCTCTGCAAATAGACGTAAGCCATCATACCAGGTCGGAGCCTTCCACCGCGGTTGCCCACTTTGAGGCGAACCAGATTGACTTTCTGGCTTTCTTCCAGCAAGGGGTTGTCGAAGACTACTTCGCCGGTGAACAACTCGTTGGGATATGCCTCAAACTCAACGGACAGTGATGGGTTTTGGCTAAGATATTTTACCTCGTCGCTGTAAACCTGTGTTTCCACCCAAAGGGTTTGAAGCCCTGCTGTTTTCAGAATAGGCGTGCCGATGTCCACGTACTCGCCTTCCCGAACGTTCAATTCGACTAAGTAGCCGCTATACGGGCTATAAAATTCCATCAGGGGCGAGGCAACGCGCGAGGTTTCGAGCGCTTCGATTTGCTCTTTGCTCAAAGTCCAGAGAGAAAGTTTATTGCGGGCAGCATCGAGCAATTGCTGGGCGATTTCCTTTTGAGCCACTGCTTGTTCAAACTGGTCGAGCGCAAGGAGGTAGTCATTTTCATCCGCCAACAGCGCTTCACTGTATATGGCATAAACGGGCTGCCCTTTTTTCACGAAACCGCCCGGGGTTCTAATATACAGCCTATCCAGGCGACCTTTCAAACGAGAGGTAAGCACGTTCACCAACCTTTCGTCGAAAGCGGTTTTTCCCACGAGCGTGGTGAGTTCCGAAATATTTTTGATCACCGCGCTGTCGCTTTTGATACCTGCTAGCAGCTTGTCTTGTTCCGGAAGGGTGAGCATGGTTTCGTGCTCGCCGCCATGCTCGACGTCGTGCTCCGTTTTTATTTCCGGCTTGCAGGAAAGAAAGAATGTAAAAAAGAGGTAAAGAGCGGCGGTCACTATCGTTGTTTTTTTCATGGCAGATTTTTTATTCAGGTTGAATAAGTCCTTCCCGGTCGAGCAGGTAGCCTGCGTCGAGGGCTACTTCCTCTCCCTGATTCAAGCCGGATTTTATGACCACCCTGTCGCCGAACACAGCGCCAATGTTCACGTCTCTCGCTTCGAAAACTTTGTTGCCTTCGGGTGTCCTCCCTTTCAGCACCCACACGATTTTTCGTTTTCCCAAAAAAAGAATGCTGCTGTACGGCACTGTCAAGGCGGTACTTTTAGCCGGCACTATTTCTGCTTCGACCAGCGAGTTGATTTTGTATTTGCCGCCCGGGTTTTTCAGATAGACCCGCGAAAGGAGGAATTTCTGATTTTTCTGGAAAGCCGGCTCGATGAGGTTAAGCGTAGCGTGGATGGTTTCATTCGGGTAAAGTTCACTGTTGAGCGTCACCGTCATACCCTGCTTGAGTGCCTGTTGGTGCCGGTTGTCAACGGCGAGCATTGCCCAGACCTGTTGAAGGTCGTTGACCTGAAACAGGGTTTGTCCTTGGCCCACGTAATCCCCTTCCCTGATTTGGCTGCCGCCGCTCACGACCGGGGCGCTCGACGATGGCTCACTGCTTCCTCCTCCCATTCCGCCGCCCATGCTTGCGTTTTTGCTGCCGTCGTTCATACCGGAACTACCCATGTCTTGGGCTGGGGACGACGACGTGAATAAGACATAGCCTGCCTGCGGGCTATAAATGCCAATGCTGAAAAAAATCTCGCGGGTTTGTTCAATGCGATTGATTTGCTCCGGGGTGAGACCGAGCAGGCGCAATTTTTCTTTGGCTTTTTCCACGAGCAACGGGTCGGAATTGCGCTTTATCAGAAACAGCAGCTCTTCCTGGTAAGTGTTCAGTTCGGTGCTGTACAGGTCGAGAATTTTTTCACCTTTTTTTACTCGTTGCAAATTGTACCGGACGTACAGCTTTTCAATCCTGCCGGAAAAGCGGGCAGAGACTTTGTTGCTCCGCCGCTCGTCGGGTGCGATGTATCCCAGCGCCCCGATGACACTGGCGCTATCGGTAGGCATTGCCATGACGGTTTTTTGCGCGGAAATTACTTGCCGGTTGACAGGCAGCATATAGGCGGCGAGATTCAATCTGTCGGCGTCAGTGAGGTGGCCGTCCGGCATGTCCATTCCGGGCATATCGTGGTTCGCAGTGGTGTCGGTTCCTGGTTTCCCATTTTGCTTCATGTCATGTCCTCCATGTTCCATGCCCTCCATGTTTTCCATGCTGTCGGGCTGGTCTTTTTTGCCGCCTCCGCAGGCGAAAAAAGCCACGAGCGCAAAAGTGGCAAGCGCAGGCAGTAGTCGCCTTATTTCAATTTTCAGGAATAAGATTTTCATTGCACAATCTGTTTTAAAAGCACTATCTGATCTCTGTTTCATACTCATAGTCGGCTTCGAGTTTTAGCACTTCCAGCATTTTGGCGTTGTATTCCATTCTTTTCATCAGTAGCATTTCCCAGGAGTCAAGCAACACGAAAAGGTTACCCGTGTTCTGATTGTACGCAAGCAGGTTTGCCTCGAAGTTTTGCACATAGGCGGGGATGATGCCGGTTTCGTAATTGGCAAGCTGCTGCCTAGCGTATTTCAGCATCGCTAGCTTTTCATTTATCATCCTAGTCGCCATGAGTTGCATCCCTTCTTTCTCATGCGTCATGGCGCGGATTTGGAAGTCCATGCTTTTTACCTCCGATTTATACATTTTCGATGACCAGGGAGCAATGGGAATGGTCATCATGCCCATAATCGAATATTGGGGCGGCATATTGAACATTTGCATGTGGCTGAACCGGATGCCGAAATCCGGCTTGCGGTCCGCCCATATGCGCTCCCGGTCAAGTCGCATGGATTCGATGGTGTTTTGCATTGCCATGATGTCGTTTCGCCTCAGTACAGAGTCGGCAGCGAAGGGAAGACCAATATTATATGTTTTCAACACGACGGTCGTGTCAATACTGAAATTAGTGTTCACATCACGGTTCATAAGCGTGTTCAGCCCGATGGTGCTCTCGGCGATGGTTGCCAAGAGCATGGTTTCCATGTTTTTTAACTCCTCTATTTTTGCCTTGGCTTTGAAAATATTGCCCAGGTCGGACTGGTTGTAGGGGTATTTTGCCTCGGAGGTCTTGATGAGCATATTTAGTAATTCCCTGTTTTCCTGCACGAGGCGGAGAGTCCTTTCCGCTACGACCCACTGGTAGTAAAGTTGCTTGGAGTAGAGCCGGAAGGTGTTTTTGGTCCATTCCACCCAGTTCTGCTCAATGGCTTCGAGGGATTGCAGGTAGTTCTGCTTCGCATCCAATTTCCAGGGGTTGGGTATCATTTGCTCGATGCTCACGGTGATGCCCGCCCGGTTCATGGGGGTTTCGTCACCAAGCATGAAGGGGTTGTAGAAAAATTGCTCCGGCCCTGCCGATATGGTGGGCGGCATCCATGCCCTGGCGCCTTCCACACTGGCGCGTGCAGCCAGTATTTTCGACTCGAATTTCAGGATATCGGGATAAGAGGCTTCCACTGTGGAAATGACCTGGCTCAGGCTCATCACCGGCAAGGTGTCCTGACCGGCTACGCTGCTTATTTTGGCGAAAGCCAGC
>JBJXGZ010000138.1:0-26209 GCA_046160625.1 Saprospiraceae bacterium
GTAATTTTTGCCGAACTAGATTTACCTTTGCAGCCCAATTTTAACATTCGAATTTTTTCACCAACAAAAAGAAGGAGAAATCCATGCTCATCCTCGAGATTAAAGACGGCGATACCATCGACAAAGTACTCAAAAAGTACAAGCGCAAGTTTGAAAAGTCGGGCATCCTGAAAGAATTGCGTCGCCGCAAAGCATTTTCCAAGCCGTCCGTCCAGCGCCGCACCGAAGTGCTCAAAGCGGTGTACAAGGAAGATATGTACGGCAACAAGAACGATTAGTTTGTTTCACGAAGATTCGTTTTACGGATACTTGTCGCTCGAACGTAGGTTCTCGCCTCATACGCTTACAGCTTACCGTGGCGACCTTTCCAGTTTTATAGCATATTGTGTTGAACAGCAATGCCTTACCTCGCTAAGCGAAGTAAGGCATTTGCATATTCGTTCCTGGGTAGTGTCCCAGATGCAGGCCGGGCAAAGCGCCCGCAGTATTGTCCGCCGGCTTTCATGCCTGAAGACTTACTTCAAGTTTTTAAAAAAACGCGGGCTGATTGAAAAAGACCCTATGCGCAAAATAACTGCGCCGCGCATGGGCAAACGCCTTCCTGTATTTGTGCAGGAAAGCCAGATGGTGGCCCTTTTTTCCCACATCGAATTTGCCGATGATTATGGTGGCCTGCTCGCCCGGGTTTTGCTCGAAACCCTTTATGCTACCGGGATGCGACGCAGCGAGGCCTCCAATCTCAGGGTCAATGACTTAGATTTTAGTCGTATGGTCTTCCGGGTACGAGGAAAAGGCGACAAAGAAAGGTTCGTTCCATTTGCCCGATACCTCTACGAATGGCTGGAAAAGTTTTTGGAAGCCCGAAAAGCGGCGTTCCCAGGCACCCAAGAGCCTTGGCTTTTCCTCAACCGAAAAGGTGAAAGATTTTCTCCTGAAAGCATTTATTACCTGGTTCGGAAACACCTTTCAACAGTCACCACGGAAGAACAGCGCAGTCCACACGTGTTGCGGCACTCGTTCGCCACGCACCTTTCCAACAATGGTGCTGACCTGAATGCCATAAAAGAGCTGCTTGGCCACTCAAATCTCGCCTCCACGCAGGTGTACATGCACAATAATATTGAACGACTGATCCAAGTGTATGAACAAGCGCACCCGAAAGGGGGAGCGGAGGAGGAAGAAACGCCCAATGACCAATAAGGAATGTCCAACATCTAAATTGAACCCAAGCCTCGAGATTTGTCCTTCTGCCGACAAGATTGTGTCCAATTGCCGTGTTTCAAATCCAAATCACCCTTTTGTCCGTTGTATTGACAAACAAAACTCAATTGCAATGAAATTTCTGACCATTTTGCTTACAATGCTCGCGTGCAATAACGCACCTTCTTTACCCGCCGGAGTTTTAACTGAGGCGGGGTCGACCGCCACTGCAACAGTTCCTGCCACTGCCCTCAAAGACACCATCGTTCCGGCCCAATATGTGGACGGTAAATTAGTCAAAGTGGAAAAAACGGAGGCCGTCTGGAAAAGCGAACTGAACGAACAGGAATTCTATGTTCTACGCAAAGAAGGCACCGAACGCGCGTTTACGGGCGATCTTTGGAACAACCACGAAAAAGGCATTTTTGTGTGCGCAGGCTGTGGGTTGCCGCTGTTTTCTTCAGAAACAAAATTCGAATCCGGCACGGGTTGGCCTTCTTTTTACAAACCCATCAGTGAAGACTGCATCGCCGACAAAACCGACGGTAGCCACGGGATGGATCGAACCGAAGTGGAATGTGCGCGTTGCGGCGGCCACCAAGGCCACGTTTTTACAGACGGACCAGCACCTACGGGATTACGCTATTGCATTAATTCGGTGTCACTCGATTTTGTGAAGCAGTAGTCTGGACTGTTGGACATTGGACTTCTAGACATTGGACAGTTGGACAATTGGAATATTAACCAAGCGGAGGCTGTGACAACACCACAGCCCCCGCTTTTTTTACCTTTGCCCGAACTGTACCCCGGAACGCTGTTCCGGGCTGCCCCGAAAATGCGTTCCGGGGTACATTCTCGATTTTATGGACAAAAAGTTAGAAATCCTCCAATCCAAACTCGCCGAAGCAAAGCTGGGCGGAGGTCAGAACCGCATTGATGCCCAGCACAAAAAAGGCAAACTCACAGCCCGTGAGCGGGTGCATTTCCTTTTGGACGAAAACAGTTTCGAAGAAATTGGCGCGCTCGTGACACACCGAAGCACCGATTTTGGCATGGCTGAACAGCAGTTTTTGGGTGATGGTGTGGTGACTGGTTACGGAACAATCGGCGGGCGATTGGTGTATGTATTTGCGCAGGATTTTACGGTGTTTGGCGGTTCGTTGTCAGAAACCCATGCCGAAAAAATTTGCAAAGTCATGGATCTGGCCGTGAAAAATGGCGCGCCATTGATTGGACTCAACGATTCGGGAGGGGCGCGGATCCAGGAAGGGGTGAATTCGTTGGGCGGTTACGCGGATATTTTTTACCGCAACGTGCAGGCGAGCGGAGTCATTCCGCAAATTTCGGCCATCATGGGACCTTGTGCAGGTGGGGCCGTTTACAGTCCGGCCATGACGGATTTTATCATGATGGTGGAAGGCAGTTCGTACATGTTCGTGACGGGGCCGAACGTGGTTAAAACCGTTACAAATGAAGAAGTTACCAGTGAAGAACTCGGTGGCGCCAGCACCCACGCCAGCAAAAGTGGCGTGACCCACCTGACCGCAGCCAATGACATGGACTGCATTTATAAACTCAAAAAGCTCCTTTCTTACATCCCCCAAAACTGTGAAGACAAAGCCCCTACCCTACCCTACGAATTGGGCGACGAATACCGCGAACAACTCAGCAACATCATCCCTGAAAACGCCAACCATCCATACGATATCAAAGAAGTCATCGCCGGCATCACAGACCATGAGTCCTTTTTCGAAATCCATGAGCAATTCGCTGAAAACATCGTGGTAGGTTTTGCACGACTCGCTGGGCGCAGCATCGGCATTGTGGCCAACCAACCGATGAATCTCGCCGGTGTTTTGGATGTAAATTCCTCCAAAAAAGCGGCGCGTTTTGTCCGTTTTTGCGATTGTTTCAACATTCCGCTGCTCGTATTGGAGGATGTACCCGGTTTCCTGCCTGGCACCGACCAGGAGTGGAACGCCATCATTACCAATGGCGCAAAATTACTTTATGCCTTTAGTGAGGCAACTGTGCCGCGCATCACCGTCATCACCCGCAAGGCTTATGGTGGAGCCTATGATGTGATGAACTCCAAACACATTGGCGCGGATATGAACTTTGCCTGGCCGGGGGCTGAAATTGCTGTAATGGGCGCCAAAGGGGCCTCAGAGATCATTTTCAAAAAGGAAATTGACGCAGCAGCCGACCCCACCGCCAAACTTTTAGAGAAAGAAAAGGAATACGCCGACACTTTCGCCAACCCTTACCGTGCTGCTGCCCGGGGCTTTATTGACGAAGTGATCCAGCCCCGCGAGACACGGCGAAAATTAATCAAAGCATTTGCGATGCTGGAAAATAAGGCGGTAGCAAGACCAAAGCGGAAGCATGGGAATGTGCCGTTATAAGCTTGTGAAAGGCCCTTGCAGTCTTGCCCCAAAATAACATTCCGATTTATTCATAAAACTTCAAAAAACTTCGGCCTGTCTTAATAAAATTTCGCTGCCATAATGAATTAAGTAGTAAGATGAAAAGACCCACAAGACCCAAGATCATAAATACTATCAGGAATATTTTACCGCCTATTGATCCTTTTGAATTTACTATAGATGGCAATGCTAGAATTAGGGGAAGGAATAAAAAAAACAAAAAAATTATGAACCATAACGGAAAACCGTTTTGGTCTTCTACAATCAATCTCCTTACCTTAAGAAGATCTTCCTCTGTACGTATACCTCTATAACTATTGATATAAACCTTGTACCCTGTCACCGATTTATATTTAAGAACCTCGGCCCAAGCCTTTTCTTCTTCTTGACGTTTCTGCGCTTCTTCCATTTCTTTTTTTCGCTTTCTCTCCTCCTCTTGACGCAGACGTTCTGTTTCAATCCTTTTTAATTCGACTTGACGTTGCTGTTCCGCCTTTCGCCGTTTTCGATCAGCTTCGGCTCTTGCACGTTCTTTCAGTTGGCGCTTTTCTTCTGCTTCTCGTTTCGCAAGTTCCATTTCCTGTTGTCGCCGCTTTTCTTCTGCTTGGCGTTTTCGCTCCGCTTCGGCGCGTTCGATTTCTCGCTGGAGACGCTTTCCCTCCTCCTCGCGTTTGCGTATCACTTCCATCTCTGCAGATTTAAGTTGTTGCAAGGCGAGTTTGATGCCTTCCACCACGTCGTCCCACGCAAAGTCGCGGGTAGTCCAGTGACGAATATCGTTTATGGGAACAGCCTTTGTAGGCAATAATTGCATCTGGCTGATGAGAGGGTCAGATTTCCAATCACATGGCCGAACGACAATGGGGATAATTCTGGCTTCATTCCTTTTATGGCGCGCCAATGCTTCCTTTATTTCTACCTCGTGGATGTATTTGCTTGCAAAAAAATCTGGGCTTACGAGCAATAAGATGAGGTGGGCCTTTCCAAGTTGCGTTTTGATTGCCGGCTCCCATTCTTCTCCCGGCATTATTTTGTGGTCAGCCCATACCAATACCTGTTTCGCGCGTTCCATCGGCACAAGGTGTGTGGCGATTTCATGACGCGAAACCTCATCCTGATGAGCGTAGATGATAAAAATCTTGTAGGGTTGGTTCACCACGAATGATAGGGTTGAAGGAAATTTCCAGCACAAAAATAGGAAAATGCGACAAGCAATGCATTTACCTTGCAATTGGCAAAATTGTTTCTTTCTCCCTCATTCACTACCTTTGTAAAAAATCACCCATCATGCTGCGCACCATTGTCACCCCTGACCAAAGCGATTTCCAACTCTCTCTAAACCTGCCTGCCGATTATGTCGGCAAGGAGTTGGAAGTCATCGTCTTCGCCAAAGACGAAGGGGTTAAAGCAAAACCTGCGCCTCGCAAAAAGGTCTCATTCACTGTACTGAAAACGAAAGGGATACGCTTCAAATTCAACCGCGAAGAAGCCAATGAGCGCTAAATGTTTCCTTGACAGCAACATCATCATCTACGCGCACACCGATCTTGATTTGCAAAAACAGCAAATTGCGCAGCAAATTATCTCCAACGAAGAAAGTATCGTCAGCACTCAAGTTTTGCAGGAAACGGCTAATTCACTTTTTCGGAAATTCGAGTTTCCATGGGCTGACATTCAACCGGTTTTGAGCGAAATCGCCAACAACAACCTACTCCACACCAACACTGCTGTCACGGTTGCCGATGCCTGCCGAATCGCAGCGCGCTACGGTTTTTCCTTCTACGACAGCCTCATTATCGCGGCCGCACTCGAAGCAAATGCTGAGCTCCTTTACTCAGAGGATTTGCAGGATGGGCAGGTGATTGATGGTGCGCTGACCATCAAAACTCCTTTTTAATTACCCCTCCCACCATGCTCCTCCACCAACTCATGGAAAACCTCGGCACCGCCGCCTTCGCCATATCCGGAGCATTGGCGGCGCTCAACAAACGCCTCGACGTGTTCGGGGTGCTGGTGCTGACATTTGCCACAGCAGTGGGCGGTGGTACAATACGCGACATCATGATCGGCAACACGCCCGTAGCCTGGATGAAAGACCAGCAGGCCATTACCGTTGTGTTTGCCTCGTACCTCATCACTCTGTTTTTTCGCAAATACCTGCAGTTTTTTCCGCGAACACTTGCCATTTTTGATGCTATTGGACTGGGATTTGCCACCGTGGTTGGGTTGCAGTATGGCTTAGAAGCAGGCTTGAATCCGTCCGTATGTGTTGCACTGGGAATGGTGACAGGGTGTTTTGGCGGTGTCTTGCGCGATGTGCTGCTCAACGAAATCCCACTCGTATTTCGCAAAGACATTTATGCTTCTGCCTCGCTCCTCGGTGGCGCGCTGTATTTTGTGTTTGCTGCCTGGGACATGGTGGCACCTTTGGCTGCCACAATTTCGGTGATCACGGTTGTTGGCATTCGCTTGGCTGCCATGCAGTGGAAGTGGGATTTGCCAGGCCTTAAATAGATTTTATAATTGGTGTGATTGATTTGATTGGGACGATTGATTCGATTGGTGTAAGCGGGGCGGTTGTTTGGGGGGAGGAAGCATTTATACAAAACTTTGTGAAAAAAAGTATCGTAACGTCCTACCTGTCCCGGTCAATTTGTCCTTTCGCTTTCCCAATCGAGTCAATCACACCAATCGAATCAATCGCTCTAAATCTTATATCAGTACAATATGGCCTCCGAAACGAATCCATAATGACTTTGTCTATCAACCTCAAAGACGGCTCCGTCGAAACCCCAAACCCTTCATAGTAGGTATTGATTTGGGCACTCCCAACAGCCTTGGAGCATTTATAAAAGACGATCAGCCCTATGGTGTAAAGAGAGTGGATGGATCAGTTTTTAGCGATTCTTTCCCAGGATGTAGCGATCAGCACACTTCGCGCATCTTGTAGGTCGAAGCCGATGAAGGTCATTTTGCCATCCTTAACGGTGCCGGTAAAATACCGCTTCAATTTTTTAACAGGCGCAATCTCGAAGGTTTGTTCGCTGGTGTAACCAAAAGCAAGCATCCCGTCTTTGTAAAAAACGTATTCGTCCTCAACGTCTAGTTCGTATACGGTGCCTGTGAATTTGTACACATTTGGCATGTCTGTAGACTCGATTGCACTCATATTGAGTAAAATGTCTTTGATAAAAGCGGGTTTGGGGTTCGCATCTTTTCCGGGATGGTACGCCAACTGCCAGCGATCTCTTCGGAAATTTTGGCGCGCATTTCTTCGGCAGTTTAACCAAAAACAGCCTGTGAGCACAGGAGCAGGCACATCAGTGAAGATAATCGAAAAGTCATGAATGATTTGTCTACAACAGTGAGATGATATGCAATTATAAAAAATGCCGCGCCTCCTCGAACGGAAGGCGCGGCATTGTGTATGATGGTTCAATTATTCTTAGTCGGATTTCACCACTTTCAAGGTCTTTATTTCCCCATCCACTTCGATGCGGAGGAAGTAGAAGCCGGCTGGCATGTGTGCGGTATGAATCGTGTGCCGTTCTTGTCCTACGATCAGCGGTTGCTCCAGTACCGCTTGCCCACTGAGGTTGAGGAGCTGAATGTTTCCCTTTTCCTGAACAGAGCGGTTCACCATTACGTCCAGTGTAGCGTTGAAGGGGTTGGGGGCGACGGCCAATGCCAGCTGTGCAGGCACAAGCGAACTCCGATCTTCCAACGAACCTTGCAATGCGTCGGAAGGTGGTTTCATAGCATTACCTGAGCTAGTGATCTTTACGATTTCGTAGTCATCAGTTATGCTCTCACAGATCAAGCGGCCCACAGTTTGCCCACCGCTGTAATGATAGTACAATTGGAAAACCCCAAGCAACAACGTACCGCCATTGGTGAAAACTTGAAAATGAATGCCGGGAACTCCTTGATCGTCGGGCACTTGGTTGTCAATCCGGAATTGATAAATACCGTCACCATCGGCCGGGTCTATTTTTGCCCGCAATTTACCGGAGGTACTCTCCCTGTAGGTGGCAAATTTTCTGGTCAGGTTGTAATTGTTGGAGTGGCGGAATTTAAAAAAGGTGGTGATATTGGGGGCTATTGGGAACTCGCAATACTCGCCAGTGGCGTTTACGCCGCAGATGGGCAAATTATTGGACCCTGTATAACCCGACACTATGAGCTCTGTAATAAAACCATCAGGGTGATCAACTTTCATAAAATACTTGCTATCGGTGCCGTCGGGGCAAATAGCATATATTGTCGAATAGTATTGTTCGCCTGGTATCAAATTGTTCACGATCTGCGTGTTTTGGTTTGCAGGCACGACAATATTGCTCACCAGGATGTTGCCATTGGTAAGGTATGTCTTTACACGGTGTTGAACAACATTTGGAAGGATGGGGTCCCATGCGAGCAGGACCCAGTCGGTACCGGCATCCTCTACCCTGAAATTGAGCGGGGCAGGCCAGTCACATTCGGTGAATTCAGGATTTGGGACGATGGTAGCGGGCAGGCTCGGGCTTGCAAACGAGAAGCACGCGAAATATGCCCAAATAAGTGCGATTGAGAATTTTTTAAACATAACCTTGTGTGTAGATTTTGTGAATAATATAGCAAAAGTAGACAGGTCCAAATCTTAAAAAATGGACACTTTTGTCAAATTTTTCCCCAAAGTCAAAAAGCAAAGGAACTTCCACATATTTATGTCCGGCACATTTTTGATCGAAATCATTCGAGCGTTAGGGGAAAAAGACCGTAAGGAGGCAGAATTGTTTCTGGCCTCGCCCTATTTCAACCGTAGTCCCATTGCTGCAGATGTTCAAGCGCTCTTCAAAACATTGGCCAAAATCGCTCCTGATTTTCAGGATGAGCTTCTGGAAAGAGATAAAATTTACAAGCAGGTTTTCCCCGGCAAACCTGTGGTACAGGGAAAGTTGGACAAAACCATGACGGAACTGAAAAAGCAATTGCGGCTATTCATCCTTTGTCACGAGTATTTCGATCTGAAAAGGGAGGAATTAATCGAATTGGATTGGGCATCCTGGCTACGGAAACAAGCGCTTGGAGAAAAATTTTCCCTTTCGCTGAGCAAACTGAAGCATAAAGGAAATGGAGATGATATGCCGGGCGACAAACTATCGCTTGCCATAGCTGAAGAAGAATACGAGTGGAAAAGCTATTGCAACGACCTATCGAGCGACCTTGGCATCCCCAACTTGATCCGTGAGCTCGACCATTATTACTATCTATACCGGGCAGACTTCGCCAATCGCGCCTTGCTGCAACACAAGGCGGCCAGTTCTACCGATCTGAGCATATTAACCTACGACGAGTCATACTACATACAGCAAAGTCCGACGCTAATCATGTTGAAAAATGCGGGCAAGCTTTTCCAAAAGGAAAGTCCCGAAATAGCGGACTTCGAGCAGCTCCTTAGCCTGATTGAGGAGATAAAACCACAAGTGCAGCTTGAGACGCTCAAACTCTACTATTCCTATTTGCGTAACCTGTGTACCCTGCTTATTGACAGTGGCAAGTTGGAGTACATACCAATATTGCATGGTATCCAAAAATCCAATCTTCGAGACGGCTATTTCAACGACGGCGAAAAAATTCACGTAAATGCCTACCTCAGCATCGTTCAGATCGCTCTGCGTGCCAAAGAAATCGCTTGGGCAAAAGAAGTGACAGAAACCTACAAAAATTTGCTGGCAAGCGGTGAGCAAGCTCATTTTTTCTACCAGCTAAACCTCGCCAATTGTCACTTTGCAGAAGGTGATTATGAAAAGGCACTGGACGAAATTCCGGATGTCCCCCTGGCTTCGCACTACTATCTAATGATTCGAAGGCTCGAGCTGAAGGCATACTATGAGACCGATTCAGAACTTCTTCCCTACAAAATTGACTCCTTCAGAAAATATATCGAGCGAACTGCAGCAAAAACCATTGCCGAGAACGTGCGGTTGATGAATCTCAACTTTATCTACATCCTTAATCAATTGACCCAAACACTGAAGCGAGACCGCAAACGAGCAGAAAAAATCTTGCAGCGGATAGCTGAAAAGCCTATGATTTGCGAACGTGGCTGGCTCACTGAAAAGGCAAACGGCTTGATGTAAATCAGATTTTTTAAGTCTATTTTGGGCGAGTTTTTGGAAAAAACTTTGCCGACTGTCCATTTTTTGCCTGCCTATTCGCGAGCGACTGAACTGCCTTTTGTAAGAAAAAAGTCTTTTAGCGGTTCAAAAAAGCGTCATTCCGCGAGCATCCCAGAATCCTTTCACAGGAAATTTTTGCGAAATCTGTCCTTTTCTCCCGGGGAAGAGAGGCCACACTTTTGCCTCAACAAATCAACACAACAGTTTCTTACCCAAACAAACATAGTAAGTCATGAAACAGATTTTTTTTATCGCACCAATGTTGCTGCTCCTTTCCTGGGAGAAAGATTATTTCCCCAAAACCGAAATGGCAAGCAATGTATATGCCAGCACTGGAAGCCGTGGCGCAGATTGTCGAGGCACCGGGATTTGCTCCATACAATCGAGCGATAACCAGACACCATCGGCTGCCATCTATGAGGCAACAATGGGCCTCGATGCGGAGGGAAAGATATTTTTGGAGTTCAACTATACAGATATCCCTGCCGACGTGACGGCATCTCAATTTGCCAACAATGTTTTTGTCATGGAGTCCGATTGTCCAGTCCCAACAGAAGTGCTCAGAGCCATCCAAGCCAATGACACCTTGCTCACGCTCAGAACAGGTGCTTATCCGCTCATCAAATCAAGCCAGGCCGTAAGAATTATTTTCAACTGAACTCGGTTCAAAACGGGTCGGGGATTAAACCTATATGCAAATCCTATGAACAAAAAAGTATATAGCACCAGCCATTCCCTTTATCCAACTAAAAACCCTCATCTCCGCCCTCCCTGAGCGTATTTCGGCTTCAAAAGCGACCACCTGAAACTGCCTTTCCCAAGCCGCAGCGCGGTATGCAAAGCTTCTTGTGAAATGTAAAAACATAAAAACAAATCGATTTTTTCCAAAGGGCATCGGCCCTTTAACCCAAACATAGGCGACAGCTGAAAAGCCTTGACAAACGAGTAGGCGGTGGTACTTGCCTTCCACCTAAAAGATTAAGGCAGCAGCGATCGGGCTGTACAAATCCGATACGGCAGTTGCCGAAAAGCCGTGAATAGAGTAGGCGAAAACTATTTAATTATTTTTTTATGAAATTTATCAAGTCAATTATTCCTGTTTTAGTTTCCTTCTTTCTTATTGGAAACAGCAATGCCCAAACGGTTTATGGAACGTATGATTCTGCTACCGGAAATGCAAGTGTGACAGCAACTAGTACTTCTCTCACTCAAAAATTTCGCAATAGCCTCAATGATCAGGGCGCTCAAATTTCTGATTTTCGTTTTATTACCTATCCAGATGGCAATAATTTCTTACTTGTAGCCCTAGTCGGCAATTCAAGTAACAATATTCGGTCAGTTGGAATAGAAATGGTGCCTGGCCCTGGTGGCACTATCCTGGCAAGATCTGGTGGCCCCGGCCCAACAGTCGAATATCTACACTCATGTACAGGAAATCCCTGCGAAAACTGTGAACTGAAAATAAATATCAATACGATGCCTCCGGATGTATTTTGCCGCTGCCAATGGCAAGGAACGTGCAATCATACGGTACAAGCAACAATTGGATGGAAATAGCCTGAATTGATTACAGAACAAACATAGGAGTTGCCTGGTAGTAATCTATGGTAGTATAGTGAAGCTACCAGGCAACCCTAATGGAAGGTCTAATAAAAAAAAATTTAGTATTGATTCATCGCATAAGTACCTAGGCAAAGTTAGTTTTATCTAATCGCAGAGGCGCAGAGCGCTTGAAAATCAACCCTTTGCGTCGCAGTGCCTCTGCAGTTATTTTGTCCGCCCACTTATCTATAAGCAATTAAAGGTTATTTGTTCTATGAAAAAAGTATTTTTCTTTTTAGGCATATCCTTACTTTTTAGTCTGAGAATGTCAGCACGACCTTTATCTATGCTTAAAGTCGTGCATAATAAGGACTCTATCTATCTGGCAGCATTTATGACTCAGACAGAAATAGAAATCCGCCAGGTACAAGCGCAAAGTGAATGTCGCCTTTTTGAGATAAATCATCAGATGATTACCCTTGATGAACTTATTACCAGAGAACAGTCTATGCGGCAAGGGCTTACTTATATATGCGCCCTCGAAGAAAAGCTTCGCCTTCAGGAAGCTTTGCGCCAGTTAGAGTACGACATCTATGTTGAACTGCTGCGCGTGCGATATTTAAAGGGTCTTGACCTCATCAAATTGTTGTACGAAAAAGTCTTGTCACTCGACCACCATTTTGCCACAATCCAGACCATGCACCATGTCTCCACGCTCTCCAACCCCAACGCTTACCCCGCATTTCAGGAAAACCACAAGCATTTGGAAGAACGCCTGAAAAAGAAAAGCGGGGTAAGAATACCTGCACTCTTGCAAAGTAACCCCTTTGTATCTACCACGTTTTCCTTAGTGGCGGCCTTGCTCGGCGACGGTGAGCCCAAGCAAAAAGAACAGGATCTGGAGGAAATCTCTTGTATTTTGGATTTTACGCTCCGCATGAGCAACGACCTGAATACCATTTATTACGAAACGGAGTATTTGAAACATGGCAATGAATCGCTCAAAGAAGACATCATGGCCTTGTTTTCGGATTACACCAAGCCGATCGGCTATATGGTGGCGTTGGATAAATGCCGAAAAAACGATGACTGGGAAGCCGTGAACGATGCTTTGGAGAAAACGCTGAAAGAAGTAGAGGCGGGGAATAAAGACCCAAATCTGGCCAAGACAGCTATGCGACATCGAAATAACATGGAATTTTCGATTGACCGGCTGCTGGATTTTCTGGACAAGTACACGGCTTTCGTGAGCCAAGGAGAAAAATACTACCAAAAGTTTTTGATCATCGTAGGTAATTACGCGAATGCAGCGGCTTGCGAGACAAAGATGCCCAAAGAATTCGCAGCCTTGAAGAAAGACATAGAAGTGTCCATCGAAAAATTCAACACCTCTTACAAGTTAACCGAATTGAAAGGTTCGAAATTGAAAGACCTACTGTACGGCTTGCCAGACTAACATAGTTATTTGTACTTTATCCAATAATAGACCTAGACATCCTTTCTAAACTGGCTAGCCTCCTTTTATTACTTTGTGTTTTTTTTCTGGTGGATGCGGCATTTTGTCGCGTCCACCATTTTTCTTTTTGTCATTCCTGGCATAATTTGCCCTTTGTAAAAAGCCCACCAATCGAATCAATCGCTCTAAATCTTATAGCCGTACCTTGCGGCTTCTGATACGAATCCATGGCAACTTTTTCCATCAACCTCAAAGACGGCTCCGTCGAAACTCCCAAACCCCTCATCGTCGGCATTGATCTGGGGACTACCAACAGCCTTGTAGCATTTATAAAAGACGGTCAGCCCTATTGCGTAAAAGGAGCGGATGGACGCAGTACGCTCGTGCCAAGCGTGGTGCATTTTGCTGAAAACGGTGACATCCTCGTGGGCGATGCGGCCAAGGAAAAGTTGATTTCCGATCCTGCCCACACCATTTTTTCGGTCAAACGACTCATGGGCAAGTCCTTCAAGGATGTGCAGGAAAAACGCGACTTTTTTGGCTACCAGATCATTGACGACGACACCGATTCGCTGGTTAAAATCCGGGTCAAAGACCGTTTTTACAGCCCGGTTGAACTCAGTGCCTTGATTCTCAAAGAATTGAAAGCCAGAGTAGAAGCCGAACTCGGCCAACCCATAGAAAAAGCCGTCATCACCGTCCCTGCTTATTTTAATGACAACCAACGACAGGCTACCCGCGACGCGGGCAAACTCGCCGGACTCGACGTGCTCCGTATCGTGAACGAACCGACGGCCGCGGCTTTAGCCGCCCCACCAAGCGTAGAAGGGGCGGTGGCGGTTTACGATTTAGGAGGCGGCACTTTTGACATTTCTATTCTCCAAATTCAAGACGGCATTTACGAGGTGTTGTCTACCAATGGCGATACCTTTCTTGGCGGCGACGATTTTGACCGAGCCATTGTGGAGTTCTTTTTGAAACAATTGGGTCGAACGCGCAAGGATTTGACTTCTGATCCAAATTTTGGGCAAGCCATTCGTTTGCTCGCAGAACGTGCCAAAAAGGAACTTTCGCAAAAGGAAATGTTTGAAGAACGTGTGGCACACCTTGGAGGTGTGCCACACGCTCTTCGCATCACCCGGACAGAATTTGAAACCCTCATCGAACCATTCGTAAATCGCACTTTAGACTCCTGCCGAAACGTACTTCGCGACGCGAAACTTTCAAAAGAACAAATTGGACAGGTAGTAATGGTAGGTGGAAGTACTCGAGTACCGTTGGTAAAAAAACGAGTGGCTGAATTTTTCGGAAGACCCGTTTTTGACGATCTCAATCCCGACGAAATCGTTGCCTTAGGCGCAGCCATTCAGGCGGATGTGCTGGCAGGGAACCAGCAAGACATCCTGTTGCTCGACATTACGCCGCTCTCGCTTGGCATTGAAACAGTAGGCGGTTTAATGGACGCCATCATTCCCCGCAATTCTAAAATCCCAACCAAAGCGGCGCGGCAGTACACCACCAGCGTTGACGGACAGAAAAACCTGAAAATCAGCGTGTTCCAGGGTGAACGCGACCTGGTGGAACACAATCGAAAACTGGGTGAATTTATCCTGAAGGATATCCCGCCCATGCCCGCTGGATTGCCCAAAATTGACATCCAATTCATCCTCAACGCCGATGGAATCCTCACCGTCCGAGCCCGTGAAATGCGCAGCAATCTCGAAACCCAGGTCGAGATACGGCCTACTTATGGCATCAGTGAAGAAGAAATGGCGCTCATGTTGATTGACAGCATCCAAAATGCCGAGTCGGACATTGCCGCGCGTGGCTTGCTCGAAGCCCGCAATGAAGCAAACAACATTCTACTTTCTGGCGAAAAATTCCTGATTCAAAATGCTGCTATACTTTCGGCAGAAGAACAAAATGAAACTCGCTCCCTGCTCACCAAACTACGAGAAACCGTCGCTGGCATAGATAAAGACAGCATCCTCAATGCCATGGAATCCCTAAACGAGTATACTGCACCGCTTGCACATCGTGCGCTTGATGTAAATATCGGGGAGGCGATGCGGGGAAAGAAGATTTGATTTACAATGCTCAGGGGCTTATACTTGCTGGGCAAACCGCTTGATCTTCGCCCATGCAAATCCACGATATTCCTACCCATCTGTTTCAGGACGGAAGCCCGCTCCACTTCAAAATTGAGCAGATCCACCATGTCAACCAATACAACCCACTCCGGGTGCATCGACACGATTATTTTGAAATATTTGTGTTTGAGCAAGGAGGCGGATACCACCTGATTGACTTTGAAAAAGTACCTATTCAGTCGCAACAAATTCACTTTGTAACTCCCGGACAAATCCATCAAATCCATAGATCCAAAGACTCTAAGGGATTTGTGATGCTGTTTTCGGCAGAGTTTTACCATTTGAACCGCGAGCGCAGCGATTTCCTTTTTCTGCTGCCTTTCTTTTACGATAGGACAGGAGATCCTACCATGCATCTTCCGCCGGACGAATTCGGAGAATGTGTGCAAATAGTGAAGAATATGATAGCTGTTTATGAGAGCAAAAGCAGTCAAAAAAAATCTGTTTTACAGTCCTATCTCAATATTTTTCTTTGCCAATGCCTCGACAGTTATGAACATCAACAGCCTGTCTCGAGCCAAAAATCGCCTGGGTTGACCTTGTTCCAACAATTTCAAATTGCAGTAGAAAAAAACTTCAGGTCGCGACATGAAGTAGCAGCATTTGCCGATCAATTATTAACCACTCCGCGACAACTCAACGAAATCTGCAAAAAATATGCAGGCAATTCAGCAGTAGAATACATTCATAAGCGACTCGCGCTCGAAGCCAAACGTCTGCTTTTTTATTCAGATGCCAATATCAGCGAGATTGGTTTTGAACTGGGCTTCGAAGATCCGGCGCACTTTAGCCGCTTTGTCCGAAAAAGCACAGGACGCGCCCCTTCTGAGTGGCGGAAGCAAAAAAGCGAGTAGAAATTGACAAGAAATACGTACAAATGTGCCAGAGCCCCATACTTCCACTCAGCGACCTTTGAGAAATGTTTCACCAATTCTAATTGACATGAAAAACTACTTCACTTTGCTCGCACTTTTCCTTTTAGCAGTTTCCCCAAAGCCAATTTTTGCTCAAACTCCGCAGTGGCACTATCTGGGCGATACCATCCTTCCAAATGCCGATGGGGGAGCTGTAACATTGAACTTGAACGGCGCTACTCCATACATATCTTATTTAGGCTACGCCAATGACAGTTATATCTTGATTCTAAAACGATTCGATAATGCAACTTGGGTCTCGCTTGATACAACCGTGCTCGGTGAAAATTTAAACTACCAGTTATCTATCAGTTCGAGCGGCATTCCCTTACTTGCTTTTTTTGACGAGGAAAATTTGAGGTTTGTGTTTAAAAAACTTACGGGCAATGGTTGGGTCACCGTCAGTGAATCGCCCCAATTAACGGAACCACCGGACCTGGTCTCCATTGCCTTTGAAGATGAAAAACTTTATGTTTCATTTATCGACTCATTTTTTGACACTCAAATCACCGTTTGGCAATACAATGCCCTCGAATGGTCAGCAGTGGGTCAGCCAATTTTTACATCAGAGTCAGTTTATCCAATCCTTAAAGTAAGCAATGGTTACCCTTGGCTTGCTTACCTGGAAAGCGAATCTAACATAATAACCTGCATTGTCAAAAAATTTGACGGTACAGGGTGGCAAACCATTGGCGGACAAGCCTTTACAACCAATTTAGGGAACTTCTTCATTCAAGTAAGCATAGATTTTACAGTCGCCAACAGTATTCCATACATCGTATACAAAGATTGGAGCACCCAATGGCGTTTGAGCGTATTGACGATTAACAATATGGAATGGGTAACTGTGGGTCAACCCATGTTTACAGCGTCCACCTATTCGGATATGAGAATTGCCATAGATGCCAACAGCCAAACGCCATATGTTTTGTACGATGACTTCCTGCAGGATACTGTCGGAGGGGGGCTTTCTGTAATGCTTTACGATGGCACGAGCTGGAATTATGTAGGTCAACGTTTTTTTGCCAATCAATCCTGGGAAAAAAACTTGGCGATACATGAGGGAATTCCATTTGTTGTATACCAGCATGATTCCGGTTTAGGTCCTTCAATACAAGTATTCAGCCCAACTACACTTGTACCCGAGCACCCCAAGGTGGAGATTGCTGTTGATATTCACCCAAATCCAATACATGAGGACTTTTTAAAGATTCAAATTGAGAGCTTACATAAATTGGAAGCGGTGGCTCAAATCTCTGATATGCAAGGCCGCATATTTCAAGCGTATAGATTTCAGCTTGAGCCCGGGTTGATGCATTTGCAATTCAATCTAGAAACCCCTCCTAAAGGTGTTTACATTGCTCAATTAAAGTCAGCTGAGGGCCAAGTATTATGCACCAAGAAGTTTGTAGTGGCTCAATAAGAAAATTCTCAAGGCTTGAGCCATTGTAAAAATTGACAAGGAAAACACACAAATGTGCCAGTGGATGGATCATTTTTCCAAGCACCTTTGAGCATTGTTCACCAACACTTTTTTGACATGAAAAACTACTTCACTTTGCTTGCACTCCTCGTGTTAGCAGTTGCTCCAAAGCCAATTTTTGCCCAAACTCCTCAGTGGCACTATTTAGGCGACACGGTTGTGGAACAAACCTGGGCAAGCGGTATCTTGACTTTCCTCGAAGGCGATGCCAGATACGTTGCGTTCCAAACCTATGACAATTCCGTTTCATTCTGGAACATCAAACGTTTTGATGGATTTTCCTGGATTTCAGTTGACACAAATGGGCTTGGAAATCAAAGTTTTAGCAAGTTACATGCTACAACCAACGGAATATTACAATTAGCCTACTTTAAGTATGAGGACAACAAATTTGGAATAAAAAAACTGATCGGCAACACCTGGGAATCGGTTTCAGAGTCGCCCGCTTTGGTCAATAACCCGTTCCCCATATCCTATGCATTTGACGAAGAAAAGTTTTACGTGGCATTTGCTGATGAGGGATTGAACAATAAAATTTCTGTTTGGAAATACGATGGCGGGCTATGGTCGGTAGTGGGCCAGCCCGGGTTTTCAAATGGCGTTGTGCACACCATTATCTTGAAAATAAGTAATGGAGTGCCTTGGGTAGCCTATGAAGACTGGTCTTTAGGAAGTGCTGGAATTGTTAAAAAGTTTGATGGAAATTCTTGGCAAAACGTTGGGAATCAAGTTTTTGAGGGAGACCCACACCATCAAATGGATTTTGTTGTATCGAATGGAATTCCTTACATCGCACACGCAGATTCCACGACACAATCCAGAGCGAGGGTATTCAAGTTTGATGGCATGAATTGGACTGCTATTGGCCCACTTGTGGGTACAGAGTCAACATGGTTTGTAAAATTAGCCATTGATGCAGCAGATCAGGAACCATACATTTTGGTTGATGATTCAGGCCCAGATTTTTGGGGGCTTTCTGCCTTGCATTTTGATGGAACAAGCTGGGGTTTTGTAGGCACCCGAGGCTTTATAACCAACTACTGGAACGTCGAATTTGTCATCAATGATGGGATACCGTATGTAGGATACGAATTTAGTGCATTTGGCGGGGGCGTATCCGTTCAGGTTTTTAGCCCTGTCTCGAATACCCCAACGCCATATCCCGAAAATATTTCTTTCAAAATAAGCCCAAATCCTCTGATAAACGATGTTTTGCAGATGAAAATCCAAAGCACTCGCGCATCAGAAGTACGTGCTCAAATCTTTAACATGGATGGCCGAATGCTACAATCAGCAAGTTGGCCCATCAATGCCGGGGAATCAGATCAGCGGATCAATGTTAGCACGTTGGCCAAGGGTGTTTATGTGATTCAACTTAAATCGAAGGATGGTCGGGAATTGTACACCAGACAGTTTGTAATAGTTCAATAGACCATAATTCAATGCAATTCGATGCGGCAGTTTTTGAAAAGTGCCGATTCACTTTGCTCATGCGAATCAGGAAGCTTTTAAGCGCCTGATTCGCATTTTTTTTACAATTCAACTATCCGTCGTTTAATTGAAAATTAACCTCCTACCAAACATGCCCTTGTTCTACCTTTGGCGGCGTTTTTACCCGCCGTAGCTTCAGCGAAGGCGGGTTCGTCCACAATCACCACCTGCGAAAGCGGGTTCATCTTAATCCCCCTCTCATAAGTCGACCTCTTTCGACACCTGCCTGGCAGTTTACCGCTTCACGGAAAGCAGCCAGGTTCAATCTTCATCACTCAATCACTCCAAACTGGATGATTCAAAAATTCCTCTTTTTTTCTCTTTTCGTGTTGTTGTCGCAAGCGGCTATTGCCCAAAACGCCACCTTAGTAGGTTCGGTGCGCGATGCAGACAACAATGTAGCCCTGACCGACGTCTCGGTGGTCTTGTCGGGCACAGGCAAAATCGCCGCTTCGAGCGAAGCCGGCGCGTACATCCTTGAAAATGTGCCTGCTGGAACGTATACCCTTGTTGTTTCCTACAACGGGTACCTGCCACAAGATATTCGAGTGGTCGTACCAGCTGCCGGTGAAATCCGCACCGATGTATTGCTGCGTAAGGACCAAAACGCCAGCAGCACACCCACTGTAACTGAAATCCCGACCATCACCCTCGAAGAGGCCGAGGCCGAAACAGAAGGCTCCGGCGAAGTGGCCAACCTTCTGAATGCCAGCCGCGATGTGTATCAGCAAGTCTCCGGCTTTGGCTGGAACACTTTTCGTTTCCGCGAACGTGGCTACGATTCAGAACACTTCCCGCTCTTTTTAAACAACGTGAACATCAATGACCCGGAAACCGGATTCGCCTTTTATGGCGAAATTGGGGGCTTGAACGACGTGTTGCGCAACCGCGAAAGCAGCATCGGACTTGCGCCTGCCGAATTCACCTTTGCTGAAATCGGTGGTGCAACGCGACTTGACACCCGCGCTTCAGTACAGCGAAAACAAATCCGTGCATCCTACGCCAAGGCGAACCGAACTTACACTGACCGTGTGATGCTCACGATGAATACCGGTTTGATGCCCGGTGGCTGGGCAGTTAGCCTCTCTGGCAGCCGCCGTTGGGGCCAGGAAGGTTATTTCGATGGAACTTTTTTTGATGGCTATTCCTATTTCCTTTCCGTTGACAAAAAAATGGGGAGAAAACACGCCCTGAACCTCACTTTTCTTGGTGCGCCGAGCAAACGAGGCAAAGCGGCAGATTCGTTTGAAGAAATGTTCGAGCTGGCCGGCACACACCGTTACAACCCCAATTGGGGTTATCAAAATGGTGATAAACGCAACGCAGCAGTCGGCTATGCGCACCAGCCCATCGGTATTCTCCGCTACGATTGGACGCCACAGGCTGGCACATCCGTTACCGTAGCGGTATCTGGGCAAGCAGGCAAACGTGGCGACACCCGCCTTGAGTGGAATGACGCGACCAACCCAGCGCCGGACTACAACCGCCGACTTCCTTCTGCCATTCTCGACCCAGTTTTGTCGGCTGAATGGGCCGATGCACTTCGCAATGATGAAAACCTGCGCCAATTAGACTGGCACCGTTTCTACGATGAAAACAACCGAAATATCGAGACGATCAAGAATGCAGAAGGCATTGCAGATAACAACATAACTGGCAAAAGATCGCAGTACATCATTGAAGACCAACGCGCTGACAGCAAAGAATTGGGCTTCAACGCGGTGCTAAACCAGCAGTTGAACGTTCGCTCCAAAATTCAGGCAGGCGCAAGTTATCGTTGGTACACGGGGCAGAATTTCAAGGTAGTAGACGATCTTCTGGGCGGTGACTTTTGGTACGATATCAATCGTTTCGCCGCTCAAGACTTTCCCGGCCAACCCGACAAAGAGCAAAACGACCTTCAAAACCCCAATAACGTGGTACGCGAGGGCGATATATTTGGCTACAACTACGACGAGAACATACGCAGTGGCAATACCTGGTTCCAATTAACAACCGATCTGCGGCGCTTTCAAGTGTTCTTTGGAGGGGAGGTTGGTTTGAACCAGTTTTGGCGCACCGGAAAAATGCAAAATGGCCGATTCGTGGATAATTCGCTGGGCAATTCCCAGAAACAATCCTTTTACACTTACGGCACAAAAGGCGGTGTAACGTTTAAAGTCAATGGTCGCAACTATGTGTACGCCAATGGTTTTATCGGTACAAAACCACCGCAATTCCGCGATGTTTTTCTTGCGCCGCGCAACCGGAACACAGTAGTGCCGGGCGTAGATCCCTATACCGTGCAAAGTGTGGAAGGCGGGTTTATGCACCGTGCGCCCAAACTTCGAGCCCGATTGACAGGTTATTTGTCGGATTTCAAAAATGAAGTTGAGAGCAACCTGTTTTTTGCACAATTGATTGGGGAGTTTGGAACCCTTGTGCGCACAGGCGTTGACCGGAGACATGTTGGGGTGGAAGCCGCGTTTGAGTGGAAACCTTTACCTTCCTGGGTGCTTTATGGCGCTGCAAACTCCGGTTATTATCGCTACACTTCGCGGCCTTTGCTGTACCAAAGCACCGACAACACAGGTGTGGTTGGGTTGGATAGCATTACCGTTTATCAGAAAAATTTTCTGGTACCCCGCACTCCACAAACGGCTGCTTCACTAGGCTTGAAACACGAAGGCAAGCGCTTCTGGTTCGCCTCGCTTAGTTTCAACTGGACAGACAATTTCTGGTTCAGTTTCGACCCTACCCGCCGCCGCGCAGAAGCGGTGCTGGGCTTGACGCCTGGTTCACCAATCTGGAATACAATTATTAACCAACGCAAGGCTCCGGCAGCCTACACGCTTGATTTTTTCGGAGGAAAATCATGGAAAATCAACAAGGTTTTCCTTAACCTGAACGTAGGAGTGAACAACCTTTTGGACAACAAAAACATCATTGTTTCCGGACGAGAAGCATACCTAAATGCGTTTGGGCGAGAATTTGACAACGAGAACCTTTACTCCCACGAAGTACAATATGCTCCCGGACTGAACTACTTTATTTCGCTGGGGGTTAGGATGTGATTCCATTCGAACCCATCAAACCATTCAAGCCCATCAAACCATACATACCTGATTTTCAACACAAAAAAACATTCAACCATGTTTTTCCAAAAAAATAAAAACCTCGCAAGCGGCCTCGTAGCTGCGCTTCTTTTGGCCATAACTTTTGTGGCTTGTGTCAAAACCGAGTTTGATCAGCCACCCGTTGGCGGCGATGGCAAAGACATCCCTACCAACACCTCTATCCAGACCTTAAAAGGGCTTCATGCCCTGGATGGCGGTTTTGACCTGATCACCGATGACATGGTTATCGGCGGAACTGTCATCATGGACGATCGTTCCGGCAATTACTACAAAACCATTGTCATTCAAGACTCAACAGGGGGCATTGAAGTAAAATTCAGCAATGGTTATCTCTATAACCGCTACCCTGTGGGCCGCAAAATCTACATCCGTTGCAAAGGTCTGATGCTGACCGACTACAACGACCTCCCTCAATTGGTAGGTGGTGTCATAGTAGAAAACGGACAATCTACCGACGTTGGGATAACTGAAAATCAGGAACGCACACAGATTGTGCGCGGCTTTCTGGGCGCCGCACCTACGCCCAAAACCGTAAACATCTCGCAAATTACTGCAAATCACATCAGTACGCTCATCACCCTGGAGGACGTGGAATTTGTGAAACTTGATACTGCACAGACCTGGGCTGATGTCCCCTCCTTAACCAGTCTCAACCGTACCATTCAAAACTGTAGTGGCGCTCAACTCCTCGTTCGCACAAGTGGTTTTGCTGATTTTGCCATCCAAAAAACACCACGAGGTAAAGGCACGATCACTGGTGTGTTGGGTGTGTACAACGACGACTATCAATTGTACATCCGCGACCTGAATGATGTGGCAATGGACAGTCTGCGCTGTGGAGCAATAAACCCAAATGCGCCTGCGCTTACCAGTCTGAACGAAGCTTTTGATGGTGTGACGGCCAATGTGGACATCGCTTTGCCCGGCTGGCAAAACATTGCAGTACAAGGCACCCGTTTTTGGCGTGGCGCGACCTTTTCGGGCGACAAATTCTGTCAGGCAACCGCTTTCTCATCAAACCTTGCGAACATGGAAACCTGGATGATAACCCCGCCGCTTAATCTAACGGTACAACGCACACTCTCCTTTGAGACTTCTTCCGGTTACTGGAGACATGATGGGCTAACCGTTTGGGTATCTACCAACTTCGACGGGCAAAATGTAGCCGCTGCTACCTGGACGCAATTGAGCTTCGCATTACCTCCACAGGATCCGGGCGGCTATTCCAATTTTGTACCTTCTGGCAATATTGCCTTGCCGATCTCGAACAACAAGAGTTATGTAGCGTTTAAATATGTGGGCAATACAACTGCAAATACTACAACCTGGCGCTTCGATGACGTGAAGATGCAGTAAATGCATAGACACCCACCCACCTTCGCCCCCACCTGCCAAGACTTGGCGGGCATGAAGGCTACAGTGGGTAAATTTGCGGCGAATGAGGCTCAAGCTTCGTTCGCCGCAACGTTTTTTGAGCTGACGCGTTACTTTTGCTTTTTACCCGCCGAAGCACGCAGTGCGAAGGCGGGCCGATATGACTATGCGACTACTTTTTACTTTCCTCGCGGCAATTATCTGCTTTCCAATTTTTGCGCAAAAGCCTGATTCCCTGCAAGTTGTAGGGGTGGACTCTGTTTCGCCGCCTTCCTTCTTTCCCATAGATCGCGACTCGCTTTTTAAAAAAGAGCCGATGAGTCCCGACAACATTGTGTTGAAAGAAAAAAAGAAAGGGGTCGTGTACCGGGTATTCCACAAAGGCTACCCCAATCCGCGTACAGCTGCTTTACTTTCATTCGTGTTGCCTGGAGCCGGACAAGCATACAACAAGAAATGGTGGAAAATTCCGCTCGTTTGGGGTGCTCTGGGCGGGATCGGATACTTCACTTTTGACACCCAGAATACTTACCACGAACTCCGCGATGCATACAAGACCAAAGTAAATGGCGGTACCCCAGAATCTCCTTACGATGGTTTTGATGCCCCCAGGCTGCGATCTTACCGCGACACTTTCCGAGGCTATACGGAGAAGTGGTATTTGGCACTAGGCGTCACTTACCTGCTGGCCGTAACAGATGCCTTCGTAGATGCACATCTCGCCCGCTTTGATGTGAGCGACGACCTGAGTCTCCAATTGAAACCTTCTATGGAAACTGGCGGGTTTCCCTCCTTTGGCCTAGGGGTATCTTTGAGCATCAATAAGTCAGTTGCAAAAACTCCCCATCAATTCACAACCCCATCGCTCCCGTTTCCATGAACCCCATGATTGACAGCGAATCCGATAGCTGGCAAATAACCCGGCAACACCTGCTGGAAAGCCTGCGCTTTCCATTTTTAGCGGTGACATTACTTTGGCTGATTCACTTTTGGCAAGTTGCCAATGAATTCGATCCTGGAGCCTACGGGATCATGTCGCGCAGGGCATGGGGTTTGCGTGGCATTGTGACCGCTCCTTTGATTCATGGGAGTTGGAAACACCTGATTTCCAATACGTTACCACTGTTTGTGCTCGCGTTCATCACTATTTATTTTTATCGAAAAGTGGCGATGCGGGCTTTTTGGCTCATCTATTTTCTGACCGGGGCGGCAGTATGGCTTTTTGCCCGCCCGGTGTCGCATATCGGAGCGAGTGGGATCATTTATGGACTGGTTGCGTTTATGTTCTGGAATGGCATTTTCCGTCGAAGCCTTCGCTCCATCATCCTGGCGGGAATTGTGATGCTGCTCTACAGCGGGATGTTTCTGGGGGTATTGCCCGATCAGGAAGGCATTTCATGGGAAAGTCACCTGATTGGCAGTTTGGCGGGGATTTTTGCTGCATTCCTTTTCAAAGGCGAACTGGAAGATGAAGAATCAAAAGATGTCGGGCATCATTTTGAAGACGAGGAAAAAACGCATTTTTTGCCTCAGGATATTTTTGAAAATACAAAGGCTCAGCGTTTGGCTATAGAAGCCCAAAGAGCTGCGGACGCTGAAGAAGAAGTCCGCAAAAGAGCTCAAAACAACGATCCTTTCGGTGACCCACCCTTTTGGAATCAAAACCAGACTTGGTAAACACGCGGTTATTAGCCAATTAGTGGTTGCATAGCTTTTGCCGATTATTCATTGCTTGATTTTGCGGTTTTATATTTTTCATTCTCCTGTCTTGCGGTTTATTATTCTCCCCTAACCAAAGTCTATCTCCGTGTTATCCCCGATATTGAGATTCAGGTCCATGCCGCGAATGCTTGCATCTGCTCCAATCACAGAATGGGTGAGCACCACATCTCCGAGCGAAGCGAAATTGCCGATGATGCTGTCTTTCACAATACTGCGCTTGATATGAGCGTTGTCGCCAATGGTAACGTGCGGGCCAATGATGCTGTGTGTGATATCACAGTTGATTCCTATTGCCACGGGATGAATAAATATAGTGCCTTCAAAAGAAGGTAAATCCCGATGACTGGCGGCGATTCCACGTTGGTCGAGCAACATCGCATTGGTTTCCAACAAGACATCCTTACGCCCGCAATCAAACCAATTTTGAACTGGAATCGCGTGAAAGTGCGTTCCCTGCTCCACCATTCTTTGCAAAGCGTCGGTCAACTGAAATTCGCCCACCGTTCGAACATTGTGCTGGATCAGGTATTCCGTCGCTCGAATGAGCGCCTGCACCTCCTTGATTTTGTACAGCCCAACAATGGCCATATTGGATTTAGGAATCTTGGGTTTTTCTACCAAACGGGTCACGCGACCATCTTCGCCGAATTCTGCTACGCCAAAATCGCGCGGATCGCCCACTTTTTTGACTCCAAGACAGCTATATGGGCAGTCAAGCATACGCTGAAGATCAAGGTCAAATATTGAATCTCCAAACGCAATGAAAATCTCGTCCTCATCCTCAATGGCCTCATGAGCTGCCCAAACCGCGTGCGCAGAGCCTTCGCGTTGTTCCTGATAGACAAATTCAGTATGAAGATTGGGATAGGTTTCCTCAATAAAATGCCGCACCTTATCCCCCAAATGGCCAATCACAAACACAAAATCTTTGATCCCGGTCTCTACCAGCCTGTCTATTATGAACCTGATGATGGGTTTTCCAGCCACGGGCATAAGGGGCTTGGGCTGGGTGTACGTATGCGGCCTAAGACGTGTGCCAACGCCGGCAACGGGGATGAGAACTTTCATGAGTGGGTGAGTTGTTTATTTGGGAATATGGGGATTTGTTGAAACAGGGGCCAAAGGTAGATGTTTCAAAGAAAGCCATTGTAAAGTTAAAAGCAAGCGGCGGCAC
>JBJXGZ010000139.1:0-18969 GCA_046160625.1 Saprospiraceae bacterium
TTGTGTATAATCTCGGTTTCATCTTTTCAGAAAACAGCAGAACCACCAGGCTCTGGCGAACAAATAACCAAATCCCCAAATAACCATATCCCCAAATAACCAAATCCCCAAATAACCAAATCCCCACCCAGTTTTTACTGACTAAGTGCTTTCCCCTCCGAAAGCGTCTTGATTGCTTTTTCCAAACTGGTTCGGTTAATGTCGTCGGGGGCCTGAGGGAGGGCCGCTTTCGCGTGTTCCAGCGCTTTTTTCAGATCACCATTTGCCGAATAGCCGCGCATCATGCCGACGTGCGTTGGCCATGCGCCGTTGAATTTCTTGAAGCTGAATTCAAAAATTTCAAGCGCTTTTGCGGGCTTTTTATCCGTAATAAGCTGACGGCCATAGCCATGTATCTCAAATGGCACAGCTTTTTCCATTGCCTTGTTCATGGTTACTTCAGCGTCGGCAGTCTTGCCCATTTTTTCCTGAATCTGTGCTTTAAGCGAGAGCGTTGTGAATGTTTCTTGTCCGAAAAACGAACTGATCCCGCTTTCGGCCCAACTGAGCGCCTCCTCCAAATTAGTGTTTTGTTGCAAACAAAACTGCGCAGCATTGTACCAGTTTTGATACAAAAAACCTTTGTCGCCTTGCAATTCACGTCGCAGGTTGTCAATGACCACCTTTGGCAAATCGACCGAAACCCGGAAAGGAATGCGCCAACGCTCCCAAAGCAGTGCAATGGTAGCGCTTGTTTCGGTTTGGTCAGAAAACGCGTAAGTCAAACGTTCCTGGCTTCCGGGCAAATCCTTTTGTTGGCGCACCGTTATACGAAGCGCGTCCTCCGCTGGATTATAGAAAAAACTGCCCCAAGCGGTATTGTTCTTGGAAAAAATGAGGGTGCATGAGTCGGCATAAACGGCGATGAAGAAGCCGTATGTGCCTGCTGCCAAAGCTTTGCCTTCAACGCTTACATCGGTGCTGAAGCTGATGGTCGTATTTTCATTCGCCCCGGCACGCCAAGGCGCTGATTTTGAAGTGCCAAAGCCAAGGTCTTGAAAACCATAGTGTACAATGGGAGTGCCCCAGATTTTACCTTCGCGACCCTTTACGCCGGGTGCATTCCAAAGGATTTCTATGTCCGTAATTCCAATGCGTTGGCTAATACCGCTTGTTAAATTACCGCCCCCGGTAGGAAGGGTGACTGTGGGAAATTGGGCCGAAAGGCCGAATGCACACAAGAAGGCAAACATGATGAGTGTCAACTGTTTCATAGCTAAAAATGATTTGGTGAACAATGCCCTGAAAGTCTTAATACCATTCCTCCGCGAAAGCTCATTTTGGCTGAACTGTCCAGAAATGTCTTTTAACGACCATTTTGAAAGACAATCTGGCTTACCTCTGTTCGCGGAAAACGGCTTACTTTTGGGCCATTAAATTGCCTCTACCTTTAAAGCGAAATAAATTTCGCGCCACCAAACACTTCAAATAATATTTAGCCATGGGAAAAGAAGCGGAACGTTTTGAAAACCTGCAACTTATACGCCAAAGCGCACGTGATTTTGCCGAGGCGCATATCCGTCCATATGTTATGGAATGGGATGAAAGCCAGCATTTCCCAATGGATATGTTCCACAAAATGGGCGAGCAGGGGTTCCTTGGAGTTGTTGTACCGGAAGAATATGGTGGCGCGGGACTAGGCTACCAGGAATACATCACTGTCATTGAAGAAATTGCCAAAGTCTGTGGTTCCATTGGATTGAGCCTGGCAGCACACAACTCTCTTTGTACCAACCATATCCTGACTTTTGGCAGCGAAGAAATAAAGCATAAATATCTCCCATTACTTGCTTCCGGAAAATGGATCGGTGCGTGGGGCCTCACCGAACCTAATACCGGTTCGGATGCCATGCGAATGCAATGTACTGCTGTTCGTGATGGCGACCATTGGGTGTTGAACGGCACAAAATCCTGGATTACCCACGGCAAAAGTGGCCATGTCGCCGTGGTCATTGCCCGCACAGGAGAATTACTCGACAGCAGAGGCATGACCGCATTTGTGGTAGAGCGCGGCACTGCCGGCTTTAACGCAGGAAAAAAAGAAAACAAACTCGGCATGCGTGCCAGTGAAACGGCGGAAATGATTTTTGACAATTGCCGCGTCCATGAAAGCCAGGTATTGGGCGAAGTAGGCGAGGGCTTTATCCAATCCATGAAAATCCTCGACGGGGGGCGCATCAGTATTGCGTCGCTTGCCTTAGGTATTGCCAAGGGCGCTTACGAAGCATCGGTTAAATACTCTAAAGAACGCCACCAATTTGGTCAACCAATCTCGAGTTTTCAGGGCATTTCGTTTAAACTAGCCGATATGGCGACCAAAATTGAAGCAGCTGAGCTGCTCACTCGCCAGGCTGGTTTTCTCAAAGACGCTGGAAAAAAATGCACCAAGGAAGCTGCCATGGCGAAATACTACGCATCAGAAATTTCGGTACAGGTCAGCACGGATGCCGTGCAAGTATTTGGCGGATATGGCTATACGAAGGATTTTCCGGTAGAAAAGTTTTACCGCGACTCAAAACTCTGCACGATTGGAGAAGGGACTTCGGAAGTGCAAAAACTCGTGATTGCGCGGGAATCTTTTAAAGCCTAACCAATTTCAAATGAAATATTTGGGGCGTCTGTCATTGCTCCTTTTATTTAAAATACCTGCCAAATTTTTTCCAAATTTTAAGAAAATAAGCGAGCGGGAAAAATAAACCGCCGAGGCACAGAGGCGCGGAACGTTTGAAAATCAATCCTTTGCGTCTCTGTGCCTCTGCGGTTTATTTTGCCCGCTCACCCTTCGGTTTTGGGTTAAATTCTATTTCTGAACTACCACTCTTTGCACACCCGTACCGCTGGCAGACTGGAAATTCAAAAAGTACAAGCCAGAATCCTCCACCTGCATTTCCACGCGCTGGTTTCCTTTGTCAAAATATCCGTTTTGTGTCGCCACTACCCTACCGTTCACATCGGAAAGTGTTAGGGTGACTTGGCCCGCTTCCGGTAGGAAAAATGCGGCGGACACAGGTCCAGCCGTCGGGTTGGGTGAAACATGAAACAGTATGGCGCTCAATGTATTGGACGAAGCGTCTGCCTCGGTTCTATCACCTACTGAATTAAATTGCAATACAGCCTGGGCAGTTTTCAAACTCTGGTCGTATGCTTCTGCTTGTGCAATGGTGGAATTCATCTGAAGTGTTCCAGCCAAACTCCCCGTTTGCAGGGCTGTGAATTTTAATATAAAAACGGTATGCTCAGATTCCTGAACTGCGGTTGAATACCAGGAAGCTGCCACCCGATTTCCGGAAATACCCAAACGAGGGGTAATCGTGCCAGGTTCAACACTTTGCAAAAGAAGGTAAGCCGGATCTGCTTCAAGGGTAAATTGGAAGCCCATTATACTGTTTAAATTAGGCGTTTGTATGGCAACTTCTACCAGCTCTCCTGCCCTAAAGCGTTTTTTATCAGCATAGAAAATAACCCAATCTTCTCCACGAGTCGAAGACATTACCGAGCCGTCCACATCGCCTGTTTTGATGGCGGTAAAATTTTTATTCAATCCTGATGGAACTGGGCAAACTGTGCTGATTTTCTCTGGAAAAACAGACGAAAACGGTTGTGCGGGATTTGGGAAAACAAACGAAGAGGGCACGAAACGCCATGCCGTATTTCCGGGGAAAGCAGTGGCCGAGCCGATGATCAAATTGTTCATCGCATCCAGATCAGCCGGGGTCAATTGCCCATCGCGGTTGGCATCAGCAGCGATTATGCGGTAAGGATTGGACAAGAGCGTCTGACCCGACATATGGAGATCTGTAAGCATCACATCCATTGTGTTCACCCCTACTTTTGGCAGAGTATCCAGCGTAGGAATGATGGAATAATTGCAGGTACCGGGTGCGCCGGCAAAAGCAAAATCACCCAGCACGTTTGTAATTGCATTAGATTGATTTGTACTGCCTGTGAGGTTGCTTTTGAGCAGGATTTTTGCGCCAGGCACAGGTTCTTGAAGATCAGTTAACACCTTGCCAGAAACCGGTCCTGCAGGTGTACAAGCCCCAATATTATCTTGCACTATGACAAAGGTTGTGCAAAAATCGGCGTTGCCGTAAGCATCCACCGCCCAGATTTCTACAAACTGTTTTCCAACTTCGTTGCAATCAAAGGTGACCGAATGACTATCATTCGGAAAACCGGTGCCCGTTCCAGCCTTACGGATGCCGATTTTAATTTGTGCCGTTGGAGTACAATTGTCTGAAGTGTATTGCAGAAAATCAGTGTCCCAAAGTGTTATCATACCGCTGGGCATAATGTTGATACTCAAGCCGTTAATACACACCACAGTAGGCGGCTTGCAGTCGCGCACTTCGAATTCGTATTTGCACAGTGCTTCGTTGCCACAACGGTCGTTGGTGATCCACTCGATTTTGTGTTTGCCATAAGGCAGGCCAACACCTGGGGGTAGCACAACCTTAGCAGAAACGGTGTCGTTTGAAATCGTTTTTTCAATGGGCCAGGCGCCGGGGGCGCTGCTGCTGCGGAAGGTTTCCATAGAGCCATTGCCGTCCAGATCAAGGTAAAGGCGGTAGGTTATGATAAGGTCGGATTTGGAACAGGCGTCGGTGACCTTTACCTTGAGGTCAACCGGACCTTCACAACGAGTTCCATATTGGGCAGGATCGTTGTTTGTGTAATCGCAAAATAGCACAGGCCCCGTTGGGCAATTGAGGTAAACGGGGGCAACATTGTCAATAATCTTGATAATCTGCGTGTATTGCAAATAGCCGTGGTTGTAGGAATTGCCTATCACTGTAGGGCCTACGTCTGTATTGCCCGGGTTTTCAATGTAAGTGGGCGCTGGCCAGTTAGGGTTGTAGTCGCACCACCATATGAGTTTCCAGGTGCGCAGGATTTTTTTGCATCCACCAGTGCTGTTGAGGTTAAAAACCTGGTCTTTCACAGAGACGCCGACATTGAAACTACAATTGCCCAGATAGGTGATTTCAGGCCAGGTAGTGTCGGCCGTGCCACCGCAACTGATAATCGTGCGGTCGTCGGGGAATTTGACGGAGTAGTAGTTTTGTTGGGCGGTGAGGGTGAGCGGGAGGAGAAGGCTTACTGATAAAACAAGAAAGCCCGCCTTCGCTAAAGCTACGGCGGGTAAAGCGGGTAAAATTGTTTTGCGCATAATTAAATCGATTTTATTGTTCGGCGAAAGTAGCGCGGCTCACCCTTTACTGAGAAAATGAATGTGACGGATTGGCGACAGATGGAAAGAATTAATCAACCAGCATTGTCGCTCGATCCAATTCCTGTTGCACCATGCCCTTCGGCAATTCCCTAAACTCGTACTGCTGGTTGCGCAATTGGGGTACAAAACCCGCCTCGCGAATCGCCGCTTGAATACCGTCTGCCGTAAATCGGAATCGTGCACCAGCCGCTGAAACCACATTTTCTTCGATCATGATGCTTCCAAAATCGTTCGCGCCTGCGTGTAGACAAACCTGCGCGACTTGCTTTCCCACCGTCAACCAGGAGGCTTGGATATTGACGACATTGGGCAGCATAATGCGGCTCATGGCAATCATGCGCACGTACTCGTCGCCTGTTACGGCGTTTCTGGCGCGTTTGATTTTCCGCAAAATAGTGTCCTCATCCTGAAAAGGCCATGGGATAAAGGCCAGAAAACCTTTTGCATCGGCGGGCTTTTCCGACTGTACCTGACGGAGTGCTGCAAAATGCTGCATCCGCTCCAGATTCGTCTCGATGTGTCCGAACATCATGGTGGCCGAGGTGGTCAGGTTCAGTTTATGCGCTGCCCGCATTACATCCAGCCATTCCTGACCGCCACATTTTCCTTTGGAAATCAATCGCCTCACGCGGTCGTCCAGGATTTCTGCACCTGCGCCTGGAAGCGAGTCAAGCCCGGCATCTTTCAATGCGGATAACACATCAAAGTGGCTCATGCCCTCCAGTTTGGCGATGTGCGCAATTTCTGGCGGCCCGAGTGCGTGCAGTTTCAGGTTGGGATATTCCGATTTTAATTGACGGAAAATATCGGAATAGAACTTCAGTCCCAGGTCTGGGTGGTGTCCCCCTTGCAGAAGCAATTGCTCACCCCCAAGTCGGAAAGTTTCCTCGATTTTAACGCGGTATTCCTCCATCGTGGTGATATAGGCTTCCTCGTGGCCGGGTCTGCGGTAAAAATTGCAAAACTTACAGTTGGCAATACAGACGTTAGTCGTGTTCGAGTTACGGTCAATAATCCAGGTAACAGTATTTCCTGGTACGTGGTGATTACGCATAGCATTGCCGACATACATCAGTTCGGTAGTGGACGCATTTTCGAAGAGAAAAACGCCTTCTTCGGGTGTGAGCCATTCGAGGCGGAGGGCGCGTTGGAGGAGTTCGGATGTGTTCATGTTGTGTACACCGGAACGCTGTTCCGGCAGTTTGTTCAAGCCGGAACAGCGTTCCGGCGTACTTTTTTTGGAAAACAAAAAAACGAAGGTAAGGTTGGGGAACTACGATTGTGAAACATCGGTTTATTGCCCGATTCATTAATCTTCCATATACGCAACATCAAAGCAGAATAATTAAAACATTTTGTTGAGCAAATAATACTTTTGTGCCGCATTGCGATGCCCAGCCTTTTATGACAGAAACTAACAATTCCGAATCCCGCTTCCAGCGGGTCTTGCGCATAATCCGACAATCTATCAACGGCGAAGAGCAAGAGTTTACCAAAGGCAGCATTGACCGCGCCATTGTGCTTCTCTCTATACCAATGATTCTGGAAATGGCGATGGAATCGCTGTTTGCGGTGGTGGATATTTTTTTCGTGTCGAAAATAGGCCCTGAAGCCATTGCGACGGTGGGAATCACTGAGTCTGTATTGACATTGGTGTATTCCATCGCCATTGGTTTGAGCGCGGCCGCTACGGCCATGGTTGCGCGACGAATCGGCGAAGGGGACCGCCAGGCCGCTGCAAAGGCGGGTGCGCAGGTTATTCTGATTGCGGTCATCATTTCAGTGTTGATTGCTATTCCGGGCTACTTTTATGCAGAAGATATCCTGCGCTTGATGGCGCATGACGAAAGTGTTTCTGCCACCGGCCATCAGTTCACCAGATTGCTTTTGACCTGCAATTTGCCCATCTTGTTGCTTTGGATGCTCAACGGAATTTTCCGTGGAGCGGGCGATGCGGCCACCGCCATGCGGGCGCTCTGGCTTGCCAACGCGGTGAATATTGTGCTTTGTCCCATCTTCATTTTTGGGCTTGGCCCGATCCCCGCCATGGGTGTTTTGGGCAGCGGCGTAGCTACTACGATAGGGCGCTCGGTCGGTGTGGTTTATCAGTTGTGGCAATTGTTTGAAGTTGGAAGAATTGTCAAGTTGAGATGGGCAATGATGCGCCCAAATATGGGCATTATCGCTACCCTCCTCAGGGTGGCATCGGGAAGCACCGGGCAATATTTAATCGCATCGGCCAGCTGGATTTTCATGGTTTTCATATTGGGTCAAATCAGCAAAGAAGTAGTAGCGGGTTATACGATCGCAATCAGGGTTGTAATCTTTTGTATCCTGCCCTCATGGGGCATGGCTAATGCTGCCGCCACGCTGGTGGGTCAAAATTTGGGTGCAGGTCATCCGGATCGGGCAGAAAAATCAGCGATGCGTGCAGGCTATTTCAACATGCTTTTTCTCGCATTCATTGCGGTCATTTGCTTGATTGCTGCACCACAGCTGATACTGTTTTTTACCGACACTCCTGAGGTAGTCGCCTCAGGATCGCTTGCCCTTCGCATCGTCGCAGGAGGCTATGTTTTTTTTGGTTGGGGCATGGTGTTAACTCAAGCGATCAATGGTGCAGGCGATACATTCACCCCTACCCTGCTCAATTTCGTCTTTTTCTGGATGGTAGAAACGCCTTTGGCCTGGTTACTCGCGCTTCATCTCGGATGGGGGGAAACAGGCGTTTACTGGAGTATCGTCATTGCAGAATCGGGCATGGCACTAGCTGCTGTTTGGCTGTTCAAAAAAGGAAAGTGGAAGTTGGCCAAAGTTTGAAACGTCATTTCTCTGACAAAACTTTTACTATATTTTTTGGCTCAACAATTGAATAACTGTGGTAGGGCATTACCTTTACCAGTAGTTTCCTACCGTCTCATGGACTGATTAGCAGCTGATCTGCAATTATTGTAGCTCTAATGTCCCTCCCTTAATAATAATAATTTACCGGACCCATTTGGGTTTTGCAGTCGATGATTCGTCATTTGAATGGTTAATGCCGTATTCACGACAAAACAAGACTTCAATGGACTCTTTGTAGGCATCAATTTTGCACTACTACAAGGCGATTCAAATGCTAAACAATATGCTTGTGAACACTACTACAAAGCCATCCCTCCTTTTGCGCGGAATTTCTTTGTTTGCGCTCCTCTTGTCGGCACTTGGCCTAACTGCCCAGGACATACACTTTTCGCAATATGGTAATTCACCCCTCAACCTCAATCCCGGGCTTGCCGGAGTGTTTGGTGGCGACCTTCGCTTTGTGGGCAACTACCGCAAACAATGGCGCACTGTGCCGGTGCCTTACAAAACCTTTTCAGGCT
Source organism: Saprospiraceae bacterium (assembly GCA_046160625.1). GTDB lineage: Bacteria > Bacteroidota > Bacteroidia > Chitinophagales > Saprospiraceae > M3007. The sequence goes on from JBJXGZ010000139.1 coordinate 8,638, forward strand.
CGGTAGAGAACAAGGTTTACTTATCCAAAGGCAAGTACAACAAATTTGTAACTGCCTCTCTCCTGGTCAACTATGACAAACAAGGTTCACTCGCATTAAAATCTTTGCAAATTGGAATCCCCATTGCGTTGACTTGGCCAATAGGGAAAAACAATTTTCTCACGCTGGGCGCCACGCCGATGTTTGGCCAGCGCTCCTTCGATTCGGATCAAATCACCCTGAATGAACAATACATTGACGGGATGTACGATCCGGGAGCGGCTATCTCCGAAGACTTGACTGTTACCAATCTTAAATATTTTGATCTCAGCGCAGGTGCGAACTTTAGGATTCAATCGCCCAAAAAGCGCAACCGACTTGATATCGGAGGAGCGATTCACCACCTCAACCGTCCTGAGCATGATTTTTGGGCATCATCAGTTACGAACACGGACGATGTACGCTTATACAACAAACTTACTTTGTACGGACTGGGTCTGGTACAATTGACCGAACGGTTTGATTTTCTCGCACAAGGGCTTTATCAGCAACAAGGAAAATACAGCGAGATCGTATATGGTGTCGGGCTTCGCAGGCACTGCAGTAAAACTCGTTACAAAGAATTCGCCGTGCAAATCGGATTAGATTGGCGGCATCGCTACAACAATGCTTTAGTGCCGCGTTTTGAAGTACATTACAGCACCTGGACATTTGGCGCCACATTCGATTGGGACGCGTTTTCCCGTGCAGGCGAACTGGTTTCCAATCGCCGCGGCGGACCTGAATTCTCGCTGATTTATCGCCTTTACAAGGTAAAGCCAATGGATAAATACAAATCCTGCCCTATAATTTGATGAAAGGATAAAGGGATGGAGCGATGAAGTGATTTGACTCCAAAATATCACCTCATCGCTTTATCACTCCATCACCTCATTAATAATATTCGCTACAATGAAGCACATTTGCGCAAAATATCTTTTCTTGATTTTAACCTTGAGCACACAGGTCGCTTGGGGGCAAACGCCAGATTCCACCGCACGCCAGACCGACCCTGCGAAAAGCCGAACGGTAGTTTCAGATCGTCTCGACGAAATTGAGGATCGTGAACGCGGCCCCTCCCTGAAAAAAATAATGGAAACGGCTGATAAGGCCTTTGGAAAGCAGAATTTCTTCGCGGCAAAGACGTATTACGGTTTTGTTTTGAAGGTCGATTCTTTGAAAGTGGAGGCTCTGAAAGGATATGGGGAATCCGCGTTTGAGATTGCTGCATTAGACAGTGCCGAAGCTACTTTTCAACGCTTGGTTGACCATGGCATAAGCCCGTCACCTGAGTATTTTCCAAAAATGCGCTTGGCAGAAGTAAAATACCGAAAGGGCCTTTATGGCGATGCACTTGAACTATTTAGTGAAATAGCGGCGCAGCCGAGTGGTTCCGCCGCACTTGGAACAGCGAAAAAAGAAGCCGCGGCCCGTATAAAGGATTGTGTTTGGGCAATGGATTCAACAAAACACCGCCTCGATATTTTAGTAGAGGGTTCTTTTGTTATTTTGGATACGCTCAATGTAAACAAGCTGGATTTTGCAGAGTACGCTTCAGTACCCGACGGAGATTCACTATTCTTTTCTGCCTACCGATTTGATTTCAAAAAAGACAGGGCCAATCCAAAACGGAATACCATAAAACTTCTGACAGCGAGCGGACTTGACGGGCAACTTGGTCCTGGAGACTCAATGGCTGTCAATAGATTGGATGAATCGAAGTTCAATGAGATGAAGCGCCAACACATGGCTCATTACAGTTACAGCAAATCGGGAAATGTGATGTACTACACGCTCGGCGATTATGTGCGCGATTCTGCAACCATCCGCTTCGACCTGTACCGTTGCAAAAAACAGTCCGACGGGGCATGGGGGAAGCCAGAAAAACTCAATGCAGTAAATATGCCAGGTTTTACCAATACTGAACCAAGCATAGGCACCCTGCCCGGTGATAAACATGAGACATTGTTTTTTGTAAGCGATCGTCCTGGCGGCAAAGGTGGCCGCGACATCTGGTTCAGTCGGGTAATTGGAGACAGTCTTAGTCCGGCATTCCCGCTCACTGCTGTCAACACGAAAGGCGATGATGTTACGCCCTTTTATCACGAACCTTCCAGTAATCTGTATTTTAGTACAGATGGTACAGATACCCTCTTGAGAACCATTGGGGGCTTTGATGTATATAAGGTAAAATATGCGGCTGGGGGAAAATGGGGGAAGCCAATGCACATGGGCACACCCATAAATAGCTATGCGAACGATGTTTTCTTTACGCTCGACAAAGAAAGCAATAAAGCCTATTTCAGCAATAACTTGCGCGGGAACAGCAACAAATCAGAAGAAGGTTGCTGCTACGATATTTATAGCGCTGAATTTATCCGGCCAATATTGAGGGCAATCGGCCATCATAAAATTACCAGAGCGGTTTTGCCCTTTACTCGTATCACCCTTTATGAAAAGGGATCGAACGGCGAACTTGTCGCTGTGGCTAACCCGCAGCCTGACGCCTCCAGCTCCTATTCTTTCGAGGTAAAACTGGATAAAGAGTATGTGTTGATCGCTGATAAAATGGATTTCACATCTGATACCTTGGCTTTCAAAACACCTGATGAGGTTTGGCCAAAGGAGATCGTGAAAAGACTCTACCTCATGCCGCACCTAAAACTTGTTGCCTCCGTTTGGGACTGCGAAACCGGGGAACCCATTTATGGTGCGACCGCCAACTTTATCAACCTTACAAACGCTGCTAAGTCACGAACTGACCTGTTGCCATCCAATTCCAATATTCAAGTCTACACGATTGATTTTGAGCAACAATACCAGGTGATCATGAGTAAGTATGGCTATCAAAGGCCGGACACCTCCCGCATTGTTTCAACAAAAGGCCTGGTAGACAGCGACACACTCTTTGTCGAACTAAGGCTTGAGCGCCCGGATCCCTTTGCAAATTTCGACACGATCATTTTCTACTTTGACAACGACTACCCAAAGCGGACAAAATATAATGAGGTCTTGGTTGATTATGGAAGCAGCCCTTATTTGGTCGAGATGAGGGACGCACTTCTTAAAAATCCAAAAGACCCCAAGTATCAGGATAGTGTTTTGATTGACTACCAAAAAACTTTTGCTGCTTATGCCATAAGGAATAGAGACGTTTTTATTCCAGAATATATCAAGGGTTTAAAAGGACAAAAGCGTATAGATGATTCGCTTTTGGTCCACAACTTCTTTGAAAACGAAGCTGTGGCTAACTTTCGACGATTCTTGGATTTCACAGAAACTCTTAAAACCGTACTTGACCAAGGGGCTACCGTTACTATTGATATCCAAGGTTTTGCATCGCCCCTTTCAAACCCTGATTATAACCTCCATTTAACCAATCGCCGTATCGCCTCAGTCTATAATATGTTTGTAATCTTTGATGATGGTGCCTTCTTGTACAAACCCGATCCAGCAAACCCTGGAGAGTTTGTAGGCTATTATAAACCCGACAATACCGGGCAACTTAAGTTTAGCAGAAAGCCCAATGGGGAGAACGATTCGAAGTACAAAGGCAAAGAAGCGGAGGACACCAAAAATTTCCGCACATCCGTTTACGATGTACGGGCATCCCGGGAACGAAGGGTAGAAATTTCCGGAATTAAAATCCAGAGAACAAGGTGTTATACCCCACCATCCCCATCATACTGACCTTGACTGAAGATTTATACCTCTTCACAAAAAATTCGCACTTGTTGGAGTTGGCAAGTTCTGATAATGCACCCAATTCACCAGAACCATCAAAATAAACATTGTGATGAAAAAAAGCCTTTTTACGGTCGTTTTAATAACACTATTGGCTTCGGCCAATGTGGCCTTGGCGCAAATTCAGATGACCTTTAGCATTGCTCATCCAAGCTGCCACGGTTACACCAATGGTTCGGTAACGGTGTTTGCCATTGGAGGCACATCTCCATATAGCTATAATTGGAACAATGGCCAAACGACACAGACTTGTACTGGTATTGGAGCAGGGCAATACACCGTGACCGTCACGGATGCTACTTCGAGCACGGCGTCTGGTAGTATTGCGGTGTCAGAACCGAGCGCCGTTACTGTGGCCATTACCTCAAACAATGTGGGTTGTGACGGAGCAAGCGGAACGCTCACCGCAACTGGTTACGGAGGAACAGCCCCTTATTCTTACGCTTGGGATGGGCCTAATTCTTCTTCCACAGCTACTGTTGCAGTCACGGCGCCAGGCAATTATTTTGTCACGGTAACAGACGCGAATGGGTGTGCGGGTGTAGGAAATTATACCGTTGCCTCACCCATAACGGTAGAAGTAATCGCAACGGATATCCCTTGCTCAATTTATCCAAATGGTGGTGCGCTAAATGCTGTCGTTACGGGCGGCGTTACTCCTTATACGTTTTCATGGAGCAATGGCGCCATTTCACAATTGGTGACTGGAGTAGGCGCCGGCACATATTTTTGCACAGTGACCAGCGCAAATGGTTGTACTGCAATAGATTCTGATCAAGTGGATATACCCACGCCGCTGGAAGCTACCATTGTCTGGCTGACCCCCGCTTGCGGAGGAAACAACAATGGGGCCGCAACCGTTCAGGCATCTGGCGGTACGCCTCCTTATACCTATACATGGACTCCCGGGCCGCTCAGCGGTCCTTCTCAAACAGGTCTCGCCCCCGGCCAGTATTATGTATGCGTATTTGATGCAAACCTGTGTCAAAAAGATATTTGGGTAAATATCCCGGCTACTACGGGCTTGGATGTTCAAATGGTGGTGACCAGTGCTACTTGTCCTGGCATTGATAATGCAACAGCTACCGCAGTGGTAAGCCCTCCAGGAAGTGGTTATGTTTACGAATGGACTAAAGTTACTCCGGATTCCGTTGTGACACACATTACCGGCGTGATCCAGTTGACAGGCCTCGCTGTTGGCACCATCGTTTCTGTAACCGTTACAGACCCGGTCTCGGGTTGCAGCGGCACGGCTTCCGGAGTTGTTGGTGCGCACAATATCATTGAAATTGCAGTTACTGATGTTGATATCCTCTGTGAAGGAGGTTTTGGCAGCGCAACAGCTGTAGCATCCAATGGAACACCGCCTTATACCTACACCTGGTACCACAACAATCTTTTATTTGGCGATTCTTCCAGCATTTTTGGTTTAAACCCCGGCGCCTATCAGGTAATAGTTGAGGACTCCCTGGGCTGTGAAGCAACGTCGGTGGCAGACATTGGCATCCTTTCAGCGCCGAATGCGGCCATTGTTGGTGGGAATGTTTTGATTTGTGGCGACAGCCTAAGCACCGTTCAATTCCTCAATGCTTCTACTGATCAATACAATACCATTACCTCCCTGGTTTGGGTGGTCAATGGACCAAATATTAACACAACGATCTTACAGCAGAACCAAATTACGTTCCAACTTCCTGTAGATGATACGATTACGGTAACGCTTATTGCTACTTCAGGCCTAGGCTGCTCGGATACTGCTACGCTGGTGTACAATGTTCCAGGTTACCCTGATTTCAGCCTTGTCATTGATTCAACGACCCTTAATTGTGCGGGTGATTCGGTGCGCATCCTCGTTATTGGAGGCGACACAACCCACACCTATGTTTGGACTCCTGGAGTGACCTTCGCCCCCGACCCGCTCAACGTTTTGGTCAACCCTGTTGTGACAACCACTTATGTGTTGACCGCAACGGACGGCAATGTTTGTACCGCCACCGACAGCATCACCATTTCTCCTTATGGGCTTTTTGAGTTGTATGTTTCTGAAACACTTATAAGAACCTGTGCGGATTCTGTTACAATTACAGCAACCACCAATATCCCCTCCACCATTATTTGGGTGTTAGAGGGTGATATCGCCTTCAGCGGCAACACTATTACTGTGCCTGCTACTGCTATCACCAGCATTTATACCGTTACAGCTGTTAGCGGTGATAGTTGTGTCCTAAAGGAAGAGGTCTCGGTTACAGGCTTTGGGATTGACATCAGCCTTGACTCCAACGCCGTATTGACTATTTGTGAGGGCGGTTCCCTGCCCTTGTCCGTGATTTCCACGCCAATGTCGGACAGCCTGACCTATGTGTGGACAGTTGAAGCGCCTGCGGTGCTCAGCAGCTCGACGGCTGCAAATCCAATACTCACAGGTCCCCCTGGCATCTACACCGTGACTGTGATCGTGACCAACGTGATTTGTTCTGACACCCTTTCATTTGAAGTGGAAATCCTTCCTGGCACAGATCTTAGCGGACAGTTTCTGGCCGATCTGTGCGATGGGCTACACGCGCAGTTCTTCAACAACAGCGGCATAGACGGCACCTGGAATTTCGGCGATGGCAGCCCCTTAAGCAGCGAAACCAACCCTGTCCATATTTACGATTCTGCAGGGGTTTACCATGTGGTCTTTACGCCCGCTGTCAGCCTTCAATGTCTGATCACCTGGGATTCTGTGATTACGATTTTTGCCGACACACTGATAGCTGGAATCGCTCACAACTATGTGGATTGCATTAACCAGGCCGAAATCCAGTTCCTTGGTTCCGCCAATCGCCCAGACTCTTTGATCGTCTCCTGGGCATGGACTTTCACCAACGGCACACCTACTACTTCGACCCTGCAAAACCCGATTGTTACGCTTGCTCAGGAGGATACCATTACAGCGACACTCATTACAAAGGACATCAATAATTGCCTCGACACAACCAGCGTGCAATTGACGGCCACCATTGTCCACGATACCATCCCGAACGCTGCCCAGATTTGCCCTGGCGATTCAGTTCAATTGAACCCCGGAGGATTTGACCTCGGTGCAAGTTACTTCTGGACTTCCGTGCCATTCGACTCAACGCTGATCCCGAATATTCCAAACCCAACCGTTTATCCTTTAGTAGCAACGACTTATACCGTTCAGATTATTAAAGGGCTTTGCACCGTGGACTACATTGTGCAAGTGAACCTAAAACCTGGTGCTGAAGTAACCTTGCCAGACGATATGGTTGCCTGCTCACCCGATTCTTTGTCCATCACGGCGCAGAGCAATGGCGCGACCGGGTATGAGTGGTCTATTTTCCCAGATTTCAGTGTCATTTTTGGTAACACGCAAACCGTACTGGTGCTACCTCCCGGCACTTTTTATGTGCGCACGACTGGCGCAGACTGTTTTGGCGTTGATTCTGTGCATATCGATATAGGCTCGCTTGATGTCCAAATTGTATCAGTCAACGATATAATATGCCCAGGTGATTTTGGCAGCGCCTCAGCCCTCGGATCCATCGGCACACCACCTTATACCTACGCCTGGTACAACAGTGACAACGTTTTGATTGGAAATGACCAAAATATCATGGGCCTTGACACAGGCGCTTATACAGTGATTGTGACAGATTCTGTTGGTTGCACGGCTGAAGCGACGATTAATATCGACCTCCTTTCTGCACCCAATGCGATTATTGACGGAGGACATGTGCTGGTTTGCGGCGACAGCATCAGCTCTGTGCAGTTCATCAACCAGTCCAACGACCTTTACGACGTAATAAGCTCCTTTGCCTGGATATTGACAGGGCCAACGGTAAGTTATGTAATATCCAACCAGGACACCATTACGCTCCCACTCCCCGTGGATGAAACTATTACCGTGCAACTCATAGTCACCTCCAGTCTGAATTGCAAAGACACTACGACCATTGAGTACAATGTTCCGGGTTATCCCGACCTCACACTTCACCTCGATTCGACTACCATTAACTGTTCGGGCGACTCTGTGAGCATTCAGGTTTTTGGCGGCGGTGACCCTACCCACACCTATATATGGTCTCCCGCAGTTACCCTGAACCCGGACTCGCTCAACGTCCTGGTCCACCCTTCAGTTACCACGACATATGTACTCACTGCTACCGACGGCAATGTCTGTACAGCCACCGACAGCATTACGGTTGCGCCAACCGTAGTGCTCGAATTGTTTCTTTCAGAGACGGAGATACGTACTTGTAGCGATTCTGTAACCATCACAGCCAGTACCAATATACCCGCTACCATTATCTGGATACTTGAAGGAGACATCGCTTTTGACGGCAACACTATCACCGTTCTAGTCACCGATACTACCCAAATTTATATCGTTAAAGCAATTAGCGGTGATAGTTGTATCGTTGAGGAAGAAGTCTCTGTAACAGGTTTTGACATTGAGATTAATATTGACCCTACTGCTGTTTTGAGCATTTGTGAGGGAAATTCCCTGCCCTTGTCTGTGATTTCCACCCCGCTATCTGCAAGTTTGACCTATTTGTGGACCGTAGAAGCGCCCGCAGTGCTCAGTGACTCCACTGCTGCAAATCCAATACTAACAGGGCCAGCGGGCACATACACTGTTACTGTGATTGTAACCAATGTAATTTGTTCGGATACCCTTTCCTTTCAAGTTGAAATTCTCCCCGGGTTTAACCTCGAAGGGCTTATTTCAGCCGACCTCTGTAACGGACTTGAAGTGAGTTTCTTTAGTGACAGCCTCATATCTGGTGTGTGGAATTTTGGTGATGGTACAACCAGTAATGATCCCAATCCTGTCCACACATACAATCCTGCCGGACAATACTACGTGGTCTTTACGTCGAACTTACAGTGTACGCCCGCCTGGGATTCAACGATCCATGTAAACGCAGCGCCGATTGAAGCAAGTCTCACTGCAATTTCCATAAAATGTGTAGACCAGGCCGAAATTCAGTTTAGTGGATTCACCAATCTCCTGCAATCTGATTCCGTGGTTTGGGCCTGGACATTTGCCAATGGAATACCAGCAAGTTCTTCACAGCAAAACCCAATCGTGACCTATTCCGAGGAAGATACTGTGACGGCAACGCTGATTGTCCAGGATATCAATATGTGTCGGGATACGTTCAGTATGCAATTGGTGATCCATATTATCCAGGATACCATCCCTAATGCCTTAGAAATCTGCCCCGGCGATTCAATTCAATTGAATCCCGGTGGTTATGACTTGGGCGCGTCGTACCAATGGACATCCGTACCCTTTGATTCTACCCTGAATGTGCTCGACCCAACTCCGGTGGTCTCCCCTTCGGTGCCAACGAGCTATTCCGTGGAAATCAAGGAAGGGCTGTTCTGCTCCACCCTAAATACAGTGGACCTAAGCTTCAAGCCCGGCAGTGATGTGAGCTTTGTCGCAGATACCTTAATTGTTTGTACAGGTGACACCTTGTCCTTAACAGCCCAAAGCAATGGCGCAACAGGATTTGAATGGTCCAGTTCGCCAGATTTTGACCCAATTTTTGCCACAACTGACACCGTACGGGTGTTGCCCAACCATACCTACTACGTCCGCACTACCGCTGAATGTTTTGATGTAGATTCCATCAGAATTGAGCTGGAAATTCCGGAGATTCAAATCATGCCCTCAGATACAAACATCTGCCTGGGAGAGGAAACCACCTTGATACTGATGAATCTAAACCCCGATCATATTCTGGTGAATTATGATTGGGAGCCTGATTTGCCAAATATGCCGAATCCCATTGTATCCCCTTCAGAAACAACCACTTATTCGGTCACTGTAACCAACCAGTTTGGCTGCACGGCATCTCTGGTGTTCCCTACTATTTATGTGACCACCGTTTCGGTGGATGCAGAAGCCGCGCCCGATAGCTTGTCTTTTACAAATCCTATCACCCTTCTTACTGCAACACCAGGCGGAAATGGCAATGTGATCAGTTATTCCTGGTGGCCTGTCGGTGTTACCAACCCGAATTCGCCCCAAATGGAGGCATCTCCAAAGGAGACTACCACCTACACCGTAACGGTGACCACCTCTGACGGTTGTACTGCGATTGATTCGGTTACCGTACACTTCAGAGAGAGTGAATGTGTTTCCCCATTTGTCTTTGTTCCAAATACGTTCACACCCAATAACGATGAGAAAAACGACCGGTTTATTGTACGTGCAGATGGGATGACGGAATTGAGAATGATTGTCTGGAATCGCTGGGGAGAGATCGTTTATGAGACAGATAACCCAAACGATCCAGGTTGGGACGGCACCTACAAAGGCAAGGAATCTACGCCTGATTCCTTTGCCTGGTATGTTTGGTTGACTTGCGGCAATGGTGATATATTCGAGGGCAAAGGGAATGTGACCTTGATGAAGTGATCCCACCCTCCCTCCTTTCAAAGGGGCCACGGATGGCACGGATTTTGGGATATATACAAAGGGGCCACGGATGACACGGATTGGACACGGATTACACGGATTTGTTTTACTTTGTGTATTAAATCCGTGTAATC